>DATAUH010000206.1:0-22068 GCA_036268375.1 Bryobacteraceae bacterium | reverse complement strand
GTGAGCAGGAGCAATCCGGCGAGTACGAGTTTCATGCGTCAACCTTCCAATCCTGATACTCCGGGGGACTGATTTGGTTACGAAAATTGTGGCGCGGAAGTTCAGGCCAATCCGAGCGCCTGGCGGAGAGCGGCAGTCATGACGCCTTCGGGCGGCTTGCGGCCGGTCCAGAGCTCGAAGCCGATCACGCCTTGAAAGACAAGCATGGCAAGACCATCGACTACCGCGAGACCGCGGTCGATTGCGGCTTGCAGAAACGGCGTGATCGGCGGGTTGAATACGACGTCGCAGACAAGAAGACGCGGATTGATGCCGCTAAGATCGACCGGCGGCACTGATTTGACATCCGGATAAAGCCCGATGGATGTAGCGTTGACCAGCAGGTCGGTTTCGGGTGCGACGATGTGTGCGGCTTGCCAGGGGGCGAAACGGATGGGCGCTTTTGTGCGATCGGCGAGATCGCGGACCAGAGCTTCGCCGCGCGCGGCAGAGCGGTTGATGACCAGGATATCGGCTGCGCCAGCGAGGGCCAGTTCGGCAACGATGGCTCGCGCGGCGCCGCCTGCGCCAAGAACGACGACGCGCCTGCCTTTCGGGTCGAGGCTACCCTTTTCACGAACGCCGCGCAGGAACCCCTTGCCGTCGGTGTTTTCGCCGATGAGCCGCTCACCCGAACGGCGCACGGTGTTTACGGCGCCGATGAGAGCGGCATCGGGCGCGACTTCATCGAGCAGACCGATCACCGCTACCTTGTGAGGGATGGTGAGGTTGAAGCCTTGCATGCCGAAGGCGCGGGCTCCGGAGACGGCCTCGCGAAGCCGATCCGGCGGAACTTCCACGGTAAGATAGCGCCAGTCGAGCCCGAGGGCGCGGAAGGCCGCTTCCTGCATGGCCCCAGTGGGATTTTCGGCCACGGGCTGTCCGAAGCAGGCGACAAGTTCGGCCTTGAAATTCGCCGGCATGGGAATCAAATTAACATGGCATTTGCGCGCGGACTAGTGGCGCGTGGAGATACACATGCGATTTTGCCTCTTCCTCTTGACGCTGGCGCTCTTGGCACAGGCCCAGGAATTCGACACCGTGATTGCAAACGGCCGGGTCATGGATCCGGCGAGCGGCCTGGACGCGGTGCGCTATGTAGGGATTCGCGGCGGCAAGATCGCGGCGGTTTCGAGCGCTGCGTTGCGCGGGCGAGTGACGATCGATGCGAAGGGGCTGGTGGTTGCGCCGGGCTTCATCGATCTGCACTCGCATGGACAGACCCCCGAGAACTATCGCTACAAGGCGATGGACGGGGTGACGACGGCGCTCGAGATGGAGGTCGGCGCGTCGCCGATTCCCGCGTGGTACGCGGAGCGCGAAGGCAAAGCGCTGATCAATTTCGGCGCGTCGTCGGGCTATTTGCCGGCGCGCATGGCGGTGATGCATGACACCGGCACGCTGCTGCCGCGCGATAACGCCGTGAAGCGCGATGCGACCGCCGAAGAGCAGAAACAGATGCTGGCTTTGTTGCGGCGCGGAGTGGACGATGGCGCGCTCGGCGTGGGGCTGGGCATCGCGTATATCCCGCTTGCGTCGCGGCCAGAGATTCTGGATGTGTTTCGAGTGGCGGCGGAGAAAAAGACCGCGATTTACGTGCACATACGCAACGGTGGCCCGCAAGAGCCGGGTGTGATCGACGCGATGCAAGAGGCCTTGGCGGACGCGGCAGTAACAGGCGCGTCCCTGCACGTGGTTCACATCACCAGCATGGGCTTGCGGCAGACGCCGCTATGTCTCGAAATGATCGAGGGGGCCCGGAAGCGTGGCTTGGATGTGACGACGGAGGCGTATTCGTACACGGCGGGCATGACAGACATTGCGTCGGCGATTTTTGACGATGGATGGCAGGCGCGGCAGGGCGGAATCACTTTTCACGACCTGCAGTGGGCCGCGACGGGCGAGCGATTGACGCCGGAAAGCTTCGCGCGCTTTCGAAAACAGGGCGGAATGGTGGCCGTGCACTCGATTCCGGAGGACATCGTGAAGCTGGCGATCGCGAATCCGATGGTGATGATTGCCTCGGATGGCATTTTGGAGAACGGCAAGGGTCACCCGCGCGCCGCCGGATGCTTTACGCGCGTTTTGGGGCGCTATGTACGCGAACAACACGCGCTGACGCTGATGGAGGCGCTGCGCAAGATGACAATTGCGCCCGCGAACCGGTTGGGCGTGACGGTGAAGGGCCGAATTGCGGTAGGCGCTGACGCCGATGTTGCGATTTTCGATCCGGCGAAGGTGATTGACCGCGCCACGTTCGAAAATCCGGCGCAGTATTCCGAGGGAATGGTCTATGTGCTGGTTAACGGCGTGCCCGTGGTGCAGAAAGCCGCGCTGGTGGACGGAATCTTCCCCGGGCGACCGCTGCGCCGCGGCCACTAATGAACGATGACGCGCAGATCGGCGTTGGCGTGAGCTTTGGCATCGAGTGTGATGGGCGAACCGAAGCTTTCGAAGTCCTTGAGCACGTCAACATCGAACCATGAATCCGGTTCGATATAGCTCCACGCAAACAGCTTGTAAGACCCGGGCATGACGGCTGCAAAGTGGTAGTGGCCGAGTTGATCGCTGCTCACCACTTGATAAAGACCAATGCGCGCCCGCAACGCATTTTCCGGGACCAGCACGACAGTAGCGGCGGAGATGGCGTGATCGTCCTTGTCCCGAACGACGCCATCGAGCACCGCGCCGTCGCGGGAAAGCACAATTTCGAGTGGAACCTTCTCCGGCTTGTTAATGTTGAGCCCTTCGCGCAGCACGTCTACGTCTCCGGAACGCATGCTTTTCACAATCAAACCGGACGGCGAGTAGGGCTCCACTTCGTAAAGTCCACGCGAGAGGCGGGCGCCGAAAGAACCGTCGGATCCGACGCGTGACGAGAGGTCATCGCCCGAAGGAGTAATGAACCTGACGCCGAAGTCGAGCTTCGGTTTTTCGCCGCTCTCTTCTATCGTAATGTGGCCGGTCACCTCGGATGGTTGGGTAATGAGGATATGAACGTCATCAACGTCGCCATTCGTGACATCGACTGGCATTTCGATCCTATCGTGGCTCGAGAACATTTCGGTGATGGTCATTTGCGGACGGCTGATCTGAGCGCTGGCTGTGTAGGAGCCGGCGGGAACATGCCGGAACTCGCAGACGCCATTCCGGCAATTGGATGGCAGATTGGGCGAGATTCCATCGCTCAGATTCGGACGCGGGTCCAAGCCGACGCCGGAGCGGAGGCCTTCGGGACTTTCGAGACGAACGCGAACGCGGTAGACCTTGCTGCGTATAAGCGTGATGTCCGCGCCCTCGAGGCGGTCGCCGGCGTTCACGTCGAACTTGCGGGCGGAGCCGATATCAGTGGTGGCGGGGTAAAAGGCGGGAACAAGTATTTCCTCTGGGCTGCCTTTGCGCGAATGATCCTCCCACTCGCCAAATTGTTCAGGCGGCCCGGCGTGCAGATAGTACGATCCGGGCGGAACGGATGGGATACGGAAGCGGCCGGCTTCGTCGGTAGTGGCATATTGCCCCGTTGCGACAGCCTGCCGGCGGCCATTGCGGTAGCGCACGGCAATCAAGGCAACGCGAGCCTCTGCGAGACCTTCGCCATCAGGATCGAGGACAGTCCCCGCTACAACTGCGAAGGGGATCAACTTCAGTTGCAGGTCTTTGAACTGCGCGCCGGCTTCGAGCGTAAGCGTGGTCCCCGCCGCGTCTGCTCGTTTCGCGCCATAGCGCGTCGACAAGTAGCCGTTGCGAATGCCGCGCAGTCGATAGGCGCCGGGAGGGAGATCAACGAGGGTGAAGTTCCCTTTGTCGTCGCTGGTTGTGGCGTTTGCGATGCCGTTGCGCCCCACTGGCTCGGCGAGCACCCGCACTTTGTTGAGAAGCGCGTCAGTGACGAAATCCGCCACGGTTCCCGAGATGGACACCTTTTGCGCGGGCTGCTCCTGCGGCGCTGATAGTGCGAACGCAAGGGCAAGCACGATCATTTGTCAGCGATCCTAACACGAAGGCGGCGCGCGCGGCGCGCATCAGGTGTGGCCTGCGACAAACCGGTGGTAACCTGAACCAGCCCGGTTAAAGATGAACAAACGTGCGCTACTTTGCGGCTGTGCGGCAGGCTTCGCTTTTTCGGCGAATTACACCAATCATGCGCCCATGGTGCTGGCGCTGCGCAGCCAGTTCGGGTTCGACCAGGCCAGCGCGGGACTCCTGACAACGGGAATCTTCCTCTCGCACGCGGTGATGCAAGTACCGGGCGGACGGCTGGCAGACAGGCATGGCGCGGCACGCATGATGGCGGTGGCGCTGGCGTGGGTGACGGTGGCGAATGCTGGAATCGCATTTTCGACGGCGTACTGGCAATTGCTTTTGTGGAAGCTCTTCGCGGGCATCGGCACCGGCATGTCGTTTACCGCCGGAGCGCGTTATATCGTGGGGCTCTTTAAAGGCCGGGAACTGCACATCGCGCAAGGGTTCTTCGGGGGATCGATCGTGTTGGGCTCGGGATTCGTGCTGTTCGCGGTGCCGCAGATGTTGGGCAGGTTCGGCTGGCGGGGCGCGTTTCTGGGATGCGCGCTGGTGGCGGGAATCGTGTGGGCATTGTGGATGGCCGCGGCGCCGCGATTGGAACAGGCGAGCACAGGCGCCTTGGGATTGGCGGAAGTAGCGCGACGCGGCGAGCTTTGGCTGCTGGGCGTAACGCAGATGGCGTCGTTCGGGTTGGTGATCGTGGTGGGTGCGTGGATCACGATTTTGCTGAAGACGAATTTTGAGATGCCGCTGAAGACCGCGGGACTGATGGGCTCGGTGGTGCTGCTGTTGGGAATCGTTTCGCGGCCGATGGGGGGATGGCTGGCGCAGCGGATGCGAATGCGACTCCTTCTGGTGGGATCGCTTGTGATAAGTGCGCTCGCCTGCGTGGCGTTGGGATGGGCGCAGTCAATCGCGGTAGCGCTGGCGGCGATTGTGCTGCTGGGATTCGGCTGCGGATTGCCCTACGCGGCGGTATTCAATCGAGCAGCCGCGCTGTTCCCGGGTCGCGCGGGCGCGGCGATGGGGCTGGTGAACATGGTGGGGACGGCGATGATTTTGGCGGGCGCTCCGGCTGTCGGCTGGCTTGCCGATTACACCGGACAGTTCCGCGTCAGCTTCTATGCGTTGGGCGTGTTCGCGCTGCTTACGGCAGCTGCGGCGATGGCAATTCCGGAGCGAGCATGAACCTGGGGCAGTTATTCAATCTATCGTTGCAGGGGCGGCGCGATGAGATTGGCTTGGAGTTTAAAGGCCGGGAATACACGTTCGGCGAGATCGACGCGCGCAGCAACCGCATGGCGGCGCTGTTTCTTGCGCGTGGATTGCGGACGGGCGACCGGCTTTGCGTCTACCTGGCGAATTGCCTGGAGATGATCGACATCTACCTGGCGTGCGTGAAGCTGGGCGTGATTTTCGTGCCCATCAACATTCTGTATCGCGAGCGCGAGATTCTGCACATACTCGCCGACGCAGAGCCGAAGGCGGTGATTGCGGCCCAGCCGATGCCCGGGTCGACGGCGCTCTGGCGTGTAGAGGAGTTGCAACCTCCGGCAAGCGCCGACCGCATGGCGGAACCGCTGGATGGCGATGCGCCGGCCGCGCTGGTTTACACATCGGGCACGACCGGGGTCTCGAAGGGCGCAATTCTGACTCACAACAATTTTGCGGCAAACGGCGTAAACCTGAATGCGTGCTGGCAGATCACAAGTGCGGATCGATTTCTGCTGGCGCTGCCGCTATTTCACGTGCACGCGCTGGGCAACGGGCTGCATTGCTGGCTCTTCAGCGGCTGCCGCATGCGATTGTTGGAGCGCTTTGAACATCAGAAGGCAGCCGCGGAGTTTTTGGACTTCCGTCCAACGCTGTTCTTCGGCGTACCCACGGTGTACGTGCGGTTGCTCGACATGCCAGACGAAGTTGCGGGCGAAATCGGCGGCTTCATGCGCCTGTTCGTGAGCGGCTCGGCGCCGCTTTCGGCACAGGTGTTCGAAGATTTTCGCGCGAAGTTCGGCCACGCAATTCTGGAGCGCTATGGGATGACGGAGACGATGATGAACATCTCCAACCCTTATGCGGGCGAACGGCGCGCGGGTACTGTTGGGCTGCCGCTGCCGGGAGTTTCGGCGCGCATCGCAAATGGCGAAGTGCAGCTGCGCGGTCCCAACATTTTCGCGGGTTACTGGCGGCGCGAAGAGGCAACGCGCGCGGCCTTCGATGACGGCTGGTTCAAAACAGGAGACATGGCGGAACGCTCCGCAGACGGATATTACACCCTGCTGGGGCGCAAGAGCGATCTGATTATCTCAGGCGGATTCAACATTTACCCACGCGAGATTGAAGACTTCCTGACCGAGCAGGAGGAGATTGCGGAAGCGGCCGTGGTTGGGGTTGCGGACAAGTTGCGGGGCGAGATTCCGGTGGCGTACATCGTAACGCGCGGCGCAGTATCGCCCGAGGATCTACAGGCGCGATGCCGGGCGCAACTGGCATCGTTCAAAGTACCGCGCGATTTCGTGCCCGTGGAAACGCTGCCGCGCACCGCGCTAGGCAAGATTCAGAAGCACCTGCTGCCGCCGTGGCGCGCCGGTCAGGCTAGCTGAGCCACTTGTAATAGTAGAAGAGCATGGGTTCCGCGCCGGTGTTTACGATTGCGTGCAGGGTCTGGCCCTTGCAATACATCATGCTGCCGGGTCCGACTTTGGTGGGTTTGCCGTCCACGAAGATTTCACCCGTGCCCTCGGTTACAAGCATGAATTCTTCCTCCGGGTGCTGATGCGGCGGATGAGGACTGGCGCCGGGTTTCAGGCGCAGACTGCCCGCAACCATGAGCGAAAGCTCTTCGGTGGGGCCTTCGAAATAGAGCAGATGATCGCCCGAAGGCTCGGGAATCACCTTCGCCGTGGTGGGATCCAGAACGACGTCGAATAGTTTCGGCATTTTCACTTATGATACCGGCTCAAATCGCAAGAATGTGGCGTCGCACGCGGATTGTTGCGCCGCGTGAGCGTAGTACCGAACAGTGAAGAGCGCAAGCACCCGCATAATATAATCGGAATAGTCCCCAAGCCTGTCTGAAGGAGAGCCCATGCAGTCGCGCCGTAATTTTATTGGCAAAGTAGCCACCGGATTGGCGGGTGCAGTCGCCACCAAAGCAGCCCACGCCGTCCCCGGCGCCAACGACCGCATTCGGCTGGGCATCATCGGACCGGGCGATCGCGGCTCTGAGATTTTGCGGCAGGCAGTATCGATTCCGGGCGTCGAGTGCGTGGGTGCGGCGGACATATACACGCTCCGTTTGGAGCAGGTAAAGCAGATCGCTCCGAATGCGAAGACGTATCTCGATTACCGGCATTTGCTCGACGACAAATCCGTCGACGCGGTGCTGATCGCGACGCCGCAGCATTTGCACGCCGAGTGCTTCACGGCCGCGCTGGACGCGGGAAAGCACGTTTACCAGGAAAAGACGATGGCGTTCAATCCGGACCACGCCAAACGTATGCGCGCGGCTTACCAGCGCGCGACGGGGCGGACCGTGGCTGTCGGACATCAATGGACTTCGCTGGGCCAGTATACGGACGCGGTGAATTTCCTGAAGCCGGAACTGATGGGCAAGATCACGATGATCCAGGGACGCATGTACCGCAACACGCCGCATGGGAAACCCCAGTGGTCGCGCCCGATCCGGCCGGACATGACGCCCGAAAACATCGTGTGGAAATCGTTTTTGGGCGAGGCCCCGCAGCGGCCGTTTGACGCGAATCGCTATCTGAACTGGCGTTTCTTCTGGGATTATTCGGGCGGAAACGTTTTCGAAAACATGTGCCACCAGCTTTCCTTCTGGTACAAGGCGCTCGACCTTTCGATACCGAGCGACGTGACGATGACCGGCGGTCTGTATGTTTGGAAAGATGGGCGCGAAGTGCCGGACACGATGAACGTTTCCATGGTGCACGCGAAAGAAGAGATGCTGTTCACGTGGGATTCGGGCTTCGGCAACGAGCGCTTGAGCATCACGGAAGACGTGCTGGGCACGGACGGCACAATCAGCCGCACGCCGCAAACCATCAAGTATCAGCCTGAGAAAAAGAACCGGCCGGACGGCGGGGATATGAACGGCATCACGCGCTCAGACCCGAAAGCGCACATGATCAACTTCGTCGAGAGCATGCGCGGCAACGCCAAACCCAATTGCCCCTTCGACCTGGGCTTCCGCATCGCGATTGCGTGCCGGATGGCGGTGGAAAGTTATCGCCAGCAGCGCACGGTGCGTTGGGACGCAAGCAAGGAAGAGATCGTTTAGTGCCGCGAAGCTCCGGGCCCGCGTACGCCGCTGGCGTGATCCAAAAATGAACTTCGAATATACCGAAGAGCAGAAACAGCTCCGCAGAGCAGTGCGCGAATTCGCGGAAGGCGAAATTGCGCCGCACGTAATGGAGTGGGACGAGGCCCAAACCTTTCCGCTGGAAGTGGTTCGCAAGCTGGGCGAGTTGGGCTACATGGGCGCCATCTTTCCGGAAGAGCTTGGCGGCGCTGGTTTGGGCTATATCGAATACGCCATCATCATCGAAGAATTGGCGCGCGTGGATGGGTCGGTGGGCATTATTCTGGCCGCGCACACGTCGCTGTGTTCGAACCACATTTACAAGATGGGGACCGAGGAGCAGCGGGCGAGATACATTCCCAAACTGGCTTCCGGTGAATGGCTGGGCTGCTGGTCGCTGACGGAACCTGAAGCGGGCTCCGATGCCGCGGGCACGCGCACGAAAGCGGTTCGCGAGGGCGAGGATTGGGTGGTGAATGGAGCGAAGACGTTCACCACAAACGCGCACTACGCCGACGTGTGCGTGGCGATGGCGGTGACGGACCGCGCCGCCGCGCAGCACGGAATTTCCGCGTTCATCGTGGAGAAGGGCACGCCCGGGTTCCGGCCGGGCAAGAAAGAAAACAAGCTCGGCATGCGCGCCAGCGCGACCGGCGAAGTGATCTTCGAAAATTGCCGGGTGCCTCAAACGCAGCTCTGCGGCAAGATCAACGAAGGGTTCGTGGACAGCCTGAAGGTGCTGGACGGCGGACGCGTTTCTATTGCCGCGCTGGCGATCGGCATGGCCCAGGGCGCTTACGACGCGGCGCTGAAGTACGCCAAATTGCGCAAACAGTTTGGGCGGCCGATTTCGGAGTTTCAGACGATCCAAAACAAGCTGGTCGATATGGCTGTCGAACTCGATGCTGCGCGCCTGTTGAACTATCGCGCCGGCTGGATGATCGATCAGGGCCATCGCGTGACGCGCGAATCCTCGATGGCGAAACTCTTCGCTTCGGAAGCGGCGGTGCGGATTGCGAACGAAGCGGTGCAGATCCACGGCGGCTACGGATTCATCAAAGACTATCCTGTCGAGAAGTTTTATCGCGATGTCAAACTCTGCACTATCGGCGAAGGTACCAGCGAGATCCAACGGCTGGTGATCGCACGACAGCTTTTGAAAAGCGGATGAGCGGCGCCGCCCAGAAGATACGCGCGGGTGATCTGCGCGCGTTGGCGCGAGCCGCGACTGGCGTGGAAAACCGCGATCCCGAAGCGCTGGCGCTGCTGGAGGAGTTGGAAGGCGCCGGTCATGCAAAGGTCGTGGGCATCACGGGACCACCGGGCGCGGGCAAAAGCACGCTGGTCGACGCGTTGGCCGCCGAACTCCGCCGGCGCGGGAAGACCTTGGCGATTATTGCCGTGGACCCAACCAGCCGCATCACGGGCGGCGCGATTCTGGGCGATCGCATCCGCATGCAGCAGCATCATGGCGATGCGGGAGTGTTCGTGCGCTCGATGGCGACGCGCGGTTCGAGCGGAGGACTGGCGCGCGCCACCGCTGATTTGGTGCGGCTGATGGACGGCGCAGGCCGTGATTACGTAATCGTTGAGACCGTCGGCGTGGGGCAGGACGAAATCGAGGTCGCGAGACTCGCGCAAGTGACCGTCGTGGTGCTGGTGCCGGGCCTCGGCGACGATGTGCAGGCGATCAAGGCCGGGATCATGGAGATCGCCGACATTTTCGCGATCAACAAGTCCGATTTACCGGGCGCGGACAAGGTAGAGCGCGAAATCCGCTTAGAGAGCGGCGAACGCGGCGCGGCAATCGTAAAAACGGTGGCGGTCAACGGCACAGGCATCGCCGAACTGGCCGATGCGATCGACAAAAGCGACGGCCCGCGGCGCGTGACTCGCGGCAGCGGTTTGGCGATCGATCACGTTGCGATTGCAGTGAATGATCTAGCGCAGGCGGAGGCGTATTATCAGGCGCTGGGATTTGTGGTTGGGCATCGCGAGACCGTCGAAACCGAAAAAGTGCGCGTGTCGATGCTGCCCGCTTCCGATTCGCGCATCGAACTGCTTGAGCCCGCGACTGCCGATTCGCCTATCTCGAAATTTCTGGAAAAGCGCGGACCGGGCCTGCACCATTTAGCGCTGCGTGTGCCTGATTTAGACGCCGCTGTAGAACGTCTGCGGACATCCGGCGCACGGCTGCTCAACGAACCGCGGACAGGCGCCGGCGGTCACCGGTACGTGTTTGTTCATCCCGCTTCGACTGGCGGCGTGTTACTCGAATTGATTCAGGAGAGCTCAACTTGAAAGCGGAAATCGGGATCATCGGCGGCAGTGGACTCTATTCCATGCCAGGCTTCGACGCGGTGGAAGAGGCAAATATAGACACGCCCTTCGGGCAGCCGTCCGACAGCTACATTCTTGGTCAACTCGCCGGACGCAAAGTCGCATTCCTGGCGCGACACGGGCGCGGCCACCGAATTTCGCCGTCGGAATTGAATTTTCGCGCCAACATTTACGGTATGAAGGAGCTCGGCGTGGAGCGGATTCTGTCGCTGAGCGCCGTTGGGTCGCTCAAAGAAGAACACAAGCCGCTCGATTTCGTGATACCCGATCAGTTTTTCGATCGCACGCGCGGCCGCGTCTCGACGTTCTTCGGAGAGGGACTGGTGGCGCACGTAAGCTTCGCCGATCCAGTGTGTCCGGAGCTCGCGACTTTGGTCAACGCGGCTTGTGCAACTGCCGGCGTGATCGCAAAGAAGGGCGGCACATACCTCTGCATGGAGGGACCGCAGTTTTCCACCAAGGCCGAATCGAACGTGTACCGCAGTTGGGGCATGGACGTGATCGGCATGACAAATCTGCAAGAAGCAAAGCTGGCGCGAGAAGCTGAGATTTGCTACGTTACCGTGGCGATGGTTACGGACTACGATTGCTGGCATCCGCATCACGACGCCGTTACGGTGGACGAGATTGTTGGCAATCTGGTGAAGAATGCCGAGAACGCGTGCAAGGTGGTGACCGAAGCCGTCACCGAGATGCCGCGAAAACGGGGCTGCAAGTGCGGGTCGGCGCTATCGCACGCCATTCTGACCGATCGTAAGCTCGTGCCGGAAATAACGCTTAAGAAATTGGGGCCGATCGTTGCGAAGTACTTCGTGTAAGGAAATCGCGCAGCAGGTTCTGGACCAGTGCATCGCCGGCAAAGCGCCGCAAACGCTTCCGCATGCCCTGCTGGAGGAGCCGTGTTCCGCGGCGCTCTTCGGCGTGCTGGTGGAAGGATTGGCGGATCGCTTCGAACCGTCCCTTTGCGATGCGTACGCGCGGCTTTTTTCGCAGGTGGCGGCATATGTTTCGGGCGGCGATGCGGCGCAGATGGTTTCCCGTTACGAGTTTGTACGTCGCGTACGGCAAGTGGTGGGTACGCCGCAACGCGTGCTGGTGCTTTCGCGCGTCACGTTGGGCGCGGATGTTGCGGTCACAAGCGTGGTTCTCGCGGCGGCGAAGCAGCGATTTCCGAAATCGAAGATTCAGTTTGCCGGACCGCAAAAAAACTACGAGCTGTTCGCCGGCGATGCCGCGATTCAGCACGCGCCCATCGATTATCCCCGCGGGACACTGCGCGAGCGGCTGGCGACGTCGGATCAGTTGACCGCTCTGACGGACGATCCGGAGTGCCTGGTGCTCGATCCGGATTCGCGCTTCACCCAACTGGGTCTGCTGCAGATTTGTCCGGACGATCGTTACCGCTTCTTTGAGAGCCGCGCATACGGCGCCGATTCCGATCAGTCCCTCCCTGAACTGACTGCGCGCTGGACGGAAGAGACTCTCGGCGTGTCGGGCGCGAAACCGTTCATTGCCCTCAAGGCGAAGCAACCGCCGCAGCAACGGATCGCAGTGAGTCTGGGCGTCGGCGCGAACGTTGCGAAACGTCTCCCGGATCCCTTCGAAGAGCGTTTGTTGTCTCTGCTGGCGAAGCGCGGCCTGCCGATCTGCATCGATAAAGGCGCGGGAGGCTCGGAGGCCGAGCGCGTGACGCAAGCCGTGGAACGCTCGGGCGCGAAAGTGAATTACTGGGACGGGTCATTCGCTGGCTTCGCAGAGATCATCGCCGCGAGCTCGCTCTATGTCGGTTATGACTCCGCCGGTCAACATGTAGCCGCCGCGTGCGGCGTCCCTTCGATCACGGTCTTCTCCGGTTTTCCCGCGCCGCGCATGTTCGAGCGCTGGAGAACGTGGGGACCCAAAGCCAACGTAATTCGAGTGGATGATCCCGACCCCGAAAAGACCTTGAAGCTGGTCGAGCAGACGTTGCAAGGCCTCAAGAGCTGAGGCTTGTGCGGCCCGCAGACCGCTTTTCCGGCGCCGCTCTGCTCTTGTTATCCTTGTGTGCTTATGAGAGTTGCCCTTATCCTGGTTGCCTCGGCCCTGTCTCTGGGCGCCCAAGCCAAATTTGAAATGTGGCCGGGCGCAAATTATGACCCCGCTGTTCCCACTCCGAAAAAAGCGATCGGCTACGATTTCGGCGATCGCGTATCGAGCCACGCCAACATCGTGAAGTACATGAACGCCCTCGCGGCCGCAGAACCGAACCGCATGAAGGTGTTCGAATACGGCAAAACCTGGGAAGGCCGCGAACTGATCTACGCCGTGATCGGCTCCGAGGCAAACATCAAGCGGCTGCCCGAAATTCGTGCGAACATGGCGCGTTTGCATGATCCGCGCAAGACTACGCCCGCCGAAGCGCAGCGGATCATCGCGAATACGCCTGCGATCCTGTGGCTTGCGTACTCGGTACACGGAAACGAAATCTCTGGGTCAGACTCTGCGCTGGTCACCGCGTATCACTTGCTCGCAACGCGCGGTGACAAAGGAGTAGCCGATACCTTGGCCAATGCGCTGACGATCATCGTGCCCATCCAGAATCCCGACGGCCGCAACCGTTTCATTCACGACTTCGAAGTCAATGAGGGTTTGGAAGCGGACGCTAACCCGCTGGCGGCGGAGCATAGCGAATCGTGGCCCGGCGGGCGCACCAATCACTACTTCTTTGATTTGAACCGCGATTGGCTGGGGATCACGCAGCCGGAAACGATCGGGCACGTGAAGGCGCTGCAGGAATGGTATCCGCAGGTGTTTATCGACCTGCATGAAATGGGAACGGACGCGACTTACTATTTCACGCCGGAATCCGATCCATACAATCCTTACCTGACGAAGGAGCAGCACGACAACCTGTACTGGTTCGGCAAAAGCAACGCGAAGTATTTCGACCAGTTCGGTTTTCGCTATTTCACGCGTGAGCAATATGACGCGTTCTATCCCGGATACGGCGCAAGCTGGCCGTTTTATTTCGGCGGCATGGCAATGACGTACGAAAACGGATCGACGCGCGGGCTTCTAGTGCGGAAATCAGACGACACGATGGTGACCTATCGTGAGACCGTGCGGCGACATTTTGTGACGTCGATTTCTAGCTGCGAGGTGGCGGCGCACAATCGCGAGAAGCTGCTGGACATGTTTTACCGTTATCAGACCTCTGCGCTCGAAGATGCTGCCAAGGACCCGTTGAAAGAGTTCGTGCTGCCGCGGACGGGCGACACCTCAGCCGTCGACAAGATGGCGCAGTTGCTGGCTCTGCAAGGTGTGGAGGTGCGGCGCGCCGCGGCTGCATTCAGCGTCGCGGGCAAGGAATATCCGGCGGGCTCATACGCCGTGTCGCTGACACAACCGGAGCGCCGGTTGATTCGCGATGTCCTGGATCCGCAGGTTTCGATGGATGAAGCGTTTCTGAAGAGTGAAGAGCAGCGCCGCAAATTGCGCGAGCGAAGCGAGATTTACGACGTGACTGCGTGGTCGCTGCCGCTGCAGTTCAACGTGCCGATAGATAGCGCGAATGCGAAAGTGGAAGGCAACTTCACGCCGGTAAAATCGGGCGATACGCCCGCGGGAAAGGTGTCCGGAACCGGAACCGTGGCTTATTTAGTGCCATGGGGTACGACCGCGGCAGCGAAACTGCTGGCCGGAGCATTGCATGAAAATCTGCGCGTGCTGAGCGCCGACAAGAAATTCACGCAGAGCGGGCACATTTTCCCCGCCGGCACGCTGATCATCATGGTGAGAGAGAATCCTGCCACGTTGCACGCTACGCTCGACCGACTGGCGGCAAGTTCCGGGGCAGACGTCGTAGCGACCAACACCAGTTGGATGGACGATGGCCCCGATTTTGGCAGCTCGCGCGTGGCTTATCTGCGCAAACCCGCCATTCTGATGGCTTGGGACCGCCCGACAAATGGGACGTCCGCGGGTGAGACGCGTTGGATGCTGGAGCGCGAATACGGATATCCGGTGACCGTGATTCGGACGCAGCAAATAGGCGGGGCCGATCTTTCGAAGTTTCAAGTGATCATTCTGCCCGAAGGAAATGGATACGCTGAGTCGCTGGGCGCGAACGGTACGCGACGGCTGCACGATTGGGTCCAGGCGGGCGGAACGCTGATCGGGCTCGGCAGCGCCATTTCGTATATGGCAGGCAATGGCATGATGGCGGTGCAACAGGAAAACGCGCTTAGCTCGGCAGCGGGAACGCCCGCGGGCGGCGGCGGTGGACGTGGTGGACGCGGGGCCGCGGCTGCCGTCACACCGGAACCGGCTGCGGGCGGCCGAGGCGCCGGCGGCAACATCGAACGCGTGGCGGCACACACGTATGCCACCGAGGCGGACATGGAGAAGGCGACTCAGCCCGACACGCAGGCGCCGTGGCCGGCGCACGGCTTCCTGGCGAAGGCGAAGGTCGATCCGGAACAGTGGATCTGCGCTGGCGTGCCCGAAACCGTTTACGCGCTGGTGAGCGGCGGCGCCATTTACACGCCGATCAAGGTGGACCGGGGCGCCAACGCGGTGGTGTTTGCGGGGGCCGATACGGTGATGGCAAGCGGCTACTCGTGGGAAGAGTTCCGCAAGCAGCTTGCGTACAAGCCGTTTTTGATCGTACAGCGCGATGGCCGCGGAAACGAGATTGGCTTCACCGCCGATCCGAATTACCGCGGCTACATGGATGGCTTGAACCTGCTGTTCTTGAACGCGGTATTTCGCGGCCCGGGACACGCGGGCGGCGGTGGCGGTGGCGGCGGAGAGCAGAATTAAACGCGCGCCAAAACGTTCCGACGAGGTGCCGGCTTTCGCGTAAGCCGGCATCTTACGTCACTGTTTTATCCGCGTGACGGTTCTGCGAAATCCGCGTGAAAATCTCGTGACAGCTCGCGATCTTAAGGTTTATTTCAGGCTGCGGTGTTCCAATACGGCTGATCATGCCGAAAAAAAGCCTGCTCTTGGCGAGCCTTGCCATGGGAGTGCTGCTCGCTCCAAGACCCGTATTCAGCCAATTTGAAACCGCCGCGGTACTGGGGACCGTATCCGATCCGAAAGGCGCGATGGTGGCAAGCGCTCACGTCACGCTGATCAGCCGCGACACCGGAGTTGAGCAGCAAGCGTTGAGCGATCAGTCGGGTAACTATCAGTTCCTAGAAGTCAGGCTGGGCGAATATCGCGTGCGCGTGGAGGCGCCGGGTTTCAAAAAATCGGAGACGCCTGAGTTTCGCGTGTCGGTGGGCGCGCGGCAGCGCGTGAATGTATCGCTCGAAATCGGTGAAGTCAGCCAAACGGTGGCGGTGAACGCGAGCGCGGCGCTGGTGGAGCAGGAATCGAGCGAGCGCGGGCAGGTGATCGGGCATGAGGATATCGAAAACCTCCCGCTGAACGGCAGAGATAGCGCATCGCTGGCGTTGCTGGCGCCGGGCGTGCGGAATTCCTATGCACTGTCCAAACGGGAAGCATCGTTCAACGTGAATGGGTTGCGCAGCCAGTTCAATAACTTCACGTTAGATGGGGTGGATAACAACGCCTACGGAACATCCAACCAGGGGCTTTCGAACCAGGTTGTGCAGCTTTCGCCCGACGCGCTGCAGGAGTTCAAGGTAATCACCAACACGTACAGCGCCGAATACGGACACGTCGGCGGAGCAGTTATAAACGCTACCATTCGCTCCGGAAGCAATCAACTGCACGGCGCCGCGTGGGAGTATCTGCGCAACACGGACCTGAACGCGACTGGATTTTTCAAACCGCTTGGCGGGCAAAAGCCGGTCTATATTCAGAATCAGTTCGGCGTTGCGATCGGCGGACCGATCAAGAAAGATAAGGCATTTATTTTTGCGGACTATGAGGGCTTGCGCCTAGTTCAGCGCGCGCTTTCCACTTCGAGCGTGCCTACACTCGATCAGCGACAGGGAATCTTCAACGTTCCGGTGACCAATCCGTACACCGGCGCGCCGTATCCAAACAACACGATCCCGCAGACGGATATCACCGCTTTTGCCGCCAAAGTGTTTTCGCAACTTCCGGCGCCCAATCTGGCGGGGAATACAAGTAACTTCTCATATCTTCCGCGCTCAACCGATAGCTCCAACAAAGGCGATATTCGCTACGATCACTATTTCAACCAGAAGGTCACTTATTTTGCGCGCTACAGTTACCGCCTGGATAACCAGCTTGCCGCTCCCAACAACGGTATTCCCGGACCTTCAGGACAAGGCACGGGCATCATCTCGCGCGTCATGAACTGGCAGGGCGTGATGGCCGCCACGTGGACCATCAATCCCACGTCGCTGCTCGAAGTCCGCACGTCTTCGTCCAAAACGGAAGGTATGAAGACACCCGAAACCTTGGACGGCGGCCCCAGCATGTTCGATTTGTACGGTATCACGGGCCTGCCGACGACCAAAGCGCTGACTGGCGGCCTGAATACGCAAAACATTACCGGGTATGTGTCTTATGGACGTGATTACACCAGCCCGCAATGGCAGAATCCGCTGGTCTACAACCCGAAGCTGAATTACTCCAAGATCTGGGGCCGCCACACTATTAAGGCCGGATACGAGTTCCAGTCGATTGTAACGGCGCTAGACGATTTCAATCCCGCGTACGGCCAGGATATTTACGGCGGACAATTTACCAATCCGACACCGACCAAGAGTAATACGCTGTATAACGTCGCTGACTTTTTGCTCGGCGCGCGCTCCACCTATCAATTGACTAACTACACCGAGGCGCATCTGGAGCAGCGCATGGATTTCGCATACATTCAGGATGACTTTCGCGTTTCGCCCCGGCTGACGCTGAATCTGGGCGCGCGCTATGAGTTTGCCACGCCGCAGTGGGAGCGCAACAACCACATGGCAAACTACGATCCGACAACCAATTCGCTGACTTATGCCAAAAATGGTTCACTTGCCGACCGCTCCCTCGTCAACCCGAATTACAACAACTGGGCTCCGCGTTTAGGCGCAGCTTACAGCATCAATCCGAAGACGGTAATCCGGGCGGGATATGCAATCAGCTACGTTCTCTTCGTCCGGCAAGGCGGTGACAGTTATCTCGCCTACAATGGACCCTTCGTCGTGAATGCGCAGATTACGCAATCGCCCACAGAGGGAATTTGCAGCGCTGATCAGAGTCCGCTTACCTGCTTCCGGCCGACGCAATTGGGTTATCCCAACGGATTTACGTCCCCCGCGAATTTCAACACGGTGAATACGAAGACGGTCTACGTCGATAAGAACATTCGTTGGCCGTACGTACAGAATTGGCACTTCACGATCCAGCGCGAGTTGGCGAAAAACTGGCTTCTGGACGTAGGATACGTCGGCAATCATGGCGTTGGCACGTGGGTGAATGAAGATCTCAACCAGGCGCTGCCGAATCTTTCGGGACAGGCGCTACCTCTGAAGGCGCGCCGTCCGAATCCGAACTTCGACTACATTGATTCCAACTTCAGCGCCGGTTTCTCCTCTTACGAAGGCCTGCAAGTAAAGATCGAGAAGCGCTATTCCAACGGCTTGACAATCCTTAATTCGTTCACATGGTCGAAGGCGATGGATAATGCTTCTGGCGCGCTCGAAATGGGCAACGGAGATTTCCAGGCGGTCAATAAATTCGATTCGCAGGGGCAAAAGGCGCTTTCGGGCTACGACCAGCCGCTGAACGACACGTTATCCGTGGTCTACGACCTGCCAGTAGGACAAGGCCGCCGGTACGGTGCGAACATGTCTCGCTGGCTCGATGCGATCGCCGGAGGATGGGTGATTTCCGGCATCAATACGATGGCGAGCGGCCAGGTGATCAACCTGACATACGATCCGAGCGCCGCGTTCATCGCGACCGACGGCAGCAAAAATTCGGCAGTCTATAAGCCCAACGTCATCGGCAGCATTTACCCCGCGCAGCAGACCATTACGCAATACTTCAATCCGTTGACCGTGCTGGTCCCGACGGATGTTACGCAACCATACGGCAACGCGGGCCGCAATATTGGACGCAGCAACGCTTTTTTCAACCTGGATAGCGGCATCCACAAACAGTTCCAGCTATGGTCGGAGACCTCAAAGCTGGAGTTTCGCGGCGAGCTTTTCAACACCCTGAACAAGACCAACTTTTCAGCGGCGAATGGCGATCGATCGAGTTCCTCCTTCGGCAAGATCACCAGCACGCTTCCCGCACGGCAGGTACAATTCGCTTTGCGGCTCTCATTTTGAACGTGACACGACTATCCGGATTGCCTCGCGGCGCTTACCGCCTGATTCTACTGACATGCATGACAACGGCCGCGGGCTACGCCCAAACGGCGGCGGTACTGCACGGGCAGGTCACGGACCAGAGCGGGGCCGCTGTGCCCTCAGCCTCGGTATCTGCCACCACTTCGGCCGGCACGGTTAAAACTACAAAGACCAACGACACCGGGTCGTACACCTTCACCGGATTGACTCCCGGTGACTATCTGGTGCAAGCTTCCGCGTCACAGTTAGTCCAGACAGCGCCAGCGAAGATTGGGCTGAAAGTGGGAACGCAGACGCTCAATTTGACGCTAAGCGTAGCCGCACTGGCGGAGAAAGTGACCGTAACCGCTGAAGGCCGTCCGATAGTAAGCACCGACGCCGCGAATAACGCCAGTGCGCTGGTATTGCGAGGCAGCGACCTGGATGCGCTGTCCGACGATCCGGACGATCTCGCCGCCGACCTGGCTGCCCTTGCAGGACCATCGGCAGGTCCAAGTGGCGGCTCGATATTTGTGGATGGCTTCAGCGGCGGTCAGCTTCCACCGAAGGAATCGATTCGCGAGATCCGTATCAACCAGAATCCATTTTCGGCCGAGTACGACAAGCTGGGCTACGGCAAGATCGAAATCTTCACCAAGCCCGGTTCGGACAAGTATCGCGGGACTGCGCAATGGAATTTCGCCAATGACTTCTGGAATACGCGCAACCCGTACGCGCCCAACAAAGCTTACTTTCTGTTGAATGAGTTTGAGGGTAACGCCGGAGGCCCACTGACGAAGAAATCGTCGTTCACCGTAGACGCGCAGCGCAATATGGTCGACAACGGCTCCATCGTGAATGCTGTGACGCTCAATCCAAGCACCCTCGCGCCTCAGCCATTCACTGCGGTGGTGGTAACGCCGGGCCGCTTTACCAATGTCAGCCCGCGCGTCGATTATCAACTGACAGAAAACCAGACGTTGATGTTTCGTTACGGGATTACGCATTCCGACGTGCGCGATAACGGCATCGGCGCCTTCGACCTGACTTCGCGCGGATATCATTCGCAGTTCACCAATCAAACCGTGCAAGCGGCCGACACTCTGGTGTTGGGCTCCGCGGTGAACGAGACCCGCTTTCAGTTCTACCGGAGCGCTACGCAGTCTGTAGCCAATACCGACGCGCCCACCGTTCAGGTACTGCAATCGTTCAACAGTGGCGGCTCCAATTTAGGGCGCACACTGGACAATCAGAACAGTTACGAATTGCAGAACTATACTTCGATCGCCAAGGGTTCGCATGCATTCCGGCTGGGCGTGCGATTGCGCGCGCAGACCGACTACAACGCGTCGCCGCAGAACTTCAACGGCACATTCATCTTCGGTGGAGGAGCGCTTGCGCCCATATTAGGACCCGATAATCAGCCCCAAGCGCAGTTAGAACCCATCAGCTCCATCGAGAGTTATCGCCGTACTTTGCTGTTCCTGCAGCTTGGTTATACGCCTTCGCAAATTCGGGCGCTGGGCGGCGGCGCTACCCAGTTTACGATTGCCACGGGCGCGGCGGCGCTCTCGGTTCACCAGTTGGATGGCGCGATTTTTGCGGGCGATGAATGGCGACTGCGTCCGAACTTCACTTTCAGTTGGGGCCTGCGCTACGAAGTTCAGGACAACATGCACGATTGGCGCGACATTGCGCCGCGTGTCGCAATCGCGTGGGCGCCCGGCGGAAAGAAGGCCTCCAAAAACGTGCTGCGCGCAGGCTATGGCATTTTTTACGATCGGTTTGCGCTTGCGAATACGTTGGCGGCGAATCGCTACAACGGCCTGGTACAGCAGCAATACGTCATCACTAACCCCGACTTCTTCCCCAACATTCCACCGGTCTCGGCCTTAGCCAGTTTTCAATCGGGGCAGATCACACAAGAGGTTGGTTCACAATTGCGCGCGCCGTATATCATGCAATCCGCCGTCACCTGGGAGCGGCAACTGCCTGGCAACACGACGCTCGCGGTAACTTACACCAATTCCCATGGCCTGCACGTCTTACGCTCCGAAGATATCAACGCGCCACTACCCGGAACTTACAATCCCAACGTTCCAGGCAGCGGAACTTATCCGCTGGGACATAGCGGGCCCGTGGAGCTGATGGGTTCCTCCGGACTCTACAATCAGAATCAGTTGATTTCCAACTTCAACACTAAGTTCAATGCAGGCTTGTCGCTGTTCGGCTTCTACGTCTTCAACCGCGCGCGCAGCAACACGGACGGCATCGGAACCTTCCCAGCGAATCCTTACGATTTTGCCGGAGAGTACGGACCCGCGGCCACAGATGTGCGACACCGCGTGACCATCGGCGGCTCCATCAATCTAAAGTGGGCGGTGCGCATCAGTCCCTTCGTCGTGATGCAATCTGGAGCTCCGTTCGATGTCACGACCGGCAACGATAACTTCGGCGACACTCTCTTCAACGCGCGTCCCGGAATCGCCGCTGGGCCCGGCAAACCGGGCTTGATTTCGACCACATATGGCTTGCTCGACCCGAACCCGACCGCGGGCGAGGCGCTGCTGGGTCGCAACGCCGGCCGGGGACCCGGACAGTACAATGTCAACCTGCGCATCGCCAAGACGATTGGATTCGGCAGGGAGCGCGGAGCGTCGGGAAGCGGAGGGGCCGGTTCCGTGAGCGCGGGCGGCGCTGCGCAAGCGGCCACAGGACGCGGCATTGGTGGCATCATCGGTACGCCAAGCACCGCCCACCGCTACAACATCAGCATCGGGCTGTCGATTCGCAATCTGCTGAACCACACCAACCCTGGCCCGATCATCGGAAACATCACCTCGCCGTACTTCGGCTCCGCTAACCAGATTGCGGGCGCGCAGAACGGCGAGGGCTTCTACGAAACGGCGAATAACCGGCGGCTGGAATCGCAGATTAAATTCACCTTCTAATCCCGCACTTGCGCCTATCGAAAAAGCGCACCGCGATCAGGAATCTGGCGCGCCAGGTCGGAGCGAATCCCTTCGGCCATCTTGATTGCCGCAGCGTCGTCCGCAGCCGATGTGAACGGAATCTCCATCACCAGAATCCCGATGG
>DATAUH010000205.1:0-3564 GCA_036268375.1 Bryobacteraceae bacterium | reverse complement strand
CAAGGCATGCCACAAGCTGGGCATCGGCCACAAACAGGTTACGGCCGACGGGCGGGTTTCGCTGGAGGAAGTCGAGTGCATCGGGGCCTGCTCGTGGGCGCCGGCGATTCAGGTGAATTACGACTTCTATCACGATGTGACCCCGGCCCAGCTCGATCAACTGATCGACGGTCTGGCTGCCGGCAAGAAGCCCGAACAAATTGCGGAAGTTTCGAAGGTGAATCCTTAATGCTGTACAACCAACCCAATCCGCTCGAAGTACGCGTGCTGACGCGGCGGTTTGGCCTCCCGAATTCGCACTCGATCGAAACCTATCTCGCGAGCGATGGCTACAAGGCGCTTGAAAAAGCGCTGGGCATGACGCAGGAGCAGATCATCGACGAAGTGAAGGCGTCCGGTCTGCGCGGCCGCGGCGGCGCTGGCTTCCCCACGGGCATGAAGTGGGGCTTCGTGCCGCGTCAATCGCCCAAGCCGAAGTACATCGTGGTCAATGCGGATGAGTCTGAGCCGGGTACCTGCAAGGACCGCCTCCTTATTGAATATGACCCGCACCAGCTCATTGAAGGGGTTTTGATCGCGGGCCTCGCCGTCGGCGCGCAGCAGGGCTATATTTACATCCGCGGCGAATACCGGTATCTCATCGACGTGATGGACCGGGCGATCGACGAAGCTTATGCCAAAGGCATACTCGGCGATAACGTGATGGGCCGCGGCGTGAAGTTCAATCTCGCGACGCATTCGGGCGCGGGCGCTTATGAGTGCGGCGAAGAATCGGCGTTGCTGGAGTCGCTCGAAGGTAAGCGCGGGATACCGCGAATTCGGCCACCGTTTCCGGCGGTTGTGGGCGCGTTCCAGTGCCCAACGGTGCTGAACAATGTCGAGACGTTCTGCGCAGTTCCGCCGATCATTTTAGAAGGCGGGCAGAAGTTCGCCGATTACGGCGTGCCAAAGGCTGGAGGCACCAAGCTGACCTGCCTCACGGGACATGTCAATAAGCCCGGCGTTTACGAGCTGCGCCTGGGCTTCCCGGTGAAGCAGATGATCGAAGAGGTCGGCGGCGGAATGCGCAACGGCAAAAAGCTGAAGGCGTTCATTCCTGGAGGTTCTTCGTGTCCGGTGTTGACTGGCGAAGAATGCGAAGGCGCCACGATGGATTACGATTCGATGGTCGCGCGCAAGAGCATGTTGGGATCGGGCGGCGTGGTGGTGATGGACGAAGACACGTGCATGGTGAAGGCCGCGCTGCGCATCATTCGGTTCTATGCCCATGAAAGCTGCGGCTGGTGCATTCCGTGCCGCGAAGGTACGACGTGGATTCGCAAGATTTTGACGCGCTTCTACGATGGCGATGGGCGCACGCAGGATATCGATCTCTTGGGCGACCTGAGCCGCAACATGCTGGGCAGAACGTTCTGTCCGCTGGGCGATGCCGCGGCGCTGCCGATCGAATCGATCGTGGTGAAGTGGCGGCACGAGTTCGAAGAGTATCTCAAGACCGGTCCCAAGCCGGAGCCGGCGTTCCAACCGCTGCCGGCGCACACAGCGTTCCAGTTGAGCAACCTCGCGCAACTCAGGTAAACCATGGCTGACTTAGTCAAATTCACTCTCGATGGCCAGGAGCTTCAAGCAGCGCCCGGCACTCTGGTAATAGACGCCGCGAAGGCCGCGGGCATCGAAATTCCCGCGTTCTGTTATTACGAAGGTTATTCGCTTCAGGCGGCGTGCCGCATGTGCCTGGTGGAAGTGGAAAAGATGCCGAAGATGCAGACGGCATGCACGCTTCCGGTGGCTGAGGGCATGGTGGTGAAGTCGCAGACGAAGCCCGTGGCCGACGCGCGCAAGTACACGTTGGAATTTCTGCTGACCAATCACCCGCTCGATTGCCCGGTTTGCGATAAGGGCGGCGAGTGCGAACTGCAGGACATGGTTTTCCGTTATGGGGCGGGGGAGAGCCGCTACACCGACCTCAAAGTTCACTCGCCTGAGAAACAATATTCCCCCGTCGTGTTCTTTGACGCGCCGCGCTGCATTTTGTGCTTCCGCTGCGTGAGAGTTTGCAACGAGGGCATGGGCGTGGGCGCGCTGGGCGTGATCAACCGCGGCGTTGTTTCCGAGATTGCGCCGAACGTGGGCGACCACCTGGAATGTGACGAGTGCGGCATGTGTATCGACATCTGCCCGGTGGGCGCGCTGACGAGCGGCGCGTATCGTTATAAAACGCGGCCGTGGGAGATGACGCACGTCGGCACCATCTGCACGCATTGCGCGGATGGCTGCAAGACGACGCTGGGCACGCGCAACGACAAGATTATTCGCGGCAATAACCGCGATCATTCGGGAATTAACGGCGAGTTTCTCTGTATCAAGGGCCGGTACGCGTTCGATTTCTACGATCACGCCGAGCGCTTGCAGGCGCCATTGATGCGCGTGAACGGCAAGTTGGAAGAGGTCTCCTGGTCGCAGGCGCTGCAGGCGGTGGCGAAGAAGTTCAATCAGGAACTGGCGGATGGCGGAACGTTCGGGGTCATCGGCTCCAACCACACTACCAACGAAGAGAATTTCTACCTGCAGAAGTTCGCGCGCGAGGTGCTGCGCACGAATAACATCGACCACCATCGCACGGGCGATGTGACGGGGCTGCTGGATGCCCTGAGCGGCAAGACGGGCAAGCTGGCGACGGTTGCGGATCTCTACGATAGTAAGGCGTTCCTGATTTTGGGCGCAGACCTGGCGCTCGAACACCCGCTACTCTCGTTCCAGATTCGCGCCAATTGGCGGCATCACCAGGCGCACATCTATGTCGCGACGCCGAAGCCGGTGCGCGAGGACAAATATGCGACCCTGAGCGTGCGCGCAAGCGGATTGGATGCGCTGGAGCAGGTGCGTGACAAGTTAAAGGGCGAGCCGGAACTGGTGGTCATCTTCGACGACTCAATCAAGGGCGCGGATATCGCGAAGCTGGTTGAGTACGGCGAATCGCTGGGCGTGCCGGTTAAGTATGTGTGCCTGGTGGACTACTCGAATTCGCGCGGCGCAATCGATATGGGCCTCACGCCGGAGCTGCTGCCGGGTTTCAAGCCTGCGAATGGCAACGGTCTGCACTACGGCGACATGTTGGATGCCGACCTGAGCGTGCTCTGGGTGGTGGGCGAGAACCCTTACAAAAACGGCGCCACGAAGAAAACGCGGTTCCTGGTGGTTCAGGACATGTTCCTGACGGAGACGGGGCAGCAGGCGGACGTAGTTCTTCCCGCGGCTAGCGCGTACGAAAAGCACGGCACGATTACGAACGGGACCGGCGAAGTGCAGCGCCTGAAGAAAGCGATCAACACGATGGGCGCGAAGCCGGATCTAGAGATCATCGGCTTCCTGGCGCGCGAAATGGGCGTGGCGCAGACGATGGGTCCGTGGGTTTCTGACGTAGTGTTCGAAGAGATTCGTAAGCACGTGCGCGGTTACAACGTTCCGCTGCCGGTGATCGCGACCGGCGGAGCGGCGCAGACGATGCCGGTGAACGGGCGGATTCCCGTCGAATCACGGCCCGATCTGGTGCAGTCGGATCAT
>DATAUH010000204.1:0-1995 GCA_036268375.1 Bryobacteraceae bacterium | reverse complement strand
TGGATGCAGCCAGATGCCATGGAAGCTCACTGCTCCGAAAGTAGAAGGGTGAAAGGCTAAAGTAGAAATTGCGCGATGAGGCGCTGCCGAATCGCGCTGGTTTTGCGCAAAATTCATGCGCTCGCTAATGGCCGGGACTTGCTAGAGTGTGGGCAGGATGAGTTCCATTTTCGCCGAGCTGAAGCGGCGCCGCGTTTATCGCGTCGCCCTGGCCTACGGGGTTATCGCTTCGGGACTCATTCAGGTCGGCGGAACCATTCTCCCGATCTTTCACGCGCCCGATTGGGCGCAACAGGTGTTCGTTGTCCTGATCGCCGTTGGATTCCCGCTGGCCCTCGCGCTGGCCTGGGTTTTCGATTTCACTCCGGAGGGAATTCAGCGGACGCCCGACACTCACGGCTCGCATCGGTATGGCGTCCGCTACTTGGTGGGCGTGGCGCTGGCGGGCAGTCTCCTGGCCGGTTGCGCGGTCGCCGGTTACTTCTGGCATCCCTGGCGGCTGGCGACCACTCCGCAAAGTGAAATCGTGGCTGACGCCATCCCGCAAAAGAGCATCGCGGTCCTTCCGTTCGACAATCAGAGTGCGGACCGTTCCAATGCCTTTTTTGCCGACGGTGTGCAGGATCAAATCCTGACCAATCTCGCCAAGGTGGCGGAGCTGAAAGTCATCAGTAACACCAGCGTGCGGCAATACAAAGCGGGAAGCGGAGCGCCGCGGAACCTGCGCGAGATAGGCCGGCAACTAGGCGTGGCGTATGTCCTGGAAGGGTCGGTCCAGCGAGAGCCACATCGCCTGCGTGTGACGACTCGGCTAATCGATGCGCGCACCGACTCCCAAGTCTGGGCCGAGACTTACGATCGTGATGCCGCGGATCTTTTTGCCATCCAGAGTGAAATTGCGCAGGCGATTGTAGGTCAGTTGCAGGCGAAAATCTCCCCGGAGCAAAAGGCCCGGATCGAAGAGCGACCGACGAGCGATCTTGTGGCGTTCGAGCTTTACCTGCGGGCCAAAGAAATCATCGAAAGATATCTCGACCTCCAGGATGTGCGTGCCTCCGTGGTGCAGGCGGTGCAATGGCTCGATGAAGCCACCCAGCGCGATCCTACGTTTGTGCTCGCCTATTGTTACTCGGCCCGTGCGCACGATCTTCTCTATTTCTACGATCTCGATTCCGCGCCGGTGCAGGTGCGCCTGGCCGAAGCGGCCGTGCAGGCCGCACTGCGGTTGCGGCCGGATTCGGCGGAAGCGCATCTCGCTGCGGCTGATTACTACTTTCGTTGCCATCGCGATTACGATCGCGCGCGCCGCGAGCTCGAGATCGCGCGGCCCGGTCTCCCGAATAGCACGCCGTTCTTTATTTTGGCGGGCTACATGAGCCGGCGGCAAAATCGCTGGGCCGAAGGAGAACGCGATTTCAAGAGGGCCGTCCAACTCGATCCGCGCAATCCGAACGCCTACAATCTTCTTTCCGATACTTATATCCTTGAGCGCAAATTCCCGGAGGCCAGGGCGTCGTATCTTCGCGTTCTCGCGGCCGGTCCGGCGACGCCCGTGCTACTCATTCGCGGAGCGCAGATCGAGTTTGCGGCCACGGGCGATGGCAAGTCACTGCAAGCAGCGCTGGCCAAGGCACCGGCCGGATTGGATATCGGCGGAGGCACGACGCCGTTGCGCGTTTGGCAGGCCTTGATCAAGCGTGACTACGCTGAAGCTCAACGGCTGCTGGCTATTTCTCCGCGGGAAGACTTTCAGGACGTGGACTTCACGTTCTACTACCCGAAAGAATGGTACGAGGCCATCATCGGCCGCACCAAGGGCGACCAGGACGCTGCGCGCGCGGCCTACCAGAAAGTGCGTGCGATTCTGGCGAAGCGGTTGGAAGTGAAACCGGAACACGCGCGCACGATTGCAGTCCTGGCGCAGGTGGATGCCAATCTCGGACAAAAAGAGCTGGCCATGAGTGAGGCGCAACACGCAATCGATTTGATGCCCGT
>DATAUH010000203.1:0-10482 GCA_036268375.1 Bryobacteraceae bacterium | reverse complement strand
GTGCGTCCGGGCATGACGGAGTAATCCACGGGAAGCGCGCTGATCCCGACCGATAGGCCAAACGCGATCCCGATGATTTCCGGCGTCCAGCCGGCGAACATAGTGGGACTAAGCGGCCACACGCCGCCGGGAGGCGCGCTGATGATCGCTGCCTGTGACGGTCGCGATATCGATGCCGATATCGACTGAGACGGTGATGGAGTCCCCGCCGAGTACGTCCGCCGCTTTGCCGAACAGGAGCGCGATTTGAAACCCAACGGAGGCGCCGATATTGGTCACGATGCCGGCGGAGATGGAGCCGTAGAGGCCGACTTCGCCATTGGGGCTCTTATTCCAGAAATAGATGCCGCCGCCTGAGCCGACCGCGGCCAGTGATCCGGCGGATGCGGCAATGCCATCGGCGATCGTGAAATCGGGAATGGGTGAGCGGATGCGCGCGCCGGGTATCGAACCGACGACGGTCATCACAGGGCTCGGCGCAGCCACGAGAGTCTTTTCGCTGCGCAGGCGCTGGCCGGTGTTGGAGACGGCGCTCAGGCCGTCGATGGCCCCGCGCAGGATGGTCTCTTCTCCGGGTGAGTTTTGCTTGCGGCGCGCGAGCGGAACTTTCTGCGCACGCGAGAGATCGAGTCCCTGGAAATTACGGAACGTAACGCGTATCTGACCTGGCATGTTGCTCCTCAGAAGAGTGAGTTGTGCCCCGGGCGCGTTTCAGGTCAAGTTAAAATCGGCTGGCGATGGCGAGCAGAATCGCGTAGCAGGCGCGCGGGACACGCGCGCGGTGCTGATGACGGAATACCAAATGGGGTGGCGAACAGCTATGAGGCTTGGCTCTCCGCGGTCGCCTCTTCCGTTTGCGCGCGCGTCTGCGCGATGAGTTCCGCGCGCGTGGTGCCGCGTCCCTGGCAATTGTCGCAATTGCCGCAGCTCTCCGGCGCGTCTTCGCCAAAGTAGCGTAGGAGACGAGCGCGGCGGCAATCGAGATTTTCCGCATAGACGCGCATCTCCTCGATACGCGCCGTGCCATTGGCGATAATGCGCGTCTGCAATTCGACCGCCTGGCGCGCTTGCTCCTCGAGAGCGGCCGCATCCGAGAGCAAAGTGACTGCGCCGGATTTCGCGATGCGAATCGCGTGCAGATCCGCGAGGGCTTGCAGCACGCGCTTGAGCTTGGTTTTCGGTATGGCGGAGCGTTCGGCGAGTGCGGCCTGCGTGACGGTTTTTTCAGACGCGGCCGTGAGCGCGGCGACGGCGGCCGAGAACTGCTTTTCGCCGATGCGTTCCGAAGCGCTGAAGAATTTGTGGAGCGTCAGGTCTTTGGGGCAGAAAAACAGCACAGCGGAAGCGGGGCTGCCATCGCGCCCGGCGCGGCCCATTTCCTGATAGTAAGAATCGAGAGAACCGGGAGAATCGAAGTGGTATACAAAACGCACGTTCGGTTTATCGATGCCCATTCCGAAGGCTGAAGTGGCCACGACGATGGATAGTGCGTCCTGCATGAAACGCTCCTGGACGGATTGGCGATCGCGCTTGTTCATGCCGGCATGATAAGCAGCGGCAGTAATGCCGGCGCTTGCGAGTTCGGTGGCGATCTCTTCGGCATGGCGGCGGGTGCTCACATAGACGAGTCCCGGGAGCGTGGAGCGGCTGACGCGATCGAGCAGCAGTGCGCGTTTTTTCTCCTCGCCAGAGGCGGTTTCGACTCCCAGCCAAATGTTCGGACGGTCGAAGCCGTGAACCAGGATTTCGGGATCACGCATGCCGAGGCGCGAGACGATTTCACCGCGCACTTCGGGATTGGCAGTGGCAGTGAGGGCGAGAACAACGGGGTGCTTAAGGGCTTTAACCGCGGCGCCAAGGCCCAGATAGTCCGGCCGGAAACTGTGGCCCCATTGGCTGATGCAGTGCGCCTCATCGATAACGAATAGTGATGGCTTCGCTGCGGCGACCTCCTGAAGGCGCTCGGGGTTGGCAAGCTGTTCGGGCGAAAGAAAGAGGAATTCAGTCTCGCCTTCGGAAGCAGCATCCAGCGCCTCTTCTTGCGAACTGGGCGGCATGTGGGAATTGACGGTAGCCGCGCCCCCGGCAGACCGGCGGTTGAGGAATTCGGACTGATCCTTTTGCAGAGCGATAAGCGGCGACACGACGATGGTTGGTCCATCGAGGAGGAGAGCGGCGATTTGATAGATGGCGGATTTGCCATGGCCCGTCGGCATTACGGCGAGGGTGTCGCGCCCGCTCAAAAGGGCGGAGATGGCCTGTTCCTGGCCGGGCCGCAGCGAATCGTAATGGAAGACGCGGCGGGCGATGTCGTGGAAAGAAGTTTGCGAGCGGCGCACAGCCGCGATGGAGCAGGTAAGGCGCCGCTGTGGCCAGGAAGACGCGCCGGGTCAGAAACGCCCGCGATTTTTGAGAAATTGACGAAGTAGTTTAAGATGAGAGAAAGCCTACACGTCGGGCGCGTAGCTCAGTTGGTTAGAGCGCTTCCTTCACACGGAAGAGGTCCGGGGTTCGAGTCCCTGCGCGCCCACCATTCCACATCTTGTCCGGACCAGAGACATAAGTAACAGAGAACGTTCCTCGGCACGGGCTGTCGCGCCGCCCTCCCTTCAATTCGCCCGCAACGCAACCATCGGATCGATGCGCGATGCTCGCCGGGCCGGAACAAACCCCGCCGCAACCGCAACCGCGACCAGCAGAACTCCCACGCCCAGAAAAGTCAGCGGGTCACCGGACGTCACCCCGTATAACAAGCTCCCCAGCGTGCTCGACAAAACTCGCGACACAGCCATTCCCAGCGCCAAGCCCAACGCGGCCAATCCAAGCGTCCGTAGCACGATGCGGCGCTGTACGTATGTCGCGGACGCTCCCAGCGCCATTCGAATTCCAATTTCCTGCACCCGCTGACTCACCGAAAACGAAATCACGGCGTAGATTCCCAGCGACGCGAGTATCAAGGCAAAGGCGGCGAATCCTCCCAGCAGCAGCACCAAAAATCGCCGCGGGGAGACCGCCCTGTCGACCAGATCCTGCAGCGTCACAAAATCTCGCACCGGCAGGTTCGGGTCGAGCGGCCGGAGCGCCGTTCGAATCCCTGCCGCCAGATTGTCCGGGGGAAGCGCGGTTCGCACAACCAGTTGCATGGCCGCGTAGTCCGCGGTTTGCCGCATCGGCAGATAAATCTCCTGCCCGCCCGCCTTTTCCAGAGCTTCGTGACGCACGTCGCCCACCACGCCGACAACTACGCCGAGGACCATTCGTCCTCGATTCGTCGTGATCGTCTGCCCTATCGGGTTCCGGCCCGGGCAGAGCGTTCGGGCGAGCGTCTCATTAATCGCCACGACGCGCTCGCCGGACGCGCGATCCCTATCCGTAATTCCTCTACCCACCCGCAACGGAATTCCTGCCGCCTCCAGATACCCGTCGCTCACAACGCGAACGAATGGCTCTGGCTGGCGCCCCTTCTCGTAAACCTGTCCTTCACAAGCAACAGCCCACGACCGGTCGTCGCGCAATGGCAGCACGTCCGTAATTCCAGCCGCTACGATTCCGGGCACGGACCGCGCGCGATGCAGCGCATCGTCGATAAAAGCGTTCTGCTGCGCGGAGTTCGTTATCCGAAAACTCGGGTCAATCCTCAGCGCCGCCGCTCGCTCCGGCTGAAATCCCAGATTCACGTCCAGGACGCGGAGAAAACTCCGAATCAGCAGCCCCGCGCCGACCAGCAGGATGCAGGCGAAGGCGAGTTCGAAAACCACAAGTCCGTCGCGAATCAATGCTTGGCGCCTGCCGCCGCTCGACCCGCGGCTGGCATCTTGCAGACCTTCCACTAGCGAGAACGCCGTCACCCGCAACGCCGGCAGCAGTCCGAAGAGCACGCCGGAACCAACCGCCGCCAGCAAAGTGAAGAGGAGTGCGCTCCCATCAATCCGGACGCTCTCCAGCAAAGGAAGGTTGAAGGCATGTAGATGCGCCAACTCACGCGTACCCGCCACTGCCAGCGCCAGTCCCAAAACTGCGCCACAACACGAGAGCGCCACGCTCTCCGTAAGCGTCTGCCGCAACAGCCGCGAACGTCCCGCTCCCAACGCGGCCCGCAGCGTCATTTCCTTTTGCCGCGCGCCTAGCTTCGCTAATTGCAGGTTCGAAAGGTTCGCGCACACAATCAACATCACCACTCCAACTGCGCAGGCCAGCACCACCAGCGCCGGAGTCACTCGCCCGCTCACGTGCTGTGCCAGCGGGGCCAATCTCGGGGCTATGGGGTTACGTTCCGGATGCTGGCTGGACAGCTGTTTCCCCAACACGGTGAACTCAGCCTGCGCGCCCTGCACAGTCGCGCCAGGCCGTAGTCTTCCCACGATCTTCATGGTGTTTCCCGTGGGTTTGGTTTTGTCTGCCAGCGGCCAGGGAATCACGATATCAATCGAAGTGCCTGGAGCAAAGACGCTCGCGAAATCAAAGGACGCCGGCAGTACGCCCGCCACGGTCACCGGCCTGTTGTTTAAAGTCAGCTTCCGTCCCACTATGTTGGGGTCCGAAGCAAACCGCCATCGCCAAAAGTTGTGGCTCAAGAGCATAGCCGGCGGCGCGGAATATCTCCCCTGGCACTCTTCCGTCGTGAACGATCTTCCGATTGCAGGCTGCACACCCAGCAGCGCGAAGAAGTTCTCCGTTACGCCCAGGCTGGTGAGTCGTTCGGGATCACCATCTCCAGTTAGTTGCCTATCGCCCACCCCGACCCACGCGTTGTATCCAGCCAGATCGGAGAACGATCGGTTCAATTCGCGGATGTCCGAATAGTGTTCCGTTTGGGTTGAGGTGTAGTCGTCGCCGTTCGAAATCCATACCAGCCGCCCCGGATCGCGAAACGGCAACGGGCGCAGCAGCAGCGCGTTGACTATGCTGAACACGGTGGAACTGGCGCCGATGCCCAAGCCTGCGATGAGAATCGTAAACGCTGTAGCTCCCGCATCTCGCCGCATCCCGCGCAACGCATGCCGCAAGTCCTGCGCCAGATCGCTCATCCATCGCGCGATCCAGGCGCCGCGAGCCTCTTCCGATTTCTGCGTCATATTGCCAAATCCTCTGTGTGCCGCGGCCCGGGCTTCAGGTGGCGACATCCCCTTCGCGATCAGTTCATCGATCATCGTCGCGATGTGGAATTCCATCTCTTCCCACAGCAAATGCTGCCGTTGTCGATGGCCCAGCCAATACCGTAAACGGCGTCGAAAACGCTTCCAGCTCAACCTGGTTTCCATGTGCGACCGGCTCGATTAAGCGAATCCCATGATTCGGGCCACCGCTCCAGTTACTTGGCGGTAGCGCGCCGATTCGTGGGCTAGATGTTTGCGTCCGTCTGAAGTGAGCCTGTAAAAACGGGCGCGCCGGTTGTTGGCCGAGAGCCCCCACTCGCCTTCAATCCAGCCGTTCAGCTCCAATCGCTGCAAAGCGGGGTAAAGGGAACCCTCCTCAACGCGCAGCAGGTCATCGGACAACTGGTGAATAAGCTGGCCGATGGCGTACCCATGCAAATGGCCCCGCATGAGTATTTTCAGAACCAGCATGTCGAGCGTGCCCGGCAGGAGATCGGTTTTGGTTTTCTCGGTTCCCATAGACGGTCTGATTATAAAACGCCGGCATATGCGATCGGTTAGCCGCGAGAGCGCAATTTTTTAATCAGATTATCTGGGCAAACGAGAAGCGAGTGGTGGAGCAGCGCTCCCGAACAGAGTCGATGCGCCCCGTTGCCTCGCCCAATCGCCTGCTGTTTCCGGTCTAACGGATTCCATCTCTCGCAGTCGGCCCCGGCCCCTCCGCGGCTTCCAACAAATGCGCGTCAGGGGTAGATTGCAGCTCTGAAGCCGCAAGTTGTATCGGTATGCGCATTCAAGACACCCAAAGAAGATGAATCGGGCATTGTTTTGCAACCTTCCGACAGCCAGCGGCGATTTCTTGCTCGATCGGCGCTCAGCTCGGGGTTTCCTTGCGGTAAATGCCAACTGGAGTTAACGGCGCGACGGGCCGGTGTGGTTTCGTGCGTCGCTCGCGCCGAGGATTTGATTCAAGCTCGCACTCAGAAAGGACTAACGAATGATTCGGACGATCCTACTCATCATTTTGATACTTATGATATTGGGAGCACTGCCGTTGTGGCCCTATAGCACGGGTTGGGGTTACTATCCGAGTGGTGGATTGATCATTTTGATCGTGATCATCCTGCTGCTCTTTCGAGGCGCGTAGAGTTCGGCGCCTCGCGGTCGCACGCTGGCAGCCTGCCATCATTTGCCGCGCCCGAAGACGCTTCGCGATCGATGAGATTTCACCGTCTCTGGCCGGCAAATACGAAAGTACTTAGCAGGTAGCTTCCATGCCTCGTCACATGCGGCGGATGACTCGCTTGCAGCTTGATATCCGCCTGATGAACCGAGAATAAGCTCCGATTGAAAGTAAGCAGCCTTATCCGAGTTGACCGGCGTTCATCTTCGGTCGAAATAGATTACGATGCTGGCTTCTACGGAATCGTAAGCCGATACTACTCGGTCGCGAGACCGCGCTGGCGCAGCGCCGCTTCCGCACGCAGCCAATCCTGCTCCGGATCGCCGTGGCTGTAGCTGCGGTCCACCCAATAAGTGTAGGCGAGGGTGGCGACCTCTTCGTGCGAAGGCAGATATTCGAGCGATATCGTCTCGACGACTGCGTTGTTGACCGCTACAGTCTCTATGACAACCGCCACTTCATCGAGCGCAACGGGCGCCGCGACAGACTCTTCAGAGATGGCGTCTTCTTCTTGAGTTTCCGATTGGCTCAGCGCATCAACCGGCTTGGCTGTGGTCGCGCGCTTCCGCGCTGTAGATGCCGTTTTGCGGCGCGCCGGAGCGCTGCCCGCGCCAGTAGTGCTCATGCTAGTGTCGGTCTTGCGAAGTCTTGCCATTGTGTTCGGTGCTTTCTCCCTGTTTGGTTTCACTCTATTTTAGCGAAGCGACGGTTAAGGAACTATCAATTCTTTCTATATATTCGATTACCAATGTGTCCTCAAATCCAGACGCTTTTTCGGTCCGGCCAGCCCGATTTCCGGCGCCGTTGCCGTCCAGTACTTGCTAAGCAGTTAGGGCCGTCCGGAGCCGCATCATCCCCGCCTGAAGTGCGCTAACTGCTTATTGCCTCACATGCGGTCTCTACGCGAGTGGACTATAGTGGGGTTAGTTGCGAGGCTCCGTCATTCTCGCTTTAGCCGCTGCAGCGGCGCTCCCGCTCCAATGCGCGGCGCCGTCGTCCGGAAAAGCTGTCTTCGCTAATGTCGAAGGCATGGTGCATCCTGTCACCACGGAAATCGTCTCGAGCGCAATTCAAATGGCGCAGCGCGATGGCGCCTCGGTGCTCGTGCTGCGCTTGAACACGCCGGGCGGACTGATGGACGCGATGCGCGGCGTCATCCAACTCATCGTAAGTTCGCCAGTACCCGTTGTGACTTACGTCGCGCCCAGCGGTGGTCGCTCGGCGTCGGCAGGCTTCTTCATTTTGGAATCGGGCGATCTCGCGGCCATGGCGCCGGGCACGAATACGGGAGCCGCGCATCCCGTCGCCGAAGTGGGCGAGATGGACGCAGTCATGAAACAGAAGGTGGAGAACGACGCCGCTGCTTACATGCGCAGTATCTGCACCAAACGAGGCCGCAATTCGAGCCTGGCCGAAACCGCCGTCATCGAAAGTAAGTCGTTCACCGAAACCGAGGCGCTGAATCAGCATCTGATCGAGTTGATCGCGGCTAATGACCGCGCGTTGCTGGATGCGATCGACGGCCGCACCGTGACTCGCTTCAACGGCTCTACGGCCACCCTACACACGGCGGGGGTTACCATCGAGGATTACCAACCGTCATTGAGAGAGCGCATCGTTTCGGCGATCGCCGACCCCAACATTGCACTGATTCTGCTGGTAATTGGCGGCCTGTGCATCTATGTGGAGTTCACCACGCCGGGCTTGATTGCGCCGGGTGTGGCGGGCGCAATCTGCGTTCTGTTGGCGCTTTCGGCTCTATCGGTACTGCCGATTAACTGGATGGGCGTGGGCCTGCTAGCTGTTTCGGTAACTCTGTTTGCGCTCGAAGCCAAGTTCGCATCCCATGGAGTGCTTGCGGTTGGCGGCGCAATCTCGATGGTGCTTGGCGCCGTAATGCTGATTGACAGCCCCATACCGGAGATGCGCATCCATTGGATAACGGCGATTGGTTTGGCGCTTCCGTTCGCGCTCATTACCTTCTTTTTACTCTCGATCGCCCTGCGGGCGCGGCGGCTCAAGATAGATACCGGCGCGGAAGGCATGATCGGGCAGGTAGGAGCTGCTGTTACCGAACTTACCCCGGAAGGCAAGGTATTTGTTCACGGCGAATACTGGAACGCCGTTTCGGTGCGGCCCGCGGCGGCGGGCGCGCGCGTCAAAGTTACCGCCGTCGATAAGTTGAAGCTAACTGTGGTTCCTGTTGGAGATGTTTCCGGAGGCTGAAAATGGACGGCGCAGTCTTATTAGTAGTCGCGGTAGTGATTCTCTATCTGCTCAGTTCGATCAAGATACTTCGCGAGTACGAACGCGGCGTCATCTTTCGACTGGGCCGCGTGTTGCACGATCCCAAGGGGCCGGGCGTGATCCTCGTATTTGCGCCGATCGACCGCATGGTGCGGATCTCGCTCCGCATCGATACGTTGGAAGTCCCGTCACAGGATGTGGTCACGCGCGATAACGTCACCGTGAAAGTCAATGCGGTGGTCTATTTCCGCGTGCTTCAGCCGCGCCTCGCGGTGATTGAGGTCTCGAATTTCCTCTATGCGACGTCGCAGCTCGCGCAGACCACGCTGCGCAGCGTCCTGGGTGAAGTGGAACTCGACGAACTGCTGAGCGAGCGCGAAAAGTTGAACATGCGCCTGCAATCGATCCTCGACCAGCACACTTCGCCCTGGGGCGTAAAAGTAACTATGGTAGAGGTGAAGCAGGTGGATCTTCCGGAGTCGATGATCCGCGCCATCGCGCGCCAGGCGGAAGCCGAACGCGAGCGGCGCGCCAAGATCATCAATGCCGAAGGCGAATACACTGCGGCGGAGAAGTTGGCAATGGCGGCCGAAGTCATTCAGAAGCAGCCGGCAGCCATTCAACTCCGGTATCTGCAAACCCTCATCGATCTGGCAAGCGAAAAGACCACCACCATCGTGTTCCCGCTGCCAATCGATATAATCTCTACATTGCAACGTGCTTTGGAGCGTATGGCTAAGTGAGAAATAAGGAAACCGGAGAAATCGAGTTACTAGTTGGAAACGGTCAAATCATCGCGGGCTTTTTCATCCTGGCGCTGCTGCTTGCAGTCTTTTTCTCCATGGGATTTATCGTCGCTCGCGCAAAGTACCAGCAAGAGCCTGCCGTGACCACGGCCATCGCCTCCTCTCCGGCCGCCGAGCAGCATCCAGTCCCTGCTGCGGGCGCTGCTACGCCGACCGCGCCGGAGCCCGTTCCGGCCGAACCGAAGGGTGAAGCGCCGGCGGGAGATGCTACCAAGGCGCCTTCGGACGTTGCCCCGGCTGATCATCCGGCAGCAGCGCCGGAGAAAAGTCCGGACCCGCAGGTGATCGCGGAGTCGATGCAGGGGACCTACTGGCAGGTGACGTCGACCAAAGATCCCGCGGCAGCGCGCGCCATGCTGCAGAGCATGAAAGATATGGGCCTGCCCGCAACACTGAGCCCTGGCCCCAACGATTTTACGCGCGTGCTCGTCGGCCCCTACAGCGACAATGGAACCATGGCCAAGGTGAAAACGCAGTTGGAAAATGCAGGTCTGCATCCGGTGAAGCACGTACAGTGACGCCTCCCTTGGTACAGATTGGCGGCGATCCGGCTGCGCCGCAGCGCCCGCGTTTGCCCGAATGGGCGCGCAAGAGCCGCACGCATTTCGAATCGCTCAACCGGTTGAAGACCGGCTTGCGCCAGCTCAACCTGCACACCGTTTGCGAATCCGCCCGCTGCCCCAACATTCACGAATGCTTTCACCGCGGGGCCGCGACGTTCATGATCTTGGGTAATTACTGCACGCGCGGGTGCGGCTTCTGTTCCGTGCCTAAGGCCAGCCCGCGCAAGCATGACATGCGCCTCGATCCCGACGAGCCCGCGAACGTCGCGCACATGGCCGCAAGTCTGAACTTGCGCTACGTAGTGATCACCAGCGTCAATCGCGACGATCTGGAAGACGGCGGCTCGCATCACTTTGCGCAAACCGTGCGCCAGGTACGCGCGGCCTTGCCGAACGCGCGCGTGGAAGTGCTCACGCCGGATTTCTGCGGCAATATGGACGCAGTGGCGCGCGTGCTGGACGCAGGTCCGCACGTCTTCAATCACAACATGGAGACCGCGCCCCGGCTTTACCGGCGCGTGCGGCCGCAGGCGAACTATCAACAGTCGCTCGACGTGCTGGCCTTCGCGCATCGCCACTCACCGCAA
>DATAUH010000202.1:0-11731 GCA_036268375.1 Bryobacteraceae bacterium | reverse complement strand
CAAAGCGAACGCGTTCACCAGCGGGTTGCCGTCGTAACAGCTTTCAAAGAGGCACTCACCGCCCACGGTTGGAACGCCAAAGCAGTTGCCGTAATGCGCGATGCCGCCTACAACGCCGCTCAGGATGCGGCGATTGCGCGCACCAGTTTCCGGATCGTCCAAGCGGCCGAAACGCAGTGAATCCAATACGGCGATGGGGCGCGCGCCCATGGTGAAGATGTCGCGCAGGATTCCGCCGACGCCTGTGGTCGCGCCCTGAAACGGCTCGATAAAACTAGGGTGGTTGTGCGACTCAATTTTGAAGGCGATCACGTAGCCGCCGCCAATATCGATGATGCCGGCGTTCTCGCCCGGCCCTTGCACGACGAGTTTACCCCGCGTAGGCAGCTTCTTCAGATGCACGCGCGAGCTTTTGTAGGAGCAGTGCTCACTCCACATCACGCTGAAAATGCCGAGCTCGGTGATGTTCGGTTCACGTCCCAGAATGGAGACGATTTTGTCGTACTCGTCCGGCGTCAGTTGATGCTGCGCGATTATCTCCGGACTCATCATGGGGCTGCTCACCGAGCTCAACGGTCCGTCCCCGTAAGATGCGGCATGGCTTGCATAACGGATTGAAAAATCGTCAGGCCGTCTGAGGAACCCATCAAAGCCTCAGTGGCGCGTTCCGGATGCGGCATCATTCCCATGACGTTGCGCTCGCGATTCAGAATGCCGGCTATGTCGCGCAGAGAGCCGTTGGGATTGGCTGTGTAACGAAAGAGTACGCGATCCTCGGCTTCGAGTTCATCGAGCGTGCGCTCGTCCGCGAAATAGCAGCCTTCGCCGTGCGCGATGGGCATGCGCAAAACCTGACCTTTGCTGGCCGCATTGGTGAATGGCGAATCGACCGTTTCCACGCGAAGCCCTACCTCACGGCAAATGAATTGGAGGCTGCGATTGCGCAGCAGCGCGCCCGGCAACAGACCTGCCTCCACCAGAATCTGGAATCCGTTGCAGACGCCCAGCACCGGACCACCGCCCGCGGCGAACCTTTTCACCGCTGCCATCACCGGGGAAAACTTTGCGATCGCGCCGCAGCGCAGGTAATCACCGTATGAAAAACCGCCGGGCAGAACCACCGCATCCACGTCACCGAGCGAATGGGAATCGTGCCAGATAAACTCCGCGGGCTGTTGCAAATTGTGGGACACGGCGTAGAACGCGTCGTGGTCACAATTGCTTCCGGGAAAGACAATGACGCCGAATTTCATGTTGTGTTGGGGGACTAACACTATTGTAGCGAAGTTTCCCTGACGGCCCTGCGCGTCAGCGGTATCATTTGGCCGTTAACCCAGCTTCTGACGCGTAAACCGTCTGGCGTAAGCCGCGGGCGGATTGTGGCCTTGCACAGCCGCCGCCTTGCGGTAATACTCCGTCGCCTTCTCTTTGTCGCCGAGCTTTTCGTAGGTTTCGCCGATCAGGCATTGAATAAACGCATCGTTTTGCTGCGCGCGCAGCAAGTCCTCTAACGCCTTGTTGTAATCGCCTGTATAAAATGCCACGTAGCCGGTGAGGTAGGGCAGGAACGCTTGCTGCTGGGCCTTCAATTCCGTCATGCCGTTCACTGCCTGCTGGGCGAGTGCGACGTGCTTTTCAGCTTCAGCCTTATTTCCGCGCCGCGCGGCGATGCGCGCCATGGCGTGTTCGTAGCGAAATTCCCACAACTTCTTCCGGTCGGCGGTAATATCCGGTTGCTTCAGGCCCGCGTCGCGGCCTTTGGTGTAGTACGCCTGCGCGGTTTCCAGATCCCCCGCGTCGATGCAAACGCGGGCCGCTTCATCATACAGTTCGCCTTGTTGATAGAAACGGTCCGGCGCATCGGGATTATCGCGGTAGTAGGAGGCAGCCAGATCTTCGTACTTGGCGGCGTTCTTGCAATCGCCTTCGAAGGCGTAGGACATCGCAAGCTGCCGTTGCGCCGTCGATTTCGCCGCCGGAGTGGACGCTTGATCAATCGCTTGCTGATAAAGAGAGCGGGCTTCGGTGAACTTTGCTGCGAGATCGTCCGCGTTGGCCTCGCGCATCGTGGGAGGCATATTGCCCCGACCTTGACTGTAAACGGCGAGCGCCGCAAACAGGGCGGCAATCAGAAAGCGGGTCATGCTGGGGATTATCGCAAAGTGCGAGGGATGCTCCAAGGGGCTTGGGTTGATGCTTGGAACGTCCTTTTCTATACGCCGACGTCGAGGCTGATGTCAGGTAGTTTCTGGAGTTACAGGTCGCGCCGCGGGCCATTGGAAGGTTCAATGTGGGGCTCGCCGTTCATCGCCTGGCGAAGCCGTGACAGCTCGGAATAAATTCTCAGGCGTGCCCGATTCTGGTTTCCCAAGGGCCTATGTTCCGCGATGGAGTGCCAGGGGTTGAACGACAGTTCGCGGGCGAGCCGGACGCGCTCAGGCGTGTCGAAGGTCTGACGCGGAACGTAAATGCGCGCGACAGGTACAAACGGCGACTGGCTTTCCGGCCATTCAATCGAGGCGTCCTCAATCGGCATGCGTCGCGGGTCCGTTTGCGTCTGAATCGAAAAATCGAACTCCCAGTCGCGCGTGGAGAGCGTGGCGGACATCGCCTGCCGCAGCCAGTCTTCGGGCGGGTTCACGGGCACGGCCGTCCTGGTAGAAGGTCGCGGCGCCACCGAGTATTTCATTGCCTTGCCCGCCCCGAACAGGCAAGGCGTGCAACTCCAGTAGCGCACCTCGAGGGGACTCGTGTTCATGCGCGCGTAAAGGCCCTGCATGGTCGCGTCGAGATAGTGTGAGTCAAATGGATTAAGGAAATAGAAGACAGGCGTGCGGGCATAGATAGCGCGTTGCAGCTTTAGGTTCTCGCGGACATTCGGGGTGGTGAAGGTCGGGCAACTGATGCCTAAGAAGTCCTGCGTATGGGTTTCATCGGGCAGGAGCTTCTCGCCGGGCACGCCGGTAAGCTTGATTCCTATGCTGAGAAGTCCACCGTCTTTTACATCGGGCGGCCAATAAGGCCCTGGCCCCGCAAACCGAATCCACGCCGGATATGTGCGCGGCTCGGAAAAAATCCCTACGCGAAAGGCAGGCGGCAGGTCATCGTTGATGCGGAATTCGGCCTGCGTCAGACCGTATGTCTTCGTGTTCCCGGCGCGTTCGGCGATAGTCCCCTTATATTGCCGTTCGGTAAAGCGGCTCATCGAATCGGTAATCTCGCGCACGATGTTTTCTTCATCGGCATCGATGATTTCCTGGCAAAGCTGCGTTTCCGGATTGCTATGCAGGAGGCGAAGCAGAAACTGAACCGTCCCGGCCAAAGGGCGCTGAAATATGCGATCGAATGGGCCGCGAAAAAGCGGGTCGATGCGCCGCTCCAGGGTCAGCAGGCTCAGAATGAGATCGTTCACCCGGGGACCGAGATCATGTAGCATGCGTTAGTGGAGGCTACCAGATGGCCCTTGCGCTTAGCAAATCGAATTGGTCGCGGCTCTTCCTCGCAGCCGCTCTATTCAATTACGTGATTGGTTTTCCGATTCTGCTGCTGAGGCGCTGGTCATTCGATCTGTCTTACGTCGAGACCGTCGGCCGCGATCCAATGGCGCTGCGGTTGTGGGCCGACTTTGGTTTTGCCGTGGTGTTAATCGGCTATGGATACCAGATCATTGCGCGTGATGTCGACCGCAACCGCGGCATTGTGACTCTAGGCATCTTGGCGAAGCTGTTTGACGTGATCAATCTCAGTACGCTCTTTGCCTGGGGAGTGGCGCGCCCTGTCGTGTTGATACCCGCGGCGATCGACGGTCTGTTCGTCGTTGCATTTATCGCGTTCCTTCGTTCCTGGCCCGCGCTCCCCACCAAGAAATGACACAGCCGGTGGGGCTGTAGACGAGGTTTCCTGCGCGGCCCAACAGCGACGCATCCCGCTGCTGGTATTAGGCTAAAGAGAGGAGACAAAGAAATGGAAGAGAAGTTGGGCAGGCGCGGTTTTTTGGGGACATTAGGCGCGTTGGCGCCGCTTGCCCAAAGCGTGATGGCGCAGAATAGCGGAAGCACGGGCTCAAGCGAAACCACGCCCTACAAAAAGGTAACGCTTCAACCCTTCGACTATACCGGCGTTACGCTGCGGCCGAGTTTCTGGCAGCGGCAGGAATCGGCCGGACGCGATTTCTATTTCGATCTATCAAACGACGACATTCTACACGGATATCGCGTGGCAGCCGGTACGGCCAACGCTCCAGGCCGGGCGCTCGGCGGATGGTGCAGCCCCAATTCGAACACAGTATTCGGCCAGTGGCTGCAAGCCATGGCGCGCATGCAACGCGCCTACGGCGATAAGGACCTGTTGCAGAAGGCCGACGTGCTGGTAAGCGAATATGCCAAGTGCTGGCCGGGTATGTCTCAAGGACAAGCGCACGGCAGCGGACGCGGCGTGTCAGGCGGCGCAACGGGTGGTCTGAGCCATTATCCCTACGAGAAGTTGGTTGGCGGCCTCGTAGACATGCACCACTATGCCGGCCATCCGGAATCGCTTGCGTTATGCGACAAGATTACGGAGGCGGCGGTGGCACATTTCAACCGCGACCGCCTTCCGGCGAACCGCCAGCCGTGGGAGATGCATTCCGGCCGCCCCGGCGAATGGTACACGCTGAGCGAGAATCTTTACCGCGCTTACCAACTTACGGGTAACTCCATGTACAAGGAGTTCGGTGACGTGTGGCTTTATCCGGCCTACTGGGATAAGTTTGCCGCGAGCGCCGACCCGAAAGATGCGAACGGCGTCCATGCTTACAGCCATTGCAATAGCTTTGCGAGCGCGGCGTTGGCCTACGATGTGACGGGCGACGCGAAGTATCTCACCATCCTCAAGAACTTCTACGATTGGATGCAGAAACGCCAGACTTACGCGACAGGCGGATACGGTCCGGACGAGCGTTTTGTATTTTCCGACGGCGCCCTGGGCGATGCGTTGGAAATCTATTCAGCGAGTTGTGAGTGCCCTTGCGACTCATGGGCGGCATTCAAAGTCTCGAAATACCTGATGATGTACACGGGTGAGGCGCGTTACGGCGACTGGATCGAGCGGCTGCTTTACAACGCCATTGGGGCGGCGTTGCGAATCAAAGATCGCGGCACGCACATGTACTACATGGATTATCATCTCGGGTCCGACTTGAAATACTACTCGAGGAACGCGTTCACCTGCTGCTCTGGGACCTATTTCCAGAACATCACCGAGTATTCGAACCTTATCTATTTCAGGAATCCGAACGCGCTATTCGTCAACCTGTATCTGCCGTCCGAGGTGGAATGGAAGGCGCCATCGGGAGCCGTCAAGCTGACGCAGACGACAGAATATCCGGAAGCGCCCACCAGCACGCTTCGCCTGACGATGGACCGGCCTACGACTTTTGCGCTTAAACTGCGCGTACCGGGCTGGTCGAACGGCATGACCGTGCAGGTAAACGGACAGGCGCAAACAGCGGCGATCCAGCCGGGCGAATGGGCCACGGTAAACCGCGAATGGACGTCGGGCGACACGGTGACGGTGGCAATTCCGCTCCATTTCCGCCGCGTTCCTATCGACGAGCAGCACCCGAATCGCGTCGCGATCATGCGAGGGCCAGTGGTCTATGCGCAGGAGGATCCGCACAAGTGGCTGTCGGATATTCCGCGAACGGACGACGAACTGGACAAGCTGATGAAGCCGCTAGCCAACAATCCGGCAATCTTCCAGATCGATAATGAGCCGGTGGTCTCGCAGCGGAACGCGTTCAAGCCGTTCTACAGCTTTGCTGAGCTGGAGCGTTACCGCATGTATTTTGATTCCGCAAATCGTCGCGTCTTGTGGTAGCGCACTGATTTACTAACGGCCGGTCAAGGCGGTCCGGCTCAAGCAAGATTGATTGATCCGGGCCTTCAGTTACTCGGTTCGCAATGCCGTCATCGGCTCTATGCCTGCTGCGCGCCAGGCCGGAATCACGGACGCCGCGAGCGCTGCAAAGGCGAGCAAGAGCATAGTATAGGCCAGCATGACCGGGTCCCCTGGCGCTACGCCGAAGAGTTGTGAAGCGATCAAGCTGCCCGCGCCGATAGCAGCCGGGAGGCCGATCCCAAGTCCAATTGCGACCGGCCAGAATGCCCCGCCGAGCACCATTGCCACAATCCGTCCGCGATCCGCGCCGAGCGCCATGCGTACGCCGACTTCACTGGTCCGCCGCTCCACGGTGTAGGCCAGCACGCCGTAAAGTCCAACGGCCGCAAGCACGAGACCAAGGCCGCCGAAGAGCGTTGTCAGCGTCGCAATCAGATTTTCCTGCTGGAAATCCGCGTTCACAACCTTGGTGTAAGGATCAACGCCGTAGAGCACCAGGCTCGGATCAACCTTCGCCAATGCTTTGCGGACACGCTCCTCCATCCCCGCAGGGTTGCCAGGGGCCCAAAGTACGATGTTGTTGAGATAGTGCGACCAGATTTCTCCGCTCATAAAAGCGGCGTCGTCATACTGCACCGTCTGCGCTTCCGGCACCCAAAACATTGGCCGTATTGCTCTCTTGTAGTCGTAGGCCATGTAGCGAATGTCATTGGTAACTCCGATTATTTCGAAAGTCGCGGAATACTTGATTTTGTCAATGCCGAAGTGCTGCCCGATCGGATTCTGGTTTTTGAAGAACCTTCGTGCGAAGGCTTGGTTCACTACCGCTACCTTGCGCGTCACAGCCGTGTCCTGATTCGTAATGGGCCGGCCGAGCATGATCTTCACACCAAGTGTTTCGAAGAAGCCGGGCATTACGCGCGCCCAGCCCGCGCCGGTGTCTTCCTTGGCGGCCGGCTCCGGCCTGCCCTCAACCCGAATGCCGTCGTTCCAGCTATCGCCGGTCATAGGGGCATAGAGCGCGGGCGCTACCATCCGCACGCCGGAAATCTGCTGCAAGCTATCGTCAATCCGCCGGAACAGCGGTTCCATTTGCTCGAGCTTATAATCGCCGAGCTTGGGGTCGATCCATGCGATGTATCGGCCCTCCGTTTCGAACCCGAATCGCTGGTGCTCCAGGTTCCGCAGGCTACGGCTCAACAGCGCTGCCGAGGAGACCAGAACCATCGACATTGCAATCTGGGCGGTCACTAAGAACTTCTGCGTCCACGACGATCTCCCGGCGCCTATGGAACGACCCGCGCTCCGCAGGGCGTCCGCCGGATCGGTACGCGAAGTCATCCATGCCGGAACAAGGCCAAACAGTACTCCCGTCAGCGCCGAGACAACCAGCGTGAACAGCAGGACCGGCCAGGATGGCGTGGCATCGATTGGTACGTAGTTATTGGGCCCGCCAATGTGAAAGGCGAGGTAGACGATCAGCTTAGTGCCTACGTAGGCGACACCGACGCCGAGAAGTCCTCCGATCGCCGCTAGCACCAGTGACTCAATCAGGACCTTGCGTATCAGCCGCACTCGCGAAGCACCCAGCGCGACGCGTATGGAAGTTTGCGCGCGGTCTTTCAGGCCTCGCGCCAGCATGAGGTTTGCGAGGTTCGCGCACGCCACCAGCAGCACGCATGCGGATGCGATCAGCAGCAGCTTCAGTCCATCCTCGTATTGATCCCGCATAGCCCCGACGCCCGCGCCGCCAGGTATGACATGCAAGGTCTGTTGCTGCCAGAGTTGCTTCTCGCCCGGCTCCATGTCGGGCACATGGCTCGCCAGCCAATCGTGGAGTTCCGCCTTCAATTTGGCCTCAAGCGGCTTTGCGTTTACGCCTGAACGAACCCTTCCGATAATGTCGAGAAAGTTGCCGTTGGGCCTCTTCAAACGAGCGGTCTCTCCGTCGATCAGCGGTTCCGTTGTCAGCGGCAGCCAGAAATCCGGCATGCCCCATCCCGCCAGCTTCGCCCCATAAAATCCCGGCGGGGTCACTCCGATTACCGTGAACGGATGGCCATTGATCAGATAAGAGGCGCCAACCACGGAAGAATCGGCTCCGTATTTCTCGTGCCAGATGCGGTAACTGATTACCGCGACCGGCGGCGCGCCCTCCACATCGTCCGCATCGGTCGTCAGGCGGCCGATCCACGGCCGGACGCCCAAGGTTCGGAAGAAATTGCCGGATACGTACTCGCCGTTTCGTGTAGACGCCTGCGCCGCCGATCCCGCGCGGCGGACGCCCAGCGGCGCATTGCCCGCCTGAAGCGCGGCCAAATCGGCGAACTCCGGCGTGTTGGCTCGAAAGTTCTTGTACGCCTCCCACGAGAAGAGCGCAAAGTCTCCGTCGTCGCCCTGCGTATATCCACCCCAATTGCAGCAGCGAACCTTGTCTCCGATTCGCAACAACTCGTCGGGTTTCGTCACTGGGAGCGACTTCAGCATCACTTCATGTACGAGCGTGAAGATAGCGGTTGTCGCCCCAATGCCGAGCATAAGCGTGACTACCGCCGTCGCCGTGACGCCCGGCGCTTTCCGCAGTTGCCGCACAGCCTCGCGCAAATCACCTTTCACTGATTCCTCCTGCCGCTTCCATGAAACGGACCAATCGCTGATGGAACATTAGTTCTTCTAAGACGGAAGGCCGAGCCGTGGAACGAACGCGCGCCAAATGCCATGAAGATGGAGAAGCTCACTCTCTCCTATACTGTTCGCGCGCGAAAAAGTTACGCGCGGCGCTGGAAGATACTGCCGGAGGTTACATCGCGCGAAAGACAATCGAACGGTGGTGGTGGATCAGCCAAAAGGACTCAACGATCGCGCACGTTTGCGATTGAATTCCTCGAAGCTGGCATACACTGACTTGTATAGAAGACAACGCATTCACGCCTTCCGGTTGGCGCGCCCGCTACGATTGTGAGGGCGCAGCGTGAAAGGTAAGAAGAATGAGGAGATTTTCGATGTCCAACTTTAGTGCACGACGGTTTGCCGCTTGCATCGCGTTATTCACCGGTTTCGCGCAAACTGCGTCAGCCGCTGAGATTCTGATCGTCGACGCCAAGTCCCAGCCGGAAAGTTTGACGATCGCGCCGGGCGGCATACTGATCGTTGGAAGCGCGAGTACTCCATTCGTTTACAAAGTCCGCCCCGGCTCAACCACTGCGGAGAAGTTCATCGATGCCAGCGGCGAAGGCGCCGGCACCTTTTTCTTCGGCATGCTGGCCGATGCTGCCACCAACACGTTATGGACGTGCCAGCTAACTCCCGTGGCAGGCGCAACGCCCGTAAAGCGCCACACTGCTCTGAGAGGCTTCGATCTCTCCAGCGGTACACAGAAGCTCCGTTGGGACTTGCCTGGTGAGAACAGCACTTGCAACGACTTCTCGATTGGACCGGACAAGGCTCTCTACGTCAGTGATACGGCCAACGCTAAGATCTATAAATTACCCGCCGGCGCCTCTGCCGCGGCTCTATATCTCGAGGACCCTGCACTGCGCGGCATCGACGGAATCACATTTTTGAACGGCACGTTGTATGTGAACAACGTGATCACGAGCAAGCTCTACCGCATCCCGATGGACGCCACCGGCAAGCCCGCGCCACCGGTCGAAATCCAACTTGACCAACCGGTGAAGGGTCCGGATGGCATGCGCGCAGCCAACGGCAAACTCCTTGTTGCCGAGAATGGCAGCGGCAAGATTTCCGTTATCACGGTCAATGGCGACAAGGGCAGCGTCACGGTGATCAAGGAGGGGCTTAAAACACCCACGGCAGTCGAGCCAGCGGGCGACACGATCTGGATCGCCGAACGCGGGGCTGGCCAAGCGGTATCGATTCCGATGCCAAAATAGTGGAGGGGGAATGCGTCGCCGTGCTGTTCGGTGAGTCAATTCTCGGACGGTCGCTCCACGTGATCGATCACCAACGTCTCGACTTTGCCTTTCGCCGGTTGCAGCCGCAACCCCAGCTTCTCCAGCGCCGCGAAGATCGATTCGTCTTCTAGCGGTAGGGATGGCGCATCGGCCGGCTGCGACGTGCCGGGAGGAGGAGACGGCGGCGGTCGCCGTAAAGCCGACGATGGCAGCGCAAGGTCGTAGTACCCGGTCAAGCCGGTCTTGTCTACGATTGGTCTGTCGGCAACGCTGGGTAATATAGTGTTCGCGAGAATCGACATCGAGATCGCGTAGAACGCTGTCCGATTCGGACCTCCCACAGCCATCGTGCCACTCCCGCGCATCATTCCGCCTTCGGGGTGCTTCCGCCTTAGTTCGGCTGTATCTACAGTCTCCGCCTGTTTAAACTTCGGGCCGTCCTTCGCTATCACAAGGTCATAAACGGACGCCTCTTTGCTCCCAAAGTGCACCGCTACTTTGCACCGTTCGGCCAGCATATCCTGCAGCATCGCGCGAAGCATTGTCTGCCTCATCGCCGGCTTCTGCCAATCGGCAAGGTCTGCGTGGTCAACCTTCGCCACCACGTCATAGAGTTCGCCGCTCAACCAGCCCGGATCTCCCTCAATCAGGTCTCCGCGTAGCAACCCAGGCTGGCTCGGTAGAGCATACGCCCACTGAAAAATGGCAAACATGGACAGACCGATCGAACGAAACCCGTCGGGCGTCGGACCAGTCTGTACCGGCCCGCTATCTGCTGCGTGCCGCCTGATTGAAATCACTTCAAACTTCGAATGTTTGTCGATGGCGCTGGAGACTCCGGCGGGAGCAGGCGCGGCGGAGGCCTGGGCCTGAGCCACTCCAGCGGCCCCGGCATACAAAAGCGTAGCTGCCGTCGCCAACCGCAGGACCCCGCGAGAGGAAGATTTCACCGTGGACCTTCTGCGAACTCTACAGTCCGTCATGTTGCGGCCGCTCCTATTTTGCCTGGCAATCTTCGAAATCGGCGCTGCGGAAGATAAAGGTGTTCTCGGCTGGCCTGTCCAGACGGAGGGCGAACTGGTGATCTCCCGCAATCACATGCGCACGAATCGAGAGACGCCGTTCATTCTTGAATATCTTCACAGCGTTGCCATCGATTAGTGCGACCCCGGACGCGCCGGGACGCGCAAAACGAAACACAAAGAGTGGCTGCACTGAGTCGCCCGGAATGTCCCGTTTTGCAGCCAGGCAGAAGCTGTACCCTCCAGCCAAGACGAAAGGTCCGGATGAGCCGTCTGTCGCGAAGTCACGCGCTAGATTTGGAACAGGTGATTCTTCACCGTAGGGATATGGAGTCTCAGCGGCAGGGCTTTGCGCGAGCTCTTGCGGCAAAAGTGGAGCCGGAAACAGCGCCGGGAACCGTCCGCTGTGTGCCACTACAAAGCCGCATAACCAAAACAACACCAGCGATAACGTACCGCCCAAGCACAGAAGCGTCGGATTCAGCGATCGTTCGGCCAAAAGCTGGAAAGAACGTTCGCCGTTGCCGGGATGTGTTGCCAGTATCGGCGTCTTTGGCCCTCTACTATATTCGCGGGGCAGCGATATTGCGAGATCCAACACCAAATCCAGCCAAAGACGAAGACGGGAAACAAATCCCTTTTCACTGCGGGCGCGCTCGCGGACCAGGTGCAGCGCTTCCTCGCCGTATGTCCGCCGGAAGTGGTCGGGATAAAGTTTCAGCAGAAACGTGTAGAGCTTTTCAGGCATCTGCCCCTCGCAAGATACGCTTTGCTCGCGCTACGCGGAGAGTTTGGGCGAGCCCTTCCACCTCCGCTCGAACCAACTTCAGACCAGCGGAGGTCAGCCGATAATACCGACGGCGCTCTGAACTGTCCTCCGTGCCGGAGCCGCCATCGAGTTCCTCGATAAGACTTGCT
>DATAUH010000201.1:0-14529 GCA_036268375.1 Bryobacteraceae bacterium | reverse complement strand
GCAGGCGTTCACACACCTTGGGTTTCCCGCGTATTTCCGAGTGGAGCTATCGTGGGCGAAGTTTCTCGGCGTTGGGATGCTGCTTCTGCCGCTATCGGCGCGGGTGAAGGAGTGGGCCTACGCCGGGTTCGCGATTAATCTCGCGTCGGCGCTGATCGCGCACTTTGCGATGGGCGATGGACCGGAGGCGTGGGGCTGGGCGGCGGCGACGAGCGTGCTGTGGGGCCTGTCGTACTTCTTCTGGAGACGGCTGAAGGATACTCCCGCAAGGAGTTGAGCGCTCATCTACCGGCTGTAGGGCAGCGGATCTGGACAGTGGGAACCCATCCGCTTTTTTGGCTTTGGCGCTTCCCGCACGTCATCGGTTTTGGAAATACAGTTCGTCGATGTAGCAGCCATCGCGGTTTAGTGTGTGTGCAGGTGAGTCATCGCTGGCGGGCCGATAGCGTGCTGAGCCCTCCGATAGTCTCGTTTGGAGTGAGACTATTTTTGCTGCCAGTTCAGTGTCGGTGGCGGCCAGAAACGGCGCCGGCTTCGACAGTTTAGGGCGGCGCCAGCGGCTGGTTGGACAACCCACCGGCGGGGACGCGGCAGGTACTTTACACGGACTTCCAAAGTCGGCCAGTCTATTTGTTGCTGCTGCCGACCCCGCGCGAAGGTCCGCTCCCTACCCTGGGAACGGTCATGACCGTCTAAACTGGCGCTATGGCTGTCTGGCAGGACCTGCGCTTCGCCGCGCGCACTCTGCGGCGCAATCCCGGTTTTACGGCCGCCGCGGTGGCCACGCTGGCACTCGGCATCGGCATCAATACCGCCATGTTCAGCACCGTCAACTCGGTGCTTTTGCGTCCGCTCCCCTACGACGGCGCGGATCGCCTGGTCCTCCTTTGGACCGCCGATTCGCACGCGGGACTTAACGAACGCGAAACCGGCTACGCCAACGTCCTCGATTGGCAGCGGCAGGCGCGCTGTTTCGAAGATCTGAGCTATATGCGAAGCGAGGAGCTCATCTGGGCCGGCGAACCGGAGCCCGAATCTCTGGAGACCGACTTCGTCTCACCCAACTGGTTCGCCGAACTCGGAGCGCACCCGGTTGCCGGCCGAACCTTCACCGCCGATGAGGCGCTCCGGGGCGATCCTCTCGCAGTCATCAGCTATGAACTTTGGCAACGGCGGATGGGAGGATCTCCGGAGGCGATCGGCAGGACGGCATCCATCGGCGGCAAATTCGTGCAGGTGATCGGCGTCCTGCCGCGCGGTTTCCGCCCGCTGCACAAAAGCACGTCCCTCTGGATGCCGTACACCTTTGCCCCCTACTTTCGCGAGGAAGCGAATTCCCGCTCAGTCAAATTCGGATGGGAAGTCATCGGAAAGCTACGGCAGGGAGTCGGTCTGGAAGACGCCCGATCCGAAATGACCGGCATCGCCGCGCGCCTTGCGCAGGCGTACCCGGATGACCGCGGCATGGGCGTCCGGCTGATTCCGCTTCTGGACCAGGTGGTGGGGCCAGTGCGACTGGGTCTCTCGTTGCTGCTTGGCGCCGTTGCCATGGTTCTCCTGATCGCTTGTACGAATCTCGGCAACCTGGTGCTGGCCCGCGGAGCGGGACGCATTCGCGAGATCGAAGTCCGGGCCGCGTTGGGCGCCGGCCGCGGCCAGCTCCTCTCGCAGCTTTTCACCGAAAGCCTCGTTCTCGCGGGCGCGGCGGGCACGCTCGGGCTCCTAATCGCGGGTGCGGCTGTACGGGCGATTGTTGCGTGCGCTCCGGGGGACACACCTCGGCTGCACGAGATCTCGCTGGATTCTCGAGCCGTGGTCTTCACGCTCGCCCTCTGTCTCCTTTCCGCCGTTCTGTTCGGGTTGGCGCCAGCATTCCGTCTGGCGTCCACTGCGAGCGCGCTAGGGCTACGCGGTTCGGGCGTGCGCCATGCCCGCCGCACCCGCGACCTGCTCGTGGTCGTCGAATGCGGTGTCGCCATCGTGCTTCTTGCCGGCGCGGGCCTGCTGCTGCGCAGCATGTCCGCCATCCTGCGCCTCAATCCCGGTTTCGAAGGCGCGGGCGTTCTGACCGTGAGGTTTCACTCAACGATTTCCGACGATCCAACTCGTTTTCAACAGCTCGTCTCACGGCTCGAATCGCTTCCCCGTGTCGAGGCGGCAGGCGGTATCAGCCGGTACTTCCAGGTCAACGCCATGCGTACCGCGATCTCGATCGACGGCCAACCGCCGCTCGACCCCGCCGGCGCGCCCCTGATCAACTTCGACGTAATCGGCGGCCGTTACCTGCAGGCGATCGGGGTGCCGCTGCTGCGCGGCCGCTATTTCTCCGCAGTCGATTCGGTGGCGGCTCCCAAAGTGGCCGTGGTCAACCAGGCGTTCGCCGACCTCTACCTTCCGCACGTCGATCCCGTCGGCCACGTGCTGCACCGCGACTACGATCGGACCGGGTACAGTATCGTGGGCGTAATCGGGAACACGCGCCGGCAGGCTATCACCAGCGAACCAATCCCCGAAGTACTCTGGCCACAGACGCAACGGCCATGGGGAATGGCGTTGGCAGTGCGGACACAAGCCGATCCGCTGACGCTCGTTCCGGCGGTCCGGCATGCGATCCACGATTTAGACTCCGGAGCGGTTATCCAGACCGTCTCGACTCTCGACCGCCAGCTTGACGATCAGCTGGCGCAGCGTCGCTTTCAAACCTGGCTGATCGGGCTCTTCGCCGCGCTTGCCCTAGCGCTGGCCGCGGCCGGAATCTACAGCGTGATGTACTACGCGGTCGCGGAGCGGACGCGCGAAATCGGCGTCCGCGTGGCCCTCGGCGCTACACCTGAAGATGTCTTCCGCCTCATCCTCGGCGATGCCGCCAGGCTGGTTTCGATCGGTGTGGGCATCGGGGTGGCCGGCGCTCTATGGCTAACACGGACCCTCGCGGGACTGCTCTATGGCGTCACCGCGCACGACCCTGCGACGTACGCTGGGGTCGCGATTCTGCTTGGCGCTGTCGCGGTAGTTGCCGCTGCGGCGCCGGCAGCGAAGGCCATGCGGTCCGACCCGCTCGCGGCCTTGCGACAGGAGTAGACAAGCTGAACCTGGACATGGAGTCCGTCAAGGTGAACACGAAACACCGGGGCCTTCCACGGCTCCTACTTCTGCTGACGGCGCGGGGGTAGCCTATGGTCTGACGAGTCACCACAAGGAAAAGATCGGCCAGCGGACTGTCTTGTTACGAACCAGGCGGCCAGCGGCGCGCTGTCCGCCAAGTCGCTGCTGCGCAACAGGCCCCCTCTAAACCGCCCAAAGTTGCTCCCTTTGGGCGGTCGCTAACAGTTCAACGTAGTTTACACGAAGGCCTATGATGGAGCGCCAAACGGCCTACGGCTGCGGGAAATGTCGAGTTGTCTCCTGGCACGTACCGGCTGGAGGTTGTGGGTTCACAGTGACTCTCACCAAGACCGTCAGCGAAGGGCTATAAGGTTTCGGCGAAAGTGACAACGGCGGAAGTTCACGATACCAGCGCCTTGGCGATAGCAGTGTCACGCCGGAGCATCAAATCCATTGCTCTCGGCGGATCGAATACCAGGCCGGAATTCGAGAATTAGGCAGCACGCGGCGAATCCGCCGGTGAGCGCGGGCCGTGGGCAAATAGGGATGGGCGCCCCGGCATTCCGATACTATGCAAAGTTGCGAGGGAATTCAGATTTCGTAGTCAGGGCGTTGCTTGGCGCGGCCGAAATCGATGTTGTTCCAGAGACGCTCGTGCAGGAAATAGAGGCCGATTTTGAGAAACATATCGATCGCGCCGGCGCCTGCGGAGAGAGCGACATTGTGTCCGCCCAGAAAAAAGACCAGCAGGCCAGTGGTGGCGGACCCGGCAAGCCGATAGCTAAAAGCTTTAGCGATACTGCGGGCGCGCGAATCCATGACGTACATCCAGATTCTGATTCTACTAAATTTCTATCAGGATCGGGGTGATTCAGCGGACATGCATGGCAAATAGAGTTTGATCGTCGAAGGCAGTGGTACTATATCTGTCCATATCCTGGAATATGGCGCTGATGAGGCCGGAGGCCGAACCGCGGCAGTTGGAGCGCAGGGCGTGGGCGAGGCGGCCGCGGCCATATTCCTGTCCGGCGGGATTGAGGTGGTCGGTGATGCCGTCGGAATAGAGCAGGACGGTGTCGCCGGGCTCGGCCTGAAAAACGACCTCTTCGTATTGGCGCGAATCGAGGAGACCCAGAGGGACGCCTTCGACGCGCACTTTAAGGATTTCGCCGCGACGGCAGATCATGGGCGGGAGCGCGCCGGCATTGGCCATGACGAATTGGCGCGTGGCGGGGTCCCAGGAGAGAACGAGAAGCGAGACGTAGCGGGCTTCGACTTTGCGTTCGGCGAGCGCCTCGTTGAGCGCGATCATGAGGCCCGCGGGATTGCGGCGGCGGCGGCCGAGAATGCGCAGGAGACCGCTGATGAGCGAACCGTAGAGTGCGGCCGCCGCGCCTTTGCCGCTGACATCGCCGAAAGCGATGATGCTTTGGCCGCCGGGCTGTTCGAGGATGTCGTAGATGTCGCCGGAGATACCGCGCGCGGGACGAAGACGGACGGCGGCCTCGAGACCTTCGATCTCGGGTTCGGCGTCGGGAATGAGGACGCGCTGGAGTTCTCGGGCGGCCCGGAGGTCTTCATCCATGACGCGCTGGCGATCGGCGAGTTGCTTGTACAGCCGAGCGTTTTCGACGCTGGAGGCGATTTGCGGCGCAAGCACGGTGAGGGTTCGGACGTGATCGTCGGTGAAGTAGCCGACGCGTTCGGACTCGAGATCCATGACGCCAACGACGCGATCCTGAACGATGAGAGGGACGGCGACTTCGGAGCGGATTTCGGGGTGAGAGGCGATGTACCGCGGGTCTTTGGCGGTATCGTGCACGCGCACCGCTTCTCGTGATTCGGCGGCAGCGCCCGTAATTCCTTTCCCAAGCGGCACGTTGTCGATATTGACGCGTTTGTCGTAACGGACGCTAAAGAGGTGTCGCAGGGCCTTGGCTTCTTCGTCAACAAGAAGAATGCTGAAGGCGTCATAATCGATCAAATCGCGCATCGTATTGATGATTTTGTTCAACAGCGCATTGAGATCGAGGATGGCGGAGAACTCGCGCGAGATATTGGAAAGAGTTTTGAGGGTACGGTTCTGGCGTTCGACGCGGTAGTAGAGGCGCGCGTTGTCGATGGCGACGGCGACGCGGGCGGCAATGAGGCGAAGCAGCGCGCGGTCGTATTCGGAATAGGCGTTGACGCGCGTGGATTGAAGATCGATGACGCCGACGAGTTTGCCGCGCGCGACCATGGGGACGGCGAGCTCAGTACGCGAAGCATCGACGGTATTTAGATAGCGCGGGTCGCGGCGAACGTCACCAACGAGGACGGGCTCGCGGCGTTCGGCGGCGGCGCCGGTGACGCCTTCGCCGAGCGGGATAGCAAGGTGACGAACGACATCTTCGCGGTGGCCGACGGCATAGCGGATGCGCAGATCGCGGCGCTTGTCGTTGTATAGAAGGAGCGCGAAAAGGTCGTAGGGGAGAACGCGATGGACAATTTCGGCGACGTTGGCGGAGAGTTGATCGAGATCGAGAGTCTGCGCGGTGACGGCGGAGACTTCAAGGAGGAAATCCAGGAGCTCCGAGCGTTCCCGGAAGCGAACGGGATTTTTGCGCGCGGGCTGAGGCGCCGCGGGCGAGCGGGGATGGTTGGAATCAGGCAGCGGTGGCCTCGACGATTTTGACGCTGGCGCTCGCGCCAATACGCGTGGCGCCGGCGGCGGTCATGGCGCGCAGATCGTCGAGCGTGCGGATGCCGCCCGAAGCCTTTACTCCCATGATCGGACCGACGGCCGCGCGCATCAAAGCGATGTCGTGAGCGGTGGCGCCGGCGGTGCTGAAGCCGGTAGAGGTCTTGACGAAATCGGCGCCGGCCTCCTTAGCGAGAACGCAGGCGAGAGTTTTTTCGGGGTCGGTGAGCAGGGCGGTTTCGATGATGACTTTGACGATGGCGGCGCCTTGATGCGCGGCGCGGACGACGCTTTCGATATCGGCGCGAACGGCGTTGCGGTCGCCGGATTTCAGGGCGCCGATATTGATGACCATGTCGATTTCCCGCGCGCCATCACGCACGGCGGTGACGGTTTCAGCCGTCTTGGCTTCGGGGCTAGTGGCGCCCAGCGGGAAACCGACAACGGTGCAGACTTTCACGGGCGAACCGGCAAGCTCGGAACGCACCAGGGGAACCCAATACGCGTTAACGCAGACGCTGGCGAAGCTGTACTGGCGGGCTTCACGGCAGACTTTCAAAATCTCGTCGCGGGTGGCGTCGGCTTTAAGGATGGTGTGGTCGATGAGGGCGGCGATGGCGGGATCGATCTTGGTAAGGCGATCACTGGCGGAAACGCGGTCGGCGCCGGCAGCGATGATCTCTTTTGTGTTGCGCGCGCAGGTTTGGGGGCAGCGCTGCTGGCACCCGGGACAAACTTGATCGGGGAGGTTGAGGCCTTCACCTTTTTTGGCGGGAGCCGCGGAGAGCTTGCCGGCGCGAGCGAGGATTTCGTCGCCGATCTGCGCTACCAGTGTGTCGAGTTCCGCCTGAGTCATGAAACCTACTTGAGGTATTTTCGCTCGATCTCGAGGATTTTCTGAACCCGCGCCTGATGGCGTCCGCCCGCGAAGGGGGTTGCGATCCAGGTACGCAGAACGTCCTCGGCCTGGGTCTCCGTCAGCAGCCTAGCGCCGAGCGTAAGCACATTAGAATCATTGTGTTCCCGGCTATTGCGAGCTGAAGCCCTATCATAACACAGGGCCGCGCGGATGCCTGGAACCTTGTTGGCCGCGATAGAGGAACCGATGCCCGCGCCATCGATGATGACGCCGCGGGCGGCTTCGCCCGAAGCAACGAGGGTGGCGACGGCGGCGGCGATATCGGGATAGTCGACAGGTTTTTCGTCGAAAGCGCCTACGTCGCGGACTTCGAGATTGAGACTTTCGAGCAGGGTTTTGAGCGTGCTCTTGAGACGGAAGCCGCCGTGATCGGCGCCGATAGCGACGGTGCGTTCGGGGGCAGGCGCCGCGACCAGTTGATCGGCGGGAATTTCGACGATACGGACGCCGCGAGCGGCGGCGGCCTCGCGGGCGGACGGCGTGACGATGCTGCCGAGCGGAATGCGGAATTCACCGCCGGGCGGGATGTCTTGTGCGGTGATAACGCGCTTCAAGTGGTTAGTGTAGCGCGGGCGGAAGTAACAGATTGCCGGCTGGGCGCAATGGTGCGCGCGTTCGTTCTGCGGCATTCAAGCGCTTGTTATAGTGAACTTGCGATATGGGGCGGATTCGCGTACTTCCCGATCAGGTGGCGAACAAGATCGCGGCCGGCGAGGTGGTGGAGCGGCCGGCGTCGGTGGTGAAGGAGCTGCTTGAAAACTCGCTGGATGCGGGGTCGACCGAACTGCGCATCGAGGTGGAGTCCGGCGGGCGGCGGTTGATTCGCATTGTGGACGACGGGTGCGGGATGTTGCGCGACGATGCGCTCCTGGCGTTTGAGCGGCATGCGACCAGCAAGCTGCGCGACGTGAAGGACCTGCTGTCAATTGCGACATTGGGGTTTCGCGGGGAGGCGCTGCCATCGATTGCGTCGGTTTCGCGACTGCTGCTCGAGACGCGGTCGCAGGAAGAGACGACGGGGACGCGGATCGAGATCGCAGGCGGCAAGATGCTGCGCTGCGAAGAGACGGCGCTGGGCGGCGGCACGGCGATTACGGTGCGCGACCTTTTCTATAACGTGCCGGCGCGGCGCAAGTTTTTGCGCACGGAGCCGACGGAACTGGCGCACATCGCGTCACTGGTGACGCATTACAGCCTGGCCCATCCGGACAAGACTTTCGAATTGACCAGCGGGCCGACGGAGTTGCTGCACGTAACGCCGGTGATGACGCTGCAGGAGCGCGTATACCAGGTGTTTGGCAGCCAGGCGCTGGACGATCTGGTGGAGATTGGGCTGCGCGAGCGCGAATTGATGATGCCGCCCGCGAACGTGCCGCCGTCGGAGGCGATTGCAGAGTTTCGGCGCGAGCCAGACGAGCCGCCTACGCGCACTTTTCGCTTGAGCGGATTTTTTTCGCGGCCCCAGGTTCAAAAAGCCAACCGCAATTCGGTTTATATCTTCGTGAACGGCCGGCTGATTCGCGACCGGCTGCTGATGCATGCGCTGTCATCGGCGTATCACAATCTGATGCCGCATTCGGCGTATCCGTTTGCGCTGTTGTTTCTGGAGTGCGACCCGGAAGAGGTGGACGTGAATGTGCATCCGTCGAAGACGGAGGTGCGTTTCCGGCATGGGTCATTCGTGCATGATTTCGTGCGGGACACGCTGCGCGAGAGGCTGATGGAGAGCCGTCCCGCGCCATCGTTTTCGCCGGGCGCGCGGCATGAAGAGGAGCGGCAAGCGCAGAGACCCGTCACACAGCCGGGCGGAGGGCCGAACCCGCAGGCAGGGGCTGCGCTGCCGTATTCGGAATTCAGCCAAATGCTGGAAAACGAACCGGTGGCCGGCATGAGCGTGATGGAACCGTTGGTGGAAGCGCAGCCCGCGATGCCGCAGTTCACGCTACGCGCGACGGCGCCGCCTTCGCCGCGGCTGGATTTCAGCGGGCCGCCGATGGCGGTGACGCCCGGGCCGACGCCATCGGGAAAATTGTCGCGGAGATTGGATGCGCACGGCGAATTTCCAGCGGGTGCGATCCCGATGGCGGAGAATTCGCTGACTTCGCTTTCGGAATTGCGGCCACTGGGGCAGATTCACGAAAGTTTCATTCTGGCCGCCGGGCGGGACGGGCTGTGGATTATCGATCAGCACGTGGCGCATGAGCGGATTCTGTTCGAACAGGTGATGAAGCAGCGAGCAGCGGGCCGGGTAGAGATGCAGCAACTGCTGATGCCGCTGATTTTGCAGTTGACGCCGGAACAGCAGATCGATTATGCGCGGATTGCGGATGAATTGCACGCTTCGGGATTCGAAACGGAGCCGTTTGGGAACCGCACGATTGCGGTGAAGGCGGCGCCGGCAGCGGTGGGACCGGCAGACCTGGAGAAGATCCTCTTCGAGATTTTGGAGATTGCAGAGACCGAGCTCCGGACAGCGTCTTTGGACGATTTACGGCGCAATATCTGCGCGTCGATTGCATGCAGGGCGGCGATTAAGATCAACACGCGACTCGATCCAGGCAAGATGGAGTGGCTGCTGCGCGCGCTCTCCGAGACGGATTGTCCGATGAGTTGTCCACATGGGCGGCCGATTGCGCTGCACTATTCGACCCGCGAGATTTTGAAGGCTTTTCATCGGATTTGAGGGCTTTCCTTCACCTCTGAAGATTAGCGAGAGTGATCACCTTGCCATCGGAGGATTGCTTCCTGACACGCGGGTACCATTCGGTTCGAATATCGGTTGCCGTGTGAAAGTATTCCAAACTGTAAACGTCGCCGCCTGAAACGGCGATACCCGTTGGCGACCACGGACTCTGAGTCTTCAATACTGTCGTGACCTGTCCTGCAGAAGTTATTTTCAGCACCGCGCATTCGCCAGTTGCGGCAACCCAGATGTTTCCGTTTGTATCCACCGCCAGGCCGCGTAAGTACGGGCCAAGCTCCGCACGAATGCCGGGGACGGACGGGCCGGTAGCCCTTTGCAAATGGCTTACTACAGTCGATATCCGCCCTTTCCTTGATATCTTGCGTACCGCATCATTTTCAGTGAAGTACAGTGACCCATCAGGCCCCGTGCATATCCCGTTTATCCAATGCAGTGGTTGCCCGTCAGCGCTGCTATCGATTCTCACGAAAAGGGATTCCTGTTGTGGTGTTCGCCTCATGACTTGTAACGGTCCCTCGCGCGTGTATGCCGCGTAATAAAGATCACCGTCCGCGCCGATGGTGATTGGGGCGCCGCTAGTAAGCAGGATCGCAGGTATTGCTCGTTCAGGCGTTATCCGATAGATGCGGTTGGAAGCGCTTGTAAGTTCCGCACTTTCACTGAATCTTCCCTGTGAGTCAAGAGCCAACCAGTGTTCGCTCTGCGCGCTGTAACGAATCAAGTCGCCTGTTTTCTTAATTAGATAGACTCCGCGTGCTGCATCCGCGAAGTAGATCTGTCCTTGTGAGTCGAGAATTATTCCCGATGCGGGATGCGCCAAGCAGCGCAATGAGAAATAAATTACGAGACCGAATGTGAGAGCCCAACGGCTTTTTGGTTTTCTCATCTATTTATCCTTCTGGTGAAACCGTCATGTTCATCCACCCGAGTATCGGCGTTGGCTTTGAATCAAGAAAGGCTATTGGCTTTTCTCGCTCTCCCCGGCGCAACGCGCGTTCCGCCGCCGTTTGAAAGCTGGGACGCGATGGGTTGAGAGAGCGTTAACCGAAGCCGTAGCGCGACGTGGATTATTCCATCCAGTCGCACCGGCTAAATCGAGGCTTAACGCGAGCTCCCGAAACACCCTGACCGATAACCGATGAGTTTCTACACCGCGACCGCAGATAACCGTCTGCTTATAATCAAGTAAGAGCTAGAATGTTCCCGGCGGGCAAAGTTTGGTGTCTTGGCGGAGGACGTGATGCGCGAGACGCGAATTTCGGGTTCGTTCTATAGAAGAAATGCAACCGCAGAGGCGAAGGCTCTGCGATCACGGCCGCAGGCGCTGGTTTTTGCAGTGCTTCTGGCGGTGGCTGCGATGGGATTGAGCGGGCTTCGCACGGCTGGTTGGGCGGCGCAGAGCGGTAAGCCGAAGGCTGCGGGAGGCGCGGCTGGAGGGCTGCGATCGTTTGAGATTGCGCCGCTCGAGAAGGTCTTCGAGACGTCATCGAACGCCAGCATCGGTGACATCAATGGCGACGGGCATCCTGACATTGTTCTGGTGAAGGGGCGGCACTGGCAGGTGACAACGCTGACGTTTCTGGGAGACGGGAAGGGCCACTTTACCCCTGGACCGGCGCTTCCGAGTAAGGCAGTGAAGAGTTACTCGGGGTCGTTGGCGGATATGACTAAGAGCGGGCATCTGGACATAGTTCTGAGCAACGACAGCCCGGATGCGAAGTTAGTGCTGCTGAATGACGGCAAGGGTAACTTTACGATTGGTGCGAGTTATGGAGAACCGCGCTGGCCTACACGCAACGCCGCGGTGGGCGATTTGAATGGCGATGGATACCCCGACATTGTGGCCGCGAACCGGATGCAAACGAGTTACTACTGCCTCAACGACGGCAAACTCCACTTCTCTTGCCATGCGCTGGCGAATTCGCCGAGCGCGGCGACGGTGGCGATTGGAGCGATGCATGCCGCAGGCCTGAACGACATCGTCTATGCGTGCCGCGATTCTTGCCAGAGTCTGATATACGTCAACGACAGCAAGGGAAACTTCAGTAAGACGGAGCCGTGGGGACCCGCGAAGTCATCCACGCGAGCGATGGCTGTGGCAGATTTCGATGGCGATGGGCACTTGGACATTGCGGCTTGTCATGAGCGGGTGGGGTGCTTCGCCTATCTGAATGACGGCCACGGGAAGTTCAGCAATGGCATTTTGTTTCAGAAGCCGGAGGCGCTGCCGTATTCGATGATCGCGGCCGATTTAAATCGCGATGGCAAGCCGGAGATCATCGTTGGCTATGTGCAGGCGCCGGGCGTGGTGTACTTCAACGACGGCACGGGAAAGGCGTACCATGCACAGGCGTTTGGAGACGGCGCCGGGGCGATTTACGGCATGGCGGCGGGAGATCTGGATGGCGACGGTTGGCCAGACGTGGCGGTGGCGCGGTCGGATGCGCCCAGCTTTGTCATGTTCAATCGGGCGTTCAACCCCGCACCGGCCAAGTAGCAGGTTAGTGCGAGAATTCCGGCTGAACTTTGGCCCCCGATTTCAGTTCGCTGTCGCTGGGAAGCGCGATGGCGTCGCCTTCGGAGAGGCCTTCGACGACCTGCGCCTGCGTGACGTTCGTTACGCCGGTCTTTATCCCGCGCCGTTCGATAGCATCGCCGCGCAGGAGGAAGACGTAATCGCCCTCGCCATCGCGGCGTATTGTTTCTTTTGGAATCACGAGAGCATCGGGAACGACGGCAGTGCGAATTTCGGCGTCGACGTTGTTGCCGGGGATGAGGTCGCGGCCGGGGTTCTGGATGACGCAGACAACTTCGCCGACCTGGCGGGAGCCGAGAGTCTGGATTGAAGCGGGCATCTGGTCGACGGCGCCGTCCCAGGTTTTGCCGGGGAGCGCCTCCCAACGGATGGTGACAGGCTCAGCGAGTTTTACGCGGCCTAGAAGCGGCTCATCGACGTAGACGCGGACGCGCAGGCGGTCGAGATCGCCGATATTAGCGATGAGGTCGCCGACATTGATATAGGCGCCGGGCCGGACGGGGAGGTCGTAAATCTCCCCCGAAATCGGAGCGCGAATGACGGTGAGCGCCGAGCGTTTCTTGGCGAGATTGAGCGCGACTTGAGCTTCGTTAAGCCGGGCCTGGGCGGCCTCGATATCAGGCTGAGCGACGAGCGCGGGGCGCCGTTTTTCCAGGTTCGCAATGTCGATTTCGGTGGCGTGGACCTTGTCGGCTGCGGCTCGCTCCTCTTCCGCGGTCGCGGCCTGTTTGGCGACTAAGCGACGCGTGGTTTCGAGTTCGCGCTGCCGCGTGTTGAGGTCGAAGTGCGCGCGGGCAAGGGAGTTTTCGATCTCGTTGAGCTCGGCAGACTTTCCGCCGGCCTGCAGGAGGCGAAGGTTGGCCTGCTCTTCGGAGACGCGGGCAGTGGCGGAATCGATGGAAGACTGCACTTCGGGGTCAGTGAGTTGCGCGATGATAGCGCCCTCAGCGATGCGCCTGCCGTTCTGCACGTCGACACGATTGATCAGGCCGGCGGCTTCCGCGCGCACCGCCTGCCAGCGGTAGGGTTCGACCTTGCCGTTGGTGGGGACGGTGCTGACGAGCGTTTGCTTTTTGACGCGGGTGAACTTGACTTGAGAAGGCGCGCTCTTATGGAGAACAGCGATAGCGATTCCGCAGGCGGCGAGTACGAGCAGCAGGGCTAGGAGCAGCTTCTTCAAATGGGTCTCCAAACTCAGTGTAACGAGTCTCGCGCGTTGACTCTATTTCTGTGGCGAGTTTGGCGGCGTGGGCGTCGAGATGGCGCGGAGTGGGGATCAGCGGCGGGATGAGGCGCCGTCGAGCACGACAAGCAGGGGCTTCCGGTGGCGGATGAGGTCGGAGAGCGTCCACTGGTTGAGCTCGGCGAGGAACGCGTCGGACGCGTCTTTCAGCGCGTTGCGAAGAGTGCAGGGCTCGTAGATGGGACAATCGCGTTCGCCGGGCTGGATACACGGCGCGAGTTGGAAATCGGGCTCGGTAACGGAGACAACTTTACCAATGCGGATCTCTTCGGCTGGACGAGCTAAACGAATGCCGCCGGCGCGGCCCCGAACGGTTTCGAGATAGCCGTGCGCAGAAAGCGTTTGCGCGACCTTTTGCAGATGCGCGAAGGATAGCCCGAAGGCATCAGCGACTTCGGGGACGGTGACAAGCTCAGGGTCGCGGAGCGCAGCATGGATCAGCATGCGGAGCGCGTAGTCGGTATGTTGAGCGAGCCGCATCGCGAAAAAATCCGGTAAATCCTTCGTTGACATTCTAACACCTGCATGGGATAACTGGTATTCCGCATACCACTTTAAAATCAAAACAATAGGAGACCTTCTCACTTGACGAAAACCACTCTGTTTACCTGCAGGTTTGTGCTGGCCGCAATGACGATTTTGGGCACGGCGCAAGCGGCGGATACGCAAAGGACACTCTACCAACGCTTAGGCGGACAGCCGGCGGTGCAGGCGGTCGCAAGCGGCTTGGTGGACAAGATTCTACTCGACTCGCGTGTCAATAAATGGTTCGCGCATGCCGCGGAAAGCCCTGCCAACGCGGCAGCCTATAAGGCAAAGTTGGCCGAGTTCATTTGCCAGGCAACGTCTGGCCCTTGTAAATACGAGGGTATGGACATGACGGCGGCGCACAAGGGGCGCGGAGTGACGGACCAGGCGTTTGATGCAGTGGTGGACGATCTGGTGTCGGTGATGGATCAATTAAAAGTTCCGGCGAGAGAGAAGAGTGATGTTCTGGCGCTGCTCGCGCCTTTGAAGACAGTGATCGTGCAAAAGTAGGCCGCGGCCACGCGCCTTTTTGGGACGCGGGAATCTCACGTTTTCGCCGGAAATAGAACGGGCGTGATTGTTTGCGATCCCATTGAGAGCCGCAAGCATTCGCGCTCTTCTTTTTAGTGAGTAGCTGTGCGATCCAGGCGCAGTCCGTTCAAAAGCGGCGATCGTTCCGCGCACCGCCGATTCCCTTCGCCAACTAGCCGAAGCCCCAATTAGCTATAGTGACGCTTTCGAGGAACGAATAAAAATCCGAGGCGCGGCATGGAACAGCAAAACGACTAACCCAGCGCTCCTCTCTTACTCTTCC
>DATAUH010000200.1:0-3634 GCA_036268375.1 Bryobacteraceae bacterium | reverse complement strand
TCAAGGCAGGCGGCGCATATCTTCCTCTCGATCCTCAACTGCCTGCCCAGCGAATAGAATTCCTGATCGCGGATGCCGCTGTGCCGCTGATTATCACGCAGACTGAATTGCGCGATACGCTGTCCGATTCCGGCGCCGCTCTGTTGATGATCGACCAGATCAGTGAGAGCGTTGAACAGCCGCCAACGGACAAACCCAGTTCTGAAGATCTGGCGTATCTCATCTATACCTCCGGATCGACCGGCAACCCGAAAGGTACGGAGATCTCTCACGGATCACTCGTCAATCTTCTTGCTTCTATGTTGCGCGAACCTGGGCTCACAGGCGAAGACACGCTGGTCGCGATTACCACTCTCTCTTTCGATATCGCCGGGCTTGAGATTTTTGGACCGCTGGTCTGCGGAGCTACCTTGGTAGTGGCCTCCAGAGAGCAGGTTCTGGACCCGGAACTCCTCGCCGGCCTTCTGGAAGAATCCGCGGCGACTGTTATGCAGGCCACGCCCTCCACTTGGAGAATGCTCGTTGAGTCCGGTTGGCTGGGCCGCGCAAACCTGAGAATGTGGTGTGGAGGAGAGGCTTTGCGCCCCGACCTGGCTGAGAGCCTTCTGGCGCGCGGTCGTGAATTGTGGAATCTCTACGGCCCCACAGAAACAACTATCTGGTCTGCGGCTCACCGCGTGAAGAGTGGCGAGAATCCCATCCTCATCGGCAGGCCCATTGGAAACACCCGGATGTACATTCTCGATCCTGAAGGTCAACCAGTGCCTATTGGCGTCGCTGGAGAGCTATATATTGCTGGCGCCGGAGTTGCCCGTGGTTATTGGAGACAGCCCGAATTGACCGAGACCCGATTCCTTCCCGATCCCTTCGATCCCGTTCACGGCCGCCGGATGTATCGCACGGGCGACCTCGCACGATACCGGCGCGACGGTCAGATTCAACTCATCGGACGAACGGATCATCAGATCAAGCTCCGCGGCCATCGCATCGAACTCGGTGAAATAGAAGTCGTGATCGAGCGTCATCCGGAAGTGCTCCAGGCGGTAGTTGCCCTGCAAGGAGAAGGCAATGGTCAACAACTCATCGCTTACATCAAGCACTCAGGCGACGCCGTGGATACTGGAAGTCTCCGTTCGTGGCTGCAGGAGCGGCTGCCGGATTACATGGTGCCCTCCATATTCATTGTGCTCGAGGAAATCCCACTCACTCCCAACGGAAAAGTGGATCGAAAGCGGCTGCCGAAACCGGAAGCGTCCACCCGGGAAACTTCAACACCCATGGCCTCGCCACGGAATCGCGTGGAAGAGCAGTTGGTGCAGATCTGGTCAGAAATTTTGGGCGTGAAGCGCGTTGGAGTCCGGGATAATTTCTTTGACCTCGGAGGCCACTCTCTCCTTTTGGTTCGCGTCCATGCGCGGTTGCGACACGAACTCGACCCTGATGTCGCCGTTATCGATCTGTTCCGATATCCGACCATTGAGTCCATGGCATCCTGGCTGAATCGGCGCAGTCAATCACTTACCATCGCCGCGGGAGCAAATGCGTGATGCCGGTGCCTACGAACGACGAAAGAGCAATCACGCAGGCGAACGAAGCCGCCCAGTGGCACGATGGCGTTGCGATTATCGGGATGAGCGCGCGCTTCCCCCGCTCGCGCAATGTTAAGGAATTCTGGGAGCATCTGCTTGCCGGGGAAATTCTGATCTCGGAATTCAGCAGGGAAGAACTGCGGAAGGCGGGAGTGGACGATGCTACGCTCTCCAGCCGGGACTACGTCCACAGGGGAAACTCGATCGACGACGCAGACTGCATGGATGCCGAGTTCTTCGGCCTCAGCAGGCGTGAGGCGGAAGTAACCGATCCTCAACAGCGAGTGTTCCTGGAATGCGCATGGGAAGCGCTGGAGCACGCCGGATATACAGGCGATGGCGAACGCGTGGGCGTCTTCGCCGGCGCCGGTATGAACACCTACGTCTTTCAGTTGCTGAGCAATCCGTCAGTAATCACGAATGCCGGCGGATACCAGTTGATGCTGGCAAATGACAAGGACTTCCTCGCCACGCGAGTCGCCTACAAGTTGAACCTCCGTGGCCCCGCTGTAACGGTGCAGACCGCGTGCTCTACTTCGCTGGCGGCAGTTCACCTGGCATGCCAGAGCATCCTCTCAGGTGAGTGCGATATGGCGCTTGCCGGAGGTGTCTCCATCCCCTTTCCGCAAGCCGTGGGATATCCCTACATCCCCGGAATGATTCTTTCGCCCGACGGATATTGCCGGCCATTCGACGCGGGTGCAAAGGGAACCGTACCCGGCCGGGGCGCCGGCATCGTCGTCCTCAAGAGGTTGTCTCAGGCACTCGCGGACGAAGACCGGATATACGCGGTAATTCGCGGTTCAGCCTGGAACAACGACGGCGGCGGAAAGGTCGGATATACCGCACCTAGCATCGACGGCCAGGCTGCCGTCATTCGCAGGGCTCTCGCCGCCGCTGGCGTCACCGCCGACCGCGTCGGCTATGTAGAGGCTCATGGCACTGCAACCGAATTGGGTGACCCAATCGAGGTCGCAGCGCTGAATATGGTCTTCGCAGAAAGCAATGCGCAGCCCGGCTCCTGTGTGCTCGGGGCCGTGAAAGCTAACCTGGGGCATGCAGATGTAGCAGCCGGTGTCGCCGGTTTGATCAAGGCGGCGCTCGCCGTCGATGCCGGTGTCATTCCGCCGACACCGAATTTCACCCGCCCGAATCCTGCGCTGGAACTTGACCGCGGACCGTTTGTGGTGAGCTCTTCGGCGATGCCGTGGCCTGATGGAACGGAGCGATGGGCTGGAGTCAGCTCCTTTGGGATAGGAGGAACGAACGTCCATGTCGTCCTCAGTAGCGCGCCGTCTCGCCCAGTGCCTTCGCCGACGTCGCGTCCGCACATCTTTCCCATCTCTGCCCGCACGCCGGCGGCGCTCGCGACGGCATGCGATCATCTCGCCGAGCGGCTGGAATCTGATCCGACTCTTGCCGCGGAGGATGTAGCCTCAACCCTGCAATTGGGGCGCCGTGAATTTCCTTTCAGGCGAGCTGTTGTCGCGCATGATTGCTTCGAACTTGCCACGACCCTCAGAAAGCCGTCAAAGAGCCGCGACATCACGATGCCAGAGCTTGACCGCGATGTCGTGTTTTTGTTCCCCGGTCAGGGCCAGCAATTTGTCGGAATGGCAGCAGCACTGTATCAATCCGATCCGGCTTTCCGAAGTACGATCGAAGCTGGCGCGAAAATTCTTCGTGACGAGTGCGATTTCAACATCGTCGAGCTGATCGCCGGTAGCGACAAGACGTCAGAGATGAAGTCGCAACTTGCCGACACCAGGGTGGCGCAGCCCGTACTCTTTTTGGTCGAGTACGCACTCGCCGCGCGATGGCGCGGGCTCGGAGTGGAACCATCGGCACTGCTTGGACACAGCCTCGGCGAGCTTACCGCCGCTTCTGTCGCAGGAGTCTTCTCCTTCGAGGATGGGTTGCGCCTGGCCGCGGCGCGTGGCCGGCTGATGTCGCTAACTTCAGCCGGCATCATGCTGGCCGTCATGTTGCCTCCCGAGAAGCTCGCCGCCTACATCGATCACGATGTGTGGCTTGCCGCAGAGAAT
>DATAUH010000199.1:0-4804 GCA_036268375.1 Bryobacteraceae bacterium | reverse complement strand
ATCGCATCCTGGATGAGATTGGGTTCGATTGTGACGATTAGCGAGGTCTCGCCATGCTGCTGCAGTGAGGCGAGCGCATCGAGAATCGCGTTGATGGAGTTCTTGGGGACCAATGTATTTTCCTTTTCTGTGTGAATGGTGGGCGTTTCCGAATTGCCAGGTCAAGATCCTGTGTGATCAGGCGGCGCATCGCGCTTTCCCATTCGCAATTCAAATTTTGAAGGTTTTTTTAGGCTCGGAAGGAATTATGCCTTGGCGGCAACCGAGACCGTGAGAGGCTAGAAACTACCGCATCTCACTTCTAGAGAATATCTGGCGGCCGGCAAGAATGTCAAGAGTGACTACTCGAGAGTAACTACTCGAGCCCGTGGTATCAGGCGCGAGGGTACGTCTCGCGACCGATCCTGGTACAGCACGGACAAGGAATCTGTGGCGGAGCTGCCTTAGTGAAAATTCCGCCGTTACTTCTTATACCCCTGCCAGATGTACTCGAGCGCCAGCGGTAAGGTTTGCGACCTCACTCCGGCGTCGCAGTGGCCGGCGTTCCGAGTGAACAGGAACTGGTAAGGGTAACCTTTGTCGGCGAGAACCTGGGCCATGTGCTCGTTGGCAACCACCCAGTCATGGTAGGCGTCGCGGTTCTGATAGTTGTCGCGGTCACTCACCGCCATCCAGATGCGCAGCGGCTTCTTCGGGCTGTTTGGAATCATCGTCTCGTGGAAGTCCCAGGCTCCCTGCGGTGTTTCCGGATTCGCGGGCCACTGCTGGTAAACGAATGTGCCCGAGAAGCTCACCACCCGGTGATAAAGGTCGGTGCGATACCAGGCCATCGACATCGCCGCGGCGGCGCCTGAGCTACAACCGAGCGCTGCGCGCCCCTCCGGGTTCTTCGTCAGCTTCACGTTGTACTGCTTCTCGACGGAGGGCAGCACTTCCGTCTCGACAAACTCGGCGTACTTGCCGGACATGGTGTCGTACTCGAGCCCGCGTTCACTGCCCTGCCCGTCGCCGCCACCATTAGCAATCCATATCACGGCCATCGGCGGAATCTTTTTCTCGGTGATAAGATTATCGGTCGCGACGAACAGCCAGGGTTCCTCTCTATAGTCACCCGCGACCAGGAATGGAATCTCGGTTCCGGCGGTATAGCCTTTCGGCACGTATACACCGACTTTTCGGGAATAGGGCGCGGGAGCGATAGTAATCGCCGGGCGCGGCGCCGCCGGGTCAGCCGGGTTTCCTCGCCCGTTGGGGTTCGGCTGCCGCGCGATGCCCGGATAGATTTTGCTGTCCTTCGACTCCATCGTGAACACGAACACTTTGCCATTGAGCGCGTCCTTCGGCGCCAATTCGGCCGCCGCATTGTGGGTCGGGCCAATGATGAAGTTCCCATTTTCGGTGGCCGCCGGCAATTGGCCGTCCGGCAACTCCTTGGCCTTCACGTAGTCGGGCGAGTTGGGATCACGGGTCGGTACGCCGGGGCCGCGGCCGCGGGCAGGCGCTTGAGCGCCGCCGCCTTGCGCTGGAGGCCGGGGCGCCTGTGCCGGAGTTTGCGCGGGCGCCTGTGCCATCACGGCGCCGGCAGTAAGACCAATCAACATCGCAGTTGCGGAAAAACCGGTCATCTCTGTCTCCTCCGGGTTGTCTCAATGGATTTTACAACAACACTAGCAGGAGGTTCCTTTGCGCGGCGCTCCGCGCGGAAACTGGCCTATCTTCGGTTCAAACACACCGAGGTCTCAATCCGGACGCGTGCTGACGAGAAATCGGAGGGAGGACTTAGCCGAGCAGAAATAGCACCGCCAATGAGTGATACCAGCCGGCTTTCGCAAACTGTGTGGCAAGCAGCGTGTAACCCGCCCCCAAAACACAAACGGCGGTGGCCTGGGGACCGCAGAGAATTCCCGAAAGGATTTCTCTACGCCCTCCGAGCCACCGCCGTTTGCGGGGTCATGGGCTTCAGGGGATAGCTTATTCGCCGAGTTGGAGGGCCGTGCTGGAACCGCCCAGTTCAATTTTCTTGATCTGGTCCGTGCCGTTCGCGTTTTCCGTGTCCACAGCGGTGTTCTGGAACTTCTTGCCGGCGTTCTCAACCTTTACGGGAGCGGTGAAGCTCTTGCCGGTTTCCACGTTCGTAAACACAGCGCTCGTGCCCTTCAGTTGCAATGTGTACTGGCCGGCGCCCAACTGCAGATTGCCAGCTTTGGCAGGCGAAGCGAGAACAATGTCATAGCTCTTGGCGCTCGCAATACTAGCCAGAGCAAGGGCGCCGATCATGAGAAGCGATTTGGTGGTCATTTTCGTGTTTTCCTTATAAGAACTTGAATTTTCGCGAACCGGAATCGCCATCTGGATTCCATGTTGTGGCTCGCAATTATAGAGGCGCCTTTGGACCGGGTCAGGTGACTACCGTCGATAGGGGATTTATGCTCGGGATGAGCCAGTAAACCCGGCGCCCACTCCTGCGTCTAAGCCACCGGACGCATCAACTGGTGCCCGCATCTGGAACAAAACAACGCATCTTGCCCCAGCGGAGCGCCACAATTCGGGCACGGATGGCCCGCGCTCTTGCGCACCAGGAAATACACTACAAACCCCAGGCAGTTGGGGATCAGCACCACCAGCAGCGTCCACAAACCCGCCGGCATGCCACGTCGCGCCGCGTCCCCATAGACGTATCCCGCGGCCAACACATAAGCGGCAACAAATCCGCCCCCAACAATTCCGCCCCCCAGCAGGAACAGCATCTCCGGAGGACCTGTGTGCGGCCAACTCACCCCCCAAATGCACAAGCAGATCGCGACGATGCCGAGTCCGAACAATCCCGCCAGAAACTTCGCCGTCGCGGGAATCAATTCAAACCCTTCCCGCCGATCCACATACTGTCCGGTCATAATACAGACCCTCCTTTACCATCCTGATTTCCCAACAACAGGCCTCGAAACAGCAGCAGGATGCACAGCATCATCGAGGGAACTGCCCAACCCATCACAAAAGCCGTTTGCCACGCCCAAGCCGGTAGACTCCACGCTCGCGACGCCCACTCGCCCGCTTCCCACACCGCCATCGAACCGCCTGCCGTCAACAGGATCGCGGCCCCATTCACCAGCCAGAAGTTGCGAGCCTCCCATGCCGCCGGCCGAATCTCAACCACACGCCGCCGCACATTCGCCTGTACGCGGAACGCCGCGTCGTGGTCCAACTCGAACGCAAACTTCCCCAACGCCGCAATCGTCCGCTCCGCCGTCGCCGCATACTCACTGCACTCCGCGCATGCCGTCAGATGCGTGTCCAGCCAGGTCTGTTCTTGGGGCGAAATCCCTTCCACCGGCGCGCGATCAATCAGTTCCTGCGCCTTCGCGTGCGGATTACTTTGCATCCTTGCTTCCCTCCAAATGCGCGCGAAGCTGCGCCAGTCCTCTGTGGATGCGCGACGCCACCGTTGAGACCGGCGAGTGCGTCACCTGCGCGATCTCATCAAGTGAAAGCTCCTCCTGAAACCGCAGCACCAGCGCTTCGCGGTAAAACGCTTCGAGTGCCGCCAACGCCGCCGCAATCCGAGCCGCGTCTTCGCTTTTAGCCGCGGCCACGAATGGCGAATAAGTCTCCGGAGCAACCCTCTCCGCTGGCTCGTCGGGTTCCATTCGCTGCCGTCGCCGCATTTCGTCAATCGCCAGATTGCGCGCAATCGAAAACAGCCACGGCTCGAAACGCGATCGCCCGTCGTACTGCGCCGCCCGCTCCAGCACCCGCATCCAGGTATCCTGCACCAGGTCTTCCGCCTGTTCGCGCCGCGCCGTCAGGTAGACCAGGTAACGCAACAGGCGATAGTGATACTGCTCCACCAGCCGATCGATGAAAACGGCATCCCGCCGCCGCAGACAGCGCGCGATCACCTGCGGTTCCGATTCCAAAGCATCGGCAAATGCCATCAGCGCAGCCGCCATACACCATGTATACGAACTTGGCGCGAAGAATTACGCAGCTCCCGAAAAGTAATAGAACTGCCCGGCTAAGCATGCCTAACCAGCGTCTACTAATTAGGGCGAAAAATTACTATTCAAGATTTTGTGCTCCGGACATATACTCAAATGTTGGCTCAACCAAAGACTGCGCGCTCGCCTGCGCCTGTTTTCGCTCCGTATCAGCCTGACGCCCACTCCCGGCACGCCTGGATGCCGTTCTGCGCCGTCGGCGCCCTCGCTTTTGCAGTCTATGCCAATAGCCTGCACAGCGGTTTCATTACCGACGACCAGTTTCAAATCCTCAGCAATCCGGTAGTCACCGGAGGCAAGAATCTCTGGACCGCTTTCGGTTCTGGCGTCTGGGAATTCCTGCATTACCGCGGCAACTACTTCCGCCCTTTGCAATTCGTGATCTATGGCTTCATGTACCGGGCATTCGGAGCGCACGCGTTTCCTTTCCATGTGTTGATGGCGCTTCTGCACGCCCTCAACTCTGCGCTGCTGCTGGCGCTTGCGCGACGTCTGCTCTCCGGCGCGCCCGCTGCCGTTTCGTACGTTGCGGCGTCACTCTTCGCAGTCCACCCAATTCATACCGAAGCCGTCAATTGGATCGCCGCGCTGCCGGATGTGTTGGCCACCACCTGCGCATTGACCGGTCTGCTCCTGTTTGCAGCGCAAAATGCCGCGCCCACGGTGGCCGAAGCGCTGCTGCATGCGGCCATTTACCTGGCGGCGCTGCTTACCAAGGAGACCGGCGTCGTCTTACTCCCGCTCTATTTCGCGTATCAACGGCTGCGCGGCGCGCGCGCCAACGCCTTCATGTACCGCGCGATGTCGGC
>DATAUH010000198.1:0-14445 GCA_036268375.1 Bryobacteraceae bacterium | reverse complement strand
GCGCCAACCGAAAGATTGGAGCGGTCGAAATAATTGAGGAATCCGGAAATGACGAGCAGGCCCAAAGCGCCCCACGTCAAATCCCGGCGTCGCGTCATTCAACGATCATTTTACTAGGGCTTCGACGGGTTCGGAACGCTTGGTTGAGTCCGAAGACGGATTGCCATTGGGGCCTTGCGACCCATCCGGCGATGCGGCAGCAGGCGTGGGGGACGCCGGCGGCTCCGGCGGAGCGTCGTGCTTGTACTTGCATTCCGGATTTGGGCATTGCCAGACCGGCCCGGCCTTCAGCCACTTTTCGATCATGTACGGGTTGCCGCACTCTTTGCACTTTTCGTCGATCGGCTTACCCCATGCAACGAAATCGCATTCCGGCCAGCGGACGCAACCATAGAACGTCTTGCCGCGCTTGGAGCGTCGCTCTGCAATTTCGCCTTCGGAACACGACGGGCACTTCATGCCGATCGTCTTCTGCTTAACGTATTTGCAGGTGGGATAGTTGCTGCACGCGGTGAATTCGCCGAAGCGTCCATGCTTCATCACCAGGTTGTTGCTGCACTGCGGGCACTTCTCGTCCAGCGGCTGGTCGGCCTTCTTCTGCGCTCCGCCAATCGGTTTGGTGGTTTTGCAATCGGGATAGCCGGTGCAGGCGAAGAAGTTGCCGAAGCGTCCCTTCTTGAGCACCATCGGGCGACCGCAGTTTTCGCAATACTCCTCGTCGCCTTGCTCGGAGAGGTCTACCTTATCGACGTCGGGTAAATCCACCTCAAGTTCGCGGGTGTACGTGCACTCCGGATATCCCGTGCAGGCGATAAAGCTGCCGTGCTTGCCCCACTTAATCACCAGGGGCTTGCCGCACTTTTCGCAATTCAAGCCGGTGGGTTTCTCCATCCGCTTGATATCGGTCATGTGCTCTTCGGCGTGCTTGATGTCGGCGTCCAAGCGATGGTAGAACTCCGCCATCGAGGTGCGCCAATCTACTTTGCCCTCTTCGATCTCGTCGAGTTCCTCCTCCATCTTGGCGGTGTACTTGACTTCGAAGATGTTGTCGAACGATTCCAGCAGTAAATCCGTCACCACCATACCTAACTCGGTGGGAATGAACTTATTGCCTTCTTTCTTTACGTATTCGCGCTCCTGAATGGTAGAGAGAATCGAGGCGTACGTGGAGGGACGGCCCACGCCATCGGCCTCCAGGCGCTTCACCAGCGTCGCTTCGTTATAGCGCGGCGGCGGTTCGGTGAAATGCTGCTCCGGACGTATGCCTTTGAAGCGCAGGGTCTCGCCTTCGGTCACTTGCGGCAGGCGATGCTTCAGCTCCTCATCGTCCTCGTCTATCTGGTCTTTGCCTTCCTGGTAGACTTTTAAAAACCCTTCAAACTTGAGCACGCTGCCGGTGGCGCGGAAAGTGTAATCGACGCCGTTGTTGCCTTTGGCGGACACATCGATCGTGGTCTGATCGTAGAGCGCGGGCATCATCTGCGAGGCCACAAAGCGGTTCCAGATCAACCGGTACAGCTTCATTTCGTCTTCGGCCAGATACTGCTGCACCACTTCGGGCGTGAACGCCATCGAAGTAGGACGAATGGCTTCGTGCGCGTCCTGCGCGTCTTTCTTTGTCTTATAAACGTTGGGGCTTGCGGGTAAATAGTCCTTACCGTAGCGCTCGGTGACGAAATCGCGTACGTCGCGAATGGCATCGTCGGAGATGCGCGTGGAGTCGGTACGCATGTAGGTGATCAGACCTACCGCGCCTTCCTTGCCCATCTCGATGCCTTCATACAGCCGTTGCGCCAACATCATAGTGCGCTTCACGCTGAAGCGCGATTTGCGCGACGATTCCTGCTGCAGCGTCGAGGTAATGAACGGCGCCACGGGGTTGCGCTTCTTTTCGCGCGTCCCGACCGATTTCACGATGTATGTCGCGTCATCGACCGCCGCCACAATCGCGTCGGACTGCTCCTGATTCGCAATCTCGGCGTTTTCCGTGCCGATTTTCGCCAAGCGCGTGACCAGCACGGGCGCTTTCTTCGCGTTCAGATCGACGTCGATCGTCCAATATTCCTTCGGGATGAATGCGCGAATCTCGCGCTCTCGTTCGACGATCACGCGTAGCGCGACGGTTTGGACGCGGCCCGCGGATAGTCCGCGGCGGACCTTGTCCCAGAGCAGCGGTGAAATCTTGTAGCCCACCAGGCGATCCAGCACGCGGCGCGCCTGCTGCGCTTCCACCAGGTTGACATTGACCTGCGTCGGCTTTTCGAAGGCCTTTTCGATGGCCTTTTTAGTGATCTCGTTGAACATCACGCGGAAGATGCGCGGCCCTTTTTTGCTTTGCAGCTCTTCCTGCAGGTGATAACAGATGGCCTCGCCTTCACGATCAGGGTCGGCAGCCAGGTAAACATCTTCGACAGTTTTCGCCGTCTGCTTGAGTTCGGCAATCAGCTTCTTTTTGCCTTCGATTACCTCATAGCGCGGCTCAAAACCGCGATCGACATCGACGGCCAGGTCCTTTTTGGGGAGATCTTTAATATGACCAAGGGAAGCTTTGACTACAAACTGCTTGCCCAGGTATTTGTTTATGGTCTTCGCCTTTGCGGGCGATTCCACGATTACCAGAGCTTTTGGCATAGATTATTTAAATGCGGCTTCTTTCCGACGAACAGAGCCGCGGGGCTTGGATGCCTGTTTACGGTTAGACGTTACCATACTTTTACGAAGTTCTTCCCCGGAAGCTGTTTGACCAAGCCCAGCATTTCCAGTTCAAAAAGTGCGGCGATGATCTCGCTTGACGAAGTATCTTCAATTTTTTCAATAAGATCATCCAGGTGAATGGGTGCATCCACCTTCAACGTCTCAAGCGTGCGGCGGGCCACGTCACTCAGTTCCGGTACGCGGCTGTTAAATAAGGATGCCGCTTGTCCGCCCGAAGATGCATCGGCGGTTTCGCCGGCCTCAGCCATCAGCTTTTGCCTCCCTACTTCAATTAGATGCCGGCGGGATTCAGCAGGGAGCTCGCTGACCACGTCATTCCAGTCCTGCACCAGGCGCGCACCCTGTTTAATCAACAGGTTAGGAGCCCAGCTCAGCTTTGAGGTGATGTTCCCGGGGACCGCGAATACCTCCCGGCCCTGGTCCATCGCGAGCTTTGCCGTAATGGCGGAGCCACTATACTGCGCTCCCTCCACAATCAGCACTCCCACGCTCAATCCGGAGACAATCCGGTTGCGGATGGGGAAATTCTGCGGGAATGCCACGGTCCCCATGGGGAATTCCGATAGCAGCAGCCCTTTCTCCGCGATTTCCGTCGCCAGTTTCCGGTTTTCACTCGGGTAGATGACGTCTATGCCGCAGCCAAAGACCGCGATGGTGCCGCCGCCTGCCGCCAGCGCACCTTTGTGGGCTCCGGTGTCGATGCCCCGCGCCATGCCGCTGGTGATGGTCAAGCCCGCGTGCGCCAGGTCGGCCGACAGCCGCTCGGAGACCGCTAACCCGTAAGCTGTGGGACGGCGCGTGCCCACGATTCCAATTCCGATGGTCTGCATCAGCTCTACGTTTCCGCGTGCGAAGAGAATAATCGGCGGATCGTAGATCTCCCGGAGGAGCTGCGGGTAGCGCGGATCGCCGATGGTAACGGCCACCGCATCTACCTCCATCATCTTTTCCTGCTGGGTAGCTGCGTCGTCGAATGTGCAGCCGCTGGCGATCGACTGCGCAACGCCGCTCGAAATGCCAGCGGCCTCTAATTCGGTGCGTGATGCGCGGAAGATCGCCTGAGGCGTGCGGAACCGGTCCAACAGCTTATTCGCCGTCCGCGCTCCAAGCCCGTGCACTAACGTGAATGCTATCCAATAAATCTCTTCTTCTTTGGTGAGCCCAACTGTGGACCGCATGAGTAAATAGTCGTTCATGACTCTACCAGTACGGCCCAGGTACCTGCAAGGCCGCCTTCCTACGACGCATAGGAAATCGGGGGCTAAACTAGACGTATGGCATTCCCTGCGGCTGCGCCAGTGATCGACCTTGGCCCTGGAAAATACCAGACAAGCCTTAACCTGTTCCGGAATTTCCTGGAGAGGCGGGATGCGCCTTACCTGCAGGCCGAAATACGCACCCCGCAAGGCGAAAGTGTCGGGCTGCAGTTTCGAACGGATGATGGGTATCTGCTCGCCTTTCGCGGCGACGCCAATCAGTGGTACTCGGTCGGCGCAGAGCGCGGCGCGCTTGGCCGGCCCTGCGGCATCGGCGGCAATTACAACAACATGGGCCGCGTAGGTGGCATTTCCTATGACGACTTGAAGTCGCTCGGCAAACTGGCGAGCTTTAGTCTAGGTCAGGCGCTGGAACCGCGCCTGATTGCCATCCTGATTGCGGTGACCGCGGAGGCCTCGCGTTTTGCGACGGTGGCGACCTATTTCACCGGACTTACGAACAGCGTCGGCACGCAATACGCGCCTTATTTGCAAGGCAGCGTGGATTTCGATCACTTATTAAAGAGGTACTTTAACCAATGGGCGAATCCGCCCGGGCAGGTGACTCAGCCGGGCCAAGTCGGTCACTTCACTTCTGGTGAGATATTACTGCCGCGCAAGCCGAAATAGCCTTTATCTGTTACGGCCGCGTCCTTGAGGGTGCTGAGACCGCTCAGTGCGCCGGCGTCACTTTTAACTTCAGGCTGAGATCACCGGAGATCAAATCGTAATCCGCTTCGTCGGCCGTGAGCGTCCCTCTATTGGGGATTTCGACTGTGACGTGGCCAACCAAATGCGCGGTTGTCTTCGCCTCGTCCATGTCCACCGCGTCGGCGCGGAAGCGCAGGTCCGTTGTCACCAATTCGACATGTCCTTGCGCGTGAGAAATGCGACCGTCGGTCGTTTGATGCGCGGCGGTTATCGTCCATTCGTTGCGGGCGAGTGGAGTGGCTGGACTGCTCTGTTGCGCTAAGCAAACTGCAGAAAAACAAGCTAGAAGGATGACCGGTCTCATCTGAACGTCCTCGGCGTTATCATCTCATATCTTAACGACAGCTTTGCGGTGTGGCTCGCGCTATTGTACCTTCACCGGCGAGTTATCCGCTTGATACACAACCTTGCCCGCGAGCATCGTCAGGTCACACTTCATGTTGCGCAAGTCATCTGCCGGAATCTCATATGGATTGCGATCCCAGATCGCCAGGTCCGCCTCTTTGCCTTTCTCGAGCGACCCTGTCTTCTGGTCGAGAAATAACTGGTGCGCGGCCCAAATCGTATACGACCGCAGCGCCGTGTGCACATCCACCGATTCTGCCGTGCCGAATGGCTGTGAGCCATATGCGCCACGCATCGTCTTGCGCTCTACAGACGCCCACAATCCGTATCGCGCCGCGAATGGAGTTACGTTGTAGTCCGACCCGCCCGCCCAGATCACGCCTTTCTTTACGTACGTTGCGAACGGCTCCAGACGTAGCGCGCGTTGGGGGCCTAAGTTGCCCGCGTAAGTATCGCCGATCCACCAGAGGAACGGCGCCTGCGGCTCAGGATATCCGGCGTCGTACTCTTTCTGCATGCGCGCCATTTCGTCAATTGCGTGATCTGTGGGCGTGTTGCAGTGAATAATACCGTGCCGGAGGCCGCGGGTTGGCTTCTCTTTCAACGCGGCGGCGTAGGAGTCCACCACCCAATCGATGGCGCGGTCTCCGATTGCGTGGGTGCTTACGTGCAAACCTGCTTCGTGCAGAAGCTTGACCTGCGCGCGGTAGACTTCGGGGTCCGTTGTCGGGTAACCCACGTTGCCCTTGTCGATGTCTTTGAAGTCTTTGTTCCAGTCCTGATACATCCAGCCCGTGCGTGCGCCGCCGCTGCCATCGATGTAGAGTTTCACGCCGCCTGAAATCAAACGGCCGTCGCCAATGTTGTCCGGGGCATGCGGCATTGCGAGCAATCGATCGCGCGTCTGCCGCGCCGATTCGAGCGAACGTCCGCCCATCCAAATCGCCATTACGCGAACATCCAGCTTGCCGAGTTTGAGCGCTTCGTTCAGCAGATTCCACTGATTCTGCGAAATCGATGGGTACTTAGCGGCGGTCATGCCTTCCCGGTTGAAGTCGCGTATGATGCGCAGAAGGCCTTCGAGTTCCTGCTCATGCGTGTAGCGCGGAATGCGCCGCGTTACCAGGCCCATGGCCGATTCCTTCAGCACGCCTGTGGGATTGCCGGCCGCGTCGCGGTCTATGGTGCCCGCGTTCGGGTCTTTTGTATCGCGCGTGATGCCTGCCAGCTTCAGCGCAGCAGAATTCGCGACGCCGTAATGACCCGTCGTGTGCGTCAGCCACACCGGATTATCCGGCGCGACCTGATCGATGTCGGCAGCGTGTATGTAGCGCAGCTCCTGCATCTTGCCTTCGTCCCAACCGCCGCCACGCACCCATTCGCCGGGCTTCAGCGTGGCCACGCGTTGCTTCACTTTGCCCATTGCTTCGGCGATGCTGTTTATGCCGTCGCTCAGGTCCACCGAATAGAGCGCGTCCACTTCCGTGAAATGGCAGTGCGCATCGATCAGGCCGGGCGTGACTGCACGTCCGTGCAGGTCGATGACATGCGCGCCTTTCGCCGCCGCTTTGCGCACATCGGCATTCGATCCAACGGCCGCAATCTTTCCGCCTGTAATTGCGATCGCCTGCGCCACCGTATCGTGCGCATCCACTGTGAGGATTTTGCCGTTGATCAGAACGTAGTCGCCGTCTGCCGCGGGCGCCGAAATTTGCGCCAGGGCAGGGAAGATGGCAAGCGAGTAAACCAGAACGATGAGTGGTCGCTTCACCCCGTCGATTATACTGTTTCGCCCTACAACAACGCCGCGACGAAATCGGCGATTGCGGCGCCCAGTGTCAGGTGCTGATCTTCGTCGAGATGGATGCCATCCACACGGCTCGACTGCGTCACATTCCCAGCATCGAAGAAGCTGCAGCCCAAGCTTTTCCCGGTCTCCTCATACGCCGCGGCAAGCCCCTTCGAGCGCTCCTCCGCGCCATGAAACTTCAGCCCAACCTGGCCGCCTGGTTTCTGCATGGGCGGCGGACAGGCAATCAAGATTGGCGGCACGGGCATGCCAGGTTCGATCGGCGCGCGCCGTATTTCGTTCACCAGCGCCGCAATGCCCAATGCCGAAGTCTGCGCATTGTTGTAAACGTGGTTGAACTGAAAATCGTTGGTGCCCAGCATCAGGATCAGCAGCGCTATGGGCGATTGCGCTTCGATTCTCGCGCCCAATCCCACCAGGCCGTTGCGACCCGGCTTGAAGGGATCGTCCCACACGGTGCGCCGGCCATTAACGCAATCCTCAGTGACGCGCACGCGCGGACCGTTCGCGTTCAACCGCTTTTCCATCGCGCCGGGCCAGCGCACATCAAACGGAAACCGCTGCCGCGTATTGGGCACAATGCCCCACGAAAGCGAATCGCCATAGACGAAGATGTGCTGCACTTAGAGCACTCTCCGCAACCGCCACGCCAGCAACAGCCATCCCAAAATGAAAGCTACGCCGCCCAACGGCGTGATCATGCCCAACGCGCGCGTGCCGGTTACAGCGAGCAAGTACAGGCTGCCAGAGAACAGTAGAATACCGATGAACAGACACCAGCAGACGCTCTCTACGCCCTCCGGCGGAAACGTGCTGGTGCGGCCCAGCACCGCGACCACCAGAATTCCCATCGCATGCACAAAATGGTAGAAGACAGCCTTCTCATAAACGCCCCGCGAATAATCGTCCAGACGATTCTGCAAACCGTGCGCGCCAAATGCGCCCAGAATCACCGCCAGGCCCAGCATCACTGCACCTATCAGGCTCCAGTTCATAGCTCTCCGTTATTCATTCGACTTCGTTAGTGCGACATCGAGTAGACAATGTAATTCACTGCCAGGCGTATGCCCAAATCGGAATACCTCGAAGGATACTGCGGGTCGTCGGCATGTTCCCACGAATCGCCCAGGTCCATGTTGTGGCACATCGCCACCACTATGTGACCGTGATCATCGTAGATGGCGCGCCAGTGCGGCACTTTGCCGCTCTCGCCCTTTTCATACGTGTGGCCCTCTTCGAGCGCCGGCATACCGGGCACCTGGAAGCGCTGCCGCAAATCGTAAATGGTACGGAAGATCGGATCGTCGTTGGGAATGTCTACGGGGTTGCGATCTGGGAAGACTTTGCGCATGCTGGCGAGAAAGGTGCGCCACTCAATGTCACCATGAAAATCGTCGCACATGAAGAAGCCGCCGCGCAGGAGGTATTCGCGCATCGTCTTCGCCTGTTCGTCGGTCAGATCCCAGTGGCCCACTTCGACGCCATACAACCACGGCCAGTCGTATACATCGTGATCGTCCAGATCGATCGGCTCTTCTACCGAACGCGTGCTGATGCGCGTCAGGCGACGGACCGCAGTTACGATGTGCCGGTCCGAACGCGGATAGTCCATCGTCCAATTCGATCCGCCCGCCTTCCAATCGCCGTACTCCAGATAGCCGCCATACTGCGGACCTACAGGCGGATACATCAACCGCGCGAACACCCACTCCGTCTTTTCGGTGTAGTCGCGCGGCAGGTCGAACTTGCGGTATTCGAGGCCCGGATACTCGCGAAAAGGCTTTTGGAAAGCGTATACGGCGCCGATGGCGACCAGGCCGCCAATGAGAATCGCTCCCGTCCGGCGAAGATGAATGAGCGAGAACACGCTGACAAATTCAGCATACCAAAGGGTTGCTGAAGGGCCCCTAACAACGCCTAAACTGCGTGCGCTTCTACCCGCCGGCGGCGCAATGCAAAGTAACTTGCGCCCAACAGGAAGAGGCCGATCGAGATCCACTGCGACGTATCGAGCGGTCCGCCCCAAAGGTTGCCCTGTTCGTGATAGCGGAAGAACTCCACGATGAACCGCGCCGTCGAATACAGCATCAGATACAGGCTGATGATCGAACCCGGCGCGTGTTCGCGGTTGAACCGGGTGTAAAGAATGCCAAAAATGATGAACTCCGCGAACGATTCGTAAAGCTGCGTCGGGTGCAGCCGCACTCCCAACGGCACGCCCACTAAGTCGTGCGAAACGGGGTTGGTGAAGGTGACGCCCCAAGGCAGATGGCACTCCACGCCCCAGCAGCAGCCGGCCGAAAAGCAGCCCAGCCGGCCTATGCCGTGGCCCAGCGCAATCGCAGGCGCAAACACGTCCGCCGTTTTCCAACCCGGCAGCCGGGTGCGACGCATGTACCACCACGAAACCACCAGCGCGGCGATCAGCCCGCCATAAAACACGCCGCCCGCCTGCAGCGATGAAAGCGAAAATAGTTCGCTTGGATGATCGCGGTAATAATTGAAGTCCACCAGGAACATCATCAGCTTCGCGCCCACTATGGCCGCGAGGGCGCAGTAAATGCCCAGGTTTGTGATGTTGTCGGCGTTCAGCCCGGTTCGCCGCGCCAGTTTACCCGCCACCCACAGCGCCGTGAGAAATGCGATGGCCACCAGCACGCCGTAGGTGTGCAAGAACGAAAGATGAAAAATCTCAGGATACATGTGCAGTTCTGCGTTTCGGCCAAAGCTGGTCCAACAGCAATAGGCCGCAGCCTATCACAATCGCCGAATCGGCGATATTAAACGATGGCCACTGGTAGCTGCCAACGTAAAACAACAGAAAGTCCGTTACTTTTCCCGAAATGGCGCGGTCGAACAGGTTCCCCGCCGCTCCTCCGAGCACCAAACCGAAGGCCCAGCATAGCAGCGCCTCCAAGTGGCGCGAGCGCATCACAACCACGGCTACCCAAACCACCGCGATCAGAGACAACGCGATCAGCATGATCGTTCGCCACTGCGATTCCGAATCGTTGAACACTCCGAAAGCCACTCCGCGATTCTCGGAATGCACAATCGAAAAGAAGCCCGGGATGATTCGGATATCATCCGCAAACGACACGCGGCGTTCAATCAGCCACTTGGTCCACCGGTCGAGCGCGAAAACGACGGCTGCGATCACGAACGCTTTGGCGCGTACTTTATCCACGCAACGTCTCTTCTACGGCGGCCGCGCACGCGGCGCATACAGTTGGCAAGCGCGGGTCCGACCCGACGTCGTGCGTGTACTTCCAGCAGCGCTCGCACTTCGTTCCCGATGCGCGCTCCACCGCAACCTTCACATCGCCGGCCTCGCCTTGATTGACATCCACCTGCGACACGATGAACAGGCCCGGCAACTCACCCGCATAGCCTTCAAGCAACGGATACAGGTCGCCATTCGCTGAAATCTTCACCCGCGCTTCGAGCGGCGCTCCGATGATCTTCTCGTTGCGCGCCGCCTCCAGGCTCTTCAGGACGCCGTCGCGCACTTTGATCAACTCATCCCAATTCTCGGCCCGTTCGCGCGCCGCGGCACTGATTCCCGCCGTTAGTTCCGCAGGTTCCGGAAACAACGCTGTGTGCACGCTGCCCTCGCGGTTCATGTAGCCCCAGACCTCTTCGGCTGTGAAGCTCATCAACGGCGCGAGCAACCGCACCAGCGCGTCCAGCAGCCTGTACAGCGCTGTCTGCGCACTGCGCCGCGCTTTTGATTTTGTTGCTGACGTATAGAGCCGGTCCTTCAGCACGTCGAAGTAGATCGAACTCAGGTCCACCGTAGTGAATGCGTAAACCGTGTGGTACACCTTGTGGAACTCGAAGTTTTCAAACCATGCCCGGCAGCGCATCACCAGGTCTTCGGCGCGAACCAGAATCCAGCGATCGATCTCGTGCAGTTCGTCTCCGGCCACTGCATCCGTCGCGGGATCGAAGCCCGTCAAATTGCCGAGCATGTAGCGGAACGTGTTGCGGAGTTTGCGGTACGCGTCCACCAGCCGCGTCTGAATCGTCTCCGACATGCGCACGTCTTCGTTGAATTCCACCGAAGCCGACCACAGCCGCAGAATCTCCGCGCCGTGCTTCTTGATCACTTCTTCCGGCTCAATCGCGTTGCCGAGCGACTTGTGCATCGCCTTGCCTTCGCCATCGAGCACCCAGCCGTTCAACGCACAGGCGCGATAGGGCGACGAGCCCTTCAATCCGGTGCCTACCAATAGCGAACTGTGGAACCAACCGCGGTACTGATCGCCACCTTCGAGATACATGTCGGCAGGCCACGGCAGTCCGAAACGCTCGTTCAGCACCGCCAGGTGACTGGAGCCGGAATCGAACCACACGTCCAGAATGTCGTTCTCTTTGCTGAATCCCGTGCCGCCGCACTTGGCGCACTTGTATCCCGAGGGCAGCAGTTCCGCGGCCGTGCGCTCGTACCAGACATCCGCGCTGTGCTCGCGGAACAGCGCCACCACGGGATCCAGCACGGCGCGATCCGTCACCGGCTCGCGGCATGCATCGCAGTAAAACACCGTGATCGGCACGCCCCAAACACGCTGGCGTGAAATGCACCAATCGGGCCGCGTGGCGATCATGTTTGAAATGCGCTCTTCGCCCCAGGACGGGATCCAGCGCACCTGCTTGATCGCATCGAGCGCATGCTGCCGGAAGTGGTTCCGCTCCATGCCGATGAACCACTGCTCGGTGGCGCGGAAAATCGTCGGATTGTGACAACGCCAGCAGTGCGGGTAAGAGTGCGCGATTTTTTCCAGGCCGCACAGCGCGTGGTGCGCTTTCAAAATGTCGACCACCAGCGGATTCGCTTCCCACACGGTCTTGCCAATCAGCTCTTCCGGCAAACGTCCCGGAGCGCCTTCGGCATGATAGAAACGCCCCGCGGCATCCACCGGGCAGAACGTCGCGATGCCGTACTGCCGGCCGCTCGCGTAGTCTTCCTGGCCGTGACCAGGAGCTGTGTGAACCGCGCCCGTGCCCTGTTCAAGCGTCACGTGGTCCGCCAATATGCCCATCGAATCGCGCTCTAGAAATGGATGGCGGAACACCGCGTACTCCAGCACTGCGCCCGGGAACCGAGCCGATACTTTCGGCTCACTCCAGCCGCATTTTTCCGCCGTCACCTTCAGCAGATCGGCGGCAACGATGTAGACGTCTTCGCCTACTTCCGCTGCGACGTATTCGAACTTCGGGTGATACGCGATCGCCATGTTCGCCGGCATCGTCCACGGCGTAGTCGTCCAGATCAGCCCGAAAACTTTGCGTCCCACGAGAGCCGGATCAATCTTTTCGACGCCCGCCGTCATCGCAAACCGTACCCAGATGGAAGGACTGGTGTGGTCGGCGTACTCCACCTCGGCCTCCGCCAGCGCGGTGCGATCCTTCAGGCACCAGTGCACCGGCTTCAGACCTTTATATACGTAGCCGCGGTCCAAAAACTCCACAAACGCGCCCGCGATGTGCGCCTGATACTCCGCGCTCATCGTCAAATACGGATCGTCCCACTGACCCAGCACGCCCAGCCGCTTGAAATCCGTGCGCTGTAGATCGATAAACTTTTCTGCGTACTTCCGGCACGCGCGCCGAATCTGCACCGCCGACATCTGTGCCTTCTTCGCGCCCAATTCGGTATCGACTTTGATCTCGATCGGCAGGCCGTGGCAATCCCATCCCGGGACATAGGGCGAGTCGAAGCCCATCATGGTCCGCGTCTTCACCACGAAATCTTTCAGAATCTTGTTGAACGCCGTGCCCAGGTGAATGCGCCCGTTGGCGTAAGGTGGGCCGTCATGCAGCACCCACATGGGGCGTCCTGCGCGCGCCGCGCGAATCTGCCGATAAAGATCTTCCTTTTCCCACCGATCCACCAGTTTCGGTTCGTTCTGCGGAAGGTTGGCCTTCATGGGAAAGGCGGTCTTAGGCAGATTGATCGTCTGCTTCAAATCTACGTTCGCAAAATCCATTTGAGGGGTTCATTTTCATGGTAGCAGGCAGCGCGCGCGCATCGAAACGGCGCAGGCTGCTCGTGTTTCGCGTCACGCTCCGGACTGGGCCGGTTGCTCCGCGTCGCCACGACGCCGCGGCCCCAGTGCTATAACATTCCAATATGCATCGCACGGCCTCTTTCCTGTTTCTCGCCGCCGCCTCTCTGTGGGCGGCGGACTACGCGGCTGAAGGCAACCAGTGGTGGAAGCACGTTTCTTTCCTAGCCGACGATAAACTCGAAGGCCGCGAAGTGGGCAAAGAGGGCTACACGAAGGCCGTGGCGTATGTCGCCGGCGAGTTCGAACGCATCCGACTCAAGCCCGGCGCAGGCTCCTCTTATCAACAGCCCATCTCCTTCGAACGGCGGTCCATCGCCAACGATCAGTCGAGCCTTGAACTCACCCGTGACGGTAAGACTGAACCGCTGGCCCTCGGCGCCGACGCAACCATGAACGCACGCTCCGAGGTCGCGCCTTCCGTCGACGCGGCCATGGTCTTCGTGGACCACGCCTTTGTCATACCCGAAAACCAAGTCGACAATCTGAAGGGCGTCGACCTCCACGGCAAGATCGCCGTCTACTTCTCCGCCGGCAGTGTTCCTGGCGTGCCGGGAAACTTGATGTCGCATTACCAGTCCGCAGGTGAACGCTGGGCCGCCCTGAAGGCCGCCGGCGCCATCGGTATCGCCACCATCAACGCCGGCGGTCGAGGCGGACCCGGTGGCGGCAACGCAACTGCGAATGGTGACGCGCCTGCGAACGGCGCTGCAAACGGCAACCCCGCCGACGGTGCAGCAGCCGGACGTGGCAATGGCGACGGGCGTGGTGGACGCGGCGGTGCAACTCCGCCCCCGACCGTCGCGCTTGCCGATGCCGACTTGCAGGATGCGGGCGGCGAACAGATCTCGCTTACGCTCACGCCGCGCGGCGCTGGCAAGGTTCTCGAAGGCTCCGGCCACACGCTCGAAGAGTTGCAGAAAGCCGCCCGCGCCAACGAACCGATCCCGGCGTTCGATCTGAAGGGAACGCTGCACGCGAAGGCGGTCGTGAAGCGCGAACCCTTCCAAGCCCCCAATGTCGTTGGCGTCCTGCCTGGGTCGGACAAGAAGCTGAAGAACGAATACGTCATCATGTCGGCGCACCTGGACCATCTCGGCATCGGCCGCGCTATTAATGGCGACAACATCTACAACGGCGCGATGGACGATGCGTCGGGCGTTGCCTCCGTCATCGAAATCGCGCGCCTCATGGCTTCGTCGAAAGCCAAGCTCAAACGCTCGGTTATCTTCCTGACGGTTGCGGGCGAAGAGAAGGGCGAACTCGGCTCACACTATTTCGCCGCGCATCCCACTGTGCCGCGCAACGACATCGTTGCCGACATCAACCTCGACATGTTCCTCCCGCTTTATCCACTCAAAGTAATCGAGGTCCAAGGCCTCACGGAATCAAGCCTGGGCGAGCAGGTTCGCGCGGCCGCCGAGAGCCTCGGCGTGAAAGTCCAGCCTGATCAAGAGCCGGAGCAGAACCGCTTCATCCGCAGCGATCAGTACAGCTTCATCAAGTATGGCGTTCCCGCGCTGGCCTTTAAGTTCGGCTA
>DATAUH010000197.1:0-14512 GCA_036268375.1 Bryobacteraceae bacterium | reverse complement strand
CGCGCAGCCTTCTCCAACCTCGCCAGGCGCTCCTCCACCTCGCTCGCGCTGCGTGACGCGCGCACCTGCCGCAGCTTTTCCACCTGCGTCTTTTCCAGCGCCGGATCGATGCGCATCGCCGGAATAGCGCGGTCGTTCTCTAGTTGAAACCGGTTCACGCCCACCACCACTTGCTCACCCGACTCCACCTCGCGCTGGAAATCGTAAGCGGCATTCTGAATCTCGTTCTGGATGAACCCCGATTCGATCGCCCGCAGCGTCCCGCCCATCCCGTCGATGCGCGCGATGTACTCCGCCACTTCGCGCTCCAGCACGTCCGTCATGGCTTCGATCACCGCGCTCCCGCCCACCGGATCGGCCGTATTCGTCACGCCCGTTTCATGCGCCACAATCTGCTGCGTGCGCAGCGCAATCCGCGCCGATTCTTCCGTCGGCAGCCCCAGCGCCTCATCGCGCGAATTCGTGTGCAGTGATTGCGCGCCGCCCAGCACCGCGGCCAGCGCCTGAATCGACGTGCGCACAATGTTGACATCCGGCTGCTGCGCCGTCAGTGTTGAGCCCGCCGTCTGCACGTGAAATCGCAGCATCATCGAGCGCTTATCCTTCGCGCCAAACCGGTCTCGCATCAACTTCGCATAAATCCGCCGGGCCGCGCGAAACTTCGCAATCTCTTCCAAAAAATCGTTATGCGCATTGAAGAAGAACGAAAGCCGCGGCGCAAACGTATCCACCGCCAGCCCCGCGGCAACCGCCGAATCGATGTACGCGATCGCGTTCGCAAATGTGAACGCCAGTTCCTGTGCCGCCGTCGAGCCTGCCTCGCGAATGTGGTACCCGCTGATCGAAATCGTATTCCATTCCGGCAACTCGCGTCCAGCCCACGCGAAGATGTCGGTAATGATGCGCATCGCGGGTCCCGGCGGATAGATATACGTTCCACGCGCGATGTATTCCTTTAGAATGTCGTTCTGAATCGTACCCGCGAGCTTGCGCCATTCGGCGCCCTGCCGCCGCGCCACTAGCGCATACAGCGCCAGCAGAATCGACGCCGTCGAATTGATCGTCATCGACGTCGACACGCCTTCCAGCCGAATCCCCTGGAACAGCGTTTCCATGTCGGCCAGCGACGAAATCGCTACCCCTACCCGCCCCACTTCTCCCATCGCCATCGCATGGTCAGAATCGAGGCCCATCTGCGTCGGCAAATCGAAAGCAACTGAAAGACCCGTCGTTCCTTGCGACAGCAGATAGTGATAGCGGCGATTGCTCTCTTCCGCGTTGCCAAAGCCGGCATACTGGCGCATCGTCCAGAGCCGGCTGCGATACATGTCTTTATAAATGCCGCGAGTGTAGGGGAACTCGCCCGGTTTACCTGTTCCGTCGCTCATGAGCGGGAGATCTTACGCGCGCGCAGAAAAGACGACACGCCGTATCCGCCCAGCAACAGCGTGCAGAAGCCCGACAGCAGCATCTTTCCCATTTCGTGGTGCATCCCCGCCCGTACAGCCTGAAAGCCGAAGGTGACCGCGATGCACAGGAAAACGAAGCCAATCACCTCATTCCACAGCGTCCGCGCCGGTTTGGTGATAGCCGGCACCACATGCTTGACGAACATTCCCGCCTGCCGGCCGGTGCGTGCGTTCCACACGATTTCATCGTAACAAAAGGGTACTGTGGACTATAACGTCTGGCCTGCCAATTGCCGATGATTCTGGTGTGATAGCTTGTGAATGGGGGGCGCCTCCACTACAATCAGGGTTGTGGAACGCCGAGTCTGTAGGTTGCGTCCGCCCAATTAGGAGTGTTTGTGGATGAACCATTAAAACGCCTCATGCAGGAGTTGGGAAACGCGATTAATGATTCCCTCTCCGAATCCGACCGGATTGCGGAGGCGATTGGCGAGATTAAGCGTGCCGGATACGATGTCTTCCTGGTCCTGGAAGCAACCATCGGGTTCAATCGGCGCGACGAAAATAGCGAGGAAGAGGAAGAAGACGTCGAAGCGGTCGAAGAAGAATCGCAGCCCAAACGTACTTTCGAAGCGACCGGCAAAATCAAGTTTACTTCGCAAGACCATCGCTTCCTGCGCGCCCTCAAGATCGCTGTAGATGATGAGCGCTAGTCCTGTCCGCCTAGCAACTCACGATAGATCGTCCAGGTCTTTTTCACGGCCCCTTCCCAGGTAAATTGTTGCGCTCTTGCGGTTCCGCGCCGAACGAGATCCGCCCGTAAATCCCCGTTCCCGGTCAACCTGAGCAAGCCGTCTCTTAAACAATCGATATCCAACGGATCCACCAGTAGGGCGGCATCGCCCGCTACTTCCGGCATCGCGGAGCGCTGTGACGTCAGCACCGCCGCTCCGCTTGCCATAGCTTCCAGCACTGGCATTCCAAAGCCTTCATCGAGCGAAGGAAATGCAAAAACCAGCGCCCGCGCGTACCATTCAGCCAGTTCCGCCGCAGTGACATATCCGAGTACCGTAATGCGCTCACGCGCCGGACTGGCCTCAATCCGCGCATGTATGGCCGCCGCGCCATAGCCGTCCGAGCCGATCAGCACCAATCGCCACTCCGGTCCAACCGCTTCGAACGCCTCCACCAGTCGCGCAATGTTCTTGCGCGTCTGAATGGCGCCAGCGCTCAGAATCACCTTCTCGCGTTGCACGACTCGCGCCGCTGCCAGCGGCCGGATCCCATGATGCACCGCGCGTACTCGCGCCGCATCCACGCCCAGCAGTGAAACCACCTGCCCGCGTGTAAACTCCGACACAGCGATGATGATATCCGCCCTCTCCGCGGCCTCGCGTGCCTGCTCCGCGAAGCGGACGCGAAACTCCGGCGTCGAATACTCCTCCGTCAGCACGAATAGATCGTGAAATGTCGCGACCTTCGGACCATGCCAAAAGCGCGGCAGCCGCTGATTCAGGCCATGAAACAGCCCAACGCCAGGCAGCAGCAATCGACGGCGCACGTTGCGCGGCAACTCAACGCTCCTCGACGCGCGAAACCGGTGCGGGCGATAACAGAATGTGAACTTGGTTTCCGGATGCGCCCGCGCCAATCCATAAAGAATCTCGCGGGAATAAATTGCTACACCGGAGGGAGAACGGTCGAGACTGTACGTTGCGTCAAGAGCAATCAATCCAGATTGTATTGTTTCATCTTGCGGTAGAGCGTGGTGCGGCCGATTCCCAAAATTGCAGCCGCCCGGCTGCGCTCGCCTTGCGTGGCTGCCAGCGCCCGTTCAATGGTCTGCCTTTCACTTTCCGGAATCGAAATCACAGGCGTCGCGGGCCGCGCATAAAACTCCTCACGCACCGGTTCATTCGACACCGCGTCCGAAAGGTTCTGCAGCGTCACCGCATCTCGCATCTGCATCAACTGGCTCGGTAGCGCGTCCTGCATCGCGCCTGGCGATGCCATAGCGGCCATGCGGTCGATGCAATGCTTCAACTCGCGCACATTCCCGGGCCAATCGTACGACATCAGCGTTTCGATCGTTTCCTCAGACGGCCGGAAATCCGGCACGCCGTACGTTTGCGCCGATGCAAGGAAGTGTTCAATCAAAGCCGGAATATCTTCCTTCCGATCCCGCAGCGGCGGCAGCTTAATCGAAATCACGTTCAACCTATAGTAAAGGTCCAGCCGGAACCGCCCCTTTTCCACTTCACTCTTCAGGTCGCGGTGCGTCGCGCAAACGATACGCAGGTTCACCTTCTTCCACTGGGTCGAACCCACCGCTCGAAACTCGCCTTCCTGAAGCAACCGCAGCAACTTCACCTGCATATCCAGCGGCAGGTCGCCGATCTCATCGAAAAAGGCCGTGCCCCCGTCGGCCAGCTCCACTAACCCCTTCTTGTTTTCCGTCGCGCCGCTGAACGATCCCTTCACATGCCCGAAAAGTTCGCTCTCCATCAGCGTGCCCACCAGCGACCCGCAATCGATCGGCACCAACCGCCCCTGCGGGTTGTGCTTATAGATCGCGTTCGCCACCACTTCCTTACCGGCGCCGCTTTCCCCAAGCAGCATCACCGGCAACCGATGGCGCGCAGCCTTCTCCACCAGACGGCGCAGATTAGCCATCGCAGGCGAACTCCCCACCATCCCATGGTTTACCGCCCGGACTGTCTGATTGACCAAAAAGCTTCCCTTTCCATACGGGAGGTCTACACTGCCCGGCCCTAACAGGTTGCGGAAAACGATTTGGCCGCTGATAAACGCAGTTGAACGCCGATGGAAAACAGAGAAGTTATCCGCGTTGATCTGCGTTTATCTACGGCCTGATATGGGTCGCCGCATCCCACCCAGCCCTAGACAAAATTAAGTAGCCTCTGAATCTATACGTACGACGAAGGCGCTTTTTTTCTCAGGAGAATTCTTTCTAATCCTATCCGCCAATGCGCTGGCGGCGGCCTCGGTAGTCTCGCGGCCCACCAACACCCGCCAGAACCCCTTTTCGAGCACCACTCGGGACTCCCCATAAGGCTGCATCTCCGATCGCGTTCTCTCCGCATTGTCCCGATCGCGATACGCGCCCACCTGCACCGCAAAGACCCCAGTGGTCAGAGGGGCCGGCGCCGCCAAAATCTCCACGCGTACGTTCGCAATGCCCGGCCCAATCATCCCGATCTCGGTCGCCGCCGCATGCGACAGGTCGATAATCCGTCCGTCCACAAACGGCCCCCGGTCGATGATCCGCACATCCACCGCCTTGCCGTTGTCCAGGTCAAAAACCCGCACCATGGTGTTAAACGGAAGCGTGCGGTGCGCCGCCACCATCGTCTCCATGTTGTAGATTTCGCCATCAGCCGCCCGGCGTCCATCGTAAGGACGTCCATACCAACTCGCCATGCCACTTTCTGTCGATCCAACTGGCGGAGGCGGCGGGGGAGGCGTGGCAGCCCGTCTTGAATAGGGCGGACGAGGGGCTTTTGACGCCGTTTTCTTCTTATGCGCACAGCCGCAGAAGAAAACTGCGAGCACAACGGTCGCGGGCACGGTATGCTGTGCAAACCGGGACATATTGCCTCCAATTATCGCATTGCGTACCATTGGAGTTCGTTTTTTCAGCAGTACCAAAAGCCCCAGTTCGTTTTTCAATAGGCTTAGTCCCACTAGTCCACTTCGCTTTTCAGGTTCCGGGACCTTTCAGGGCGAATCTGCAATAATCTAAAGACAGTCTTTCAATGAAGCTATCGATCTTAATGCCGGTGTACAATGAGCGCTCTGTAGTTGAGCGCTGCATCGGGCAGGTGCTTTCCGCCCCGGTACCCGAAGATATCGAGCGCGAGTTAGTGATCGTTGATGACTGCTCCACCGACGGCACATACTCCATCCTCGAGCGCCTCGCCGACGCCCATCCCGAAATCCGCCTTTATAAACACCAGAAAAACAGCGGCAAAGGGGCCGCCGTCCGCAGCGCCATCCAATACGCAACCGGCGATTTCGCGCTCATTCAGGACGCCGACCTCGAATACGACCCCAACGAATACCCGCAACTCCTGCGCCCCCTCCTCGACGGCCACGCCGACGCGGTCTTCGGCTCCCGCTACATGGCCGGCCAGCAGCGCCGCATTCTGCCCTTCTGGCATACGGTGATCAACAAGACCCTCACGTTGATCAGCAACATGTTCTGCAATCTCGATCTCACCGACATGGAGACCTGTTACAAGGTCTTCCGCACCGACCTGCTCAAGAGCATTCCCATCCGCAGCGATCGCTTCGGCTTTGAGCCCGAAGTCGTCATGAAGGCCTCCAAGCGTAAGCTCCGCATCTATGAAGTGCCGATCAGTTACCACGGCCGCACGTACGAAGAAGGCAAGAAAATCGGCTGGAAGGATGGCATAAAGGCCCTGTTCGTTGTGCTCCGCTATTGGCTGATCGACGACCTGTACGTAACAACTTACGGCCGCGGCGTACTTAACAACCTCACCGGTACGCCTCAGTATCTAAGCTGGCTCACTCGCACCCTGCGTCCCTACCTCGGCGACACCGTGCTCGAAGTGAACGCCGGCATCGGCAATATTTCGGCCCGCCTGATGGCCAAACGCATTCTCTACGTGGCCGGCGAAAAGGATCCGCTGCACCTGCACGCGCTGCGCAACCGCTTCCTGCGAACGCCCAACGTAGTCGTGCAGACCATCGACCCCGCCGACCCGCGCGACTTCACGGCTATGGACGGCTGCTTCGACACCGTCCTCTGCCTCAACGTCCTCGAATATCTCGACGACCCCGCGGCCGCTCTGCGTTCCCTGCGCGTCACTTTAAAGCCCGGCGGCCGCATCATCGTCCTCGTGCCGCAAGGCCCCGGCCTCTTCGGCAGCTTGGACCACAGCATGGGCCACAAGCGCCGCTACAGTGCGAGTGACGCGCGAGCCGCCATCCAAGCCGAAGGCTTCGAGGTCGAACGTGCCTGGGGCTTCAACAAAGCCGGCGCCCCGCCCTGGTGGATGTACAGCAAGCTCTCCGGGTCGCGCCGTATCAATAAGCTCACGCTCAAAATCTTCGACAAGACCGTCTGGCTCTGGCGCCGCATGGATCGCATCATCCCGTGGCCCGGCCTTTCGCTGATTCTGGTGAGCCGCAAAACCGCCGCGCCAGATGCCCCGACGCTTTCCACGGCAAAGAGCGATGTAACTAATTCGAAACACGCCGTTCTTTAATGCTAGTTGAGGCTTCAGTTACTCCTCCGGTCACTCTCGCGAGTTTACAAGAGCAGTTAGTACAATCGATCTTGTCTGGTACTTGACCGTTAACTCCCCGTTGCGTACGATACCTGCAGCTTCCAGCGCATTATCGAAACTAACTACTCGGAGTGTACTCAATGAGAAATTTGAAGATCTCTATACTAGCTCTTACAGGTCTATTAAGTTTACCTGCGGCCTATGCTAGTTCAATTCAGGGTGTGATGTGGTCTGTCCCCGCATCGACTGCGGACAATGTGCCCACCCTCGGCCATGTTCCGGGAACAGGCGCAACGGAACTTGGCACCTTTACCGCCAGCGAAATTAAGTTCTCCGGAGACAGTAACTATAGTCTCGGTGGTTTCTTAAATTCATTTGGCGCCGCCTCTAACATTGTTTTTATGAATGGAGCCACCGCAAATAGCAGCCTGACGGATGTTCTGTTCGAATTTACCGGCTCCGCCTCATTCACCAACGGTCAGACTTTCAACGTTTTGCATGATGACGGAGTGAATCTCTATGTGAGTAGTAATTTGGTTTTAGGCCAACCAAATACTACGTCTCCAATCACAACTCCATTCACATATACCGGCTCTTCCGGAGTTTTTGACTTTGACTTTATTTATGCAAACGGACCACCGACGCAAGCCGATTTCCAGACGACGCTTGTTACCAGTGGTACCATCACGTCCTCCAACGCGCCAGAACCGTCCTCGCTTTTGCTCTGGGGCGTCGGCCTGCTCGCGCTCGCAGTCGTAACAATTCGCCGCCGTCAGTTACAAGTGAATTAACATCTTCTCCTCTATCGCCGCGTTCCGCGCCACGTCGCGAATGGAACGCGGCTTCACATCGAACGCCATCCTCCCCCCGAACTTCTTTTGCTAATTTAGTCACTTACAGAACCGCCGCGCCGGATATCCCGATGCAATCCACCACCGAGCCGCGGCTCTCAATGCGAAACAGGCCGTCTGACCAAAGTTAACCTCCGCCCAACCCTGCGGAACCAAGCTACGCACCGAAATGCCCGGCTGATACCATAACAGGAGCAAGATCGGCGGCGGCAGCCGCACGCGTAATATGCGACAGGCCGTCTTTTTCGATCGCGATGGAACCCTTATGGAAGAGGCGGGGTACTGTTCAGACCCCTCCCTGGTCCGAGTCTTCCCGGCCGTCCCAAACGCCTTGCGCGCGCTCAAACAGGCCGGCTTTCTCAACATTGTGATCAGCAACCAAAGTGGAATCGGCCGCGGCTACTTCGATGAAGCCCAATACCGCGCCGTTCAGGACGAAATGCTGCGCCAAATTGGGGACAATCTGATTGATGCCTCCTACTTTTGCGCCGACGCGCCCGATGCGACGTCCTCATGCCGCAAGCCGGAGCCAGGGATGCTCCTCGAAGCCGCACGCGATTTCGAAATTGGTCTCGACCGCTCCGTAATGATTGGCGACAAATCGTCCGATATAGAGTGTGCGCGGCGCGTCGGGGCTCATTCTGTCCTCGTCGCCACCGGTTATGGCGCGTTGCAGGATTGCCAACCGGATTTTCGCGCTACAGGAGTCACCGACGCAGCCCAATGGGTGCTGAGTCATTTACGTTAAAACTATGTCGACCGCAGCGGCCGAACAAACCAATAACAAGCGCGGCGAAGCCTTCTTTCACAGCGTGATATGGAGCTGGTTCGGCGTCGTCGTCAGCATCTTTTCCGGCCTCTATCTCGGCGCGTTTATCATCCACCGGGTCGGACACGAAGCCGCCGGCGTTTGGGCGTTGATCTTCACCGTCGTCGACAACTTCTGGATGATCGACCTGGGCTTCCGCTCCGCCACGCTCAAATACTCCGCCCACTATCGCGCGCTGCAGCAGCCGGAAATGGTCAATGAGGCGCTCAATACGGCGCTAGCATTCTCTGGGACCGTCTGCGCTGTTACGATGATCGCGACTTTTCTCTTCGTGCGCCAGGTGACGCGCTTTGAGAACATCAATCCCGAATACGCGGATGCTTTCAACAAACTTCTGGTTCTGGTCGGTTTCGGCCTCGCCACCGGCTCCGTTTTCAACCTGTTCAGCGCCGTGATTGAGGGCTACCAACGTTTCGATCTCACCAGCCGCGTCTCGATCGCCTACATGACCATCCGCGCCGCGGGGATCGTCGCTGTATTGGCCACGGGCCACGGTCTGATCGATATGGGCAAGGCAGTTCTCATCGCGCTCATCGCGCAATACACGCTTTTCTTCCTTGCCGCAAAGCACGTCTTCCCGCAACTTCGACTTGCGCCGCGTTATATCACTAAGGCGATGTTCCGCCAGATGTTCAGCTACGGCGCGCATACGTTCGGAGCCCAAATCGCGCTCCAGTTACTCAACCAAAGCGCTCCGATGCTGATCGGCCACTACATGTCGTCTTCAGCCTTTGTCGTCTATTTCACCCAGCCGCAGCGCCTTTTGAACTATTCGGTCGACATGGTGGGGAAGGTCGGCTTTATCACGGGATCACACACCGCCGAGCTCGCCGCGCGCGAAGACTACAGCGGCATCGCCCGCATGGGCATCCTGATCAATCGCTATTGCCTGACCCTATTCGCGCCGCTCGCCCTCGCGCTGATCGTCTATGGCCGCCAGCTTTTCAGCGTGTGGATCGACCCGCAACTCGCGGCCATGTGCGCGCCCCTGCTGCCGGTGATGTCTGCGGCAATTACACTCGCCATCGCAGCGCAGTTCAACTCCAGCTCGATCCTGTACGGCTTAGGAAAACACCACGGCTACGCCTACTCGCAAATGGTGGAGGCAGCATTCTGCGTGGCCGGCTTGTGCTGGGCGATTCCCCGGTACGGCATTCTGGGCGCGGCTTGGGTGGTCTCGGTTCTGCTTTTAGTCAATCGCGGCTTCGTGCTTTCGCTGCTTCTCTGCCGCGCCATCCACTTCAACGTCGGCAAGTACCTGGCGGGCATCTACGCTGGTCCTCTCGCGGCCGCCCTCCCGACGCTGCTACTTTCGTTCTGGATTCAGCGCAAGTATCTACACGCCAACAGCTGGCGTCAGGTGATCGAAGGCGGCGCACTGGTAGCGGCAATCTTCTACGCCATCGCCTATTTCATCTGCCTGGAGCCGCACCATCGCGCCATGCCGATCAAGTGGTTACGGACACGTCTGCAACGCGCGGCCTGAGAATCGCCGCTTACAGATCGATCCGCTTCATCACGTAATCGACGGCTTCCTGCGGGACGCTGAACGTCGCCATGCCGGTGTTGCCGATATATCCCACTTCTTTGATTCCCTGCGCGCTGGTGTAGTAGGAATCTACCACCATGCGGCGCGTCCAGTCGAAGAACCGAATTCCCGGCCCGGTTTCGGGTGAGTGGTTCTCGCGGAACGCGATCACATCCAACAACGCTTTCTGTTGATCCTTCGAGGCATGCAGAAAATCCGAGCCCTCGGTCCGCTTACGCATGGTGTCATCGATCCACGCCAAGCCGCCAGTATAGATCACCTTCATCTCGTCATTGACGCTGCACATGAAGTCGATGAACTGCGCCGATCCATTGGCATGCGCGCCCGGCACAATCCACTCCGCCATCGAATCGAGCGTCGCGTATTCGTGAGAGTTCAAGCCCTTCGGCATAAACGTCCCAACCGCATGCGTCGTCTGCGCTTGAGCGGCAACATGCGCCGCATGCGCCTGAGCCGCTGTCGCCTGCTGGGCTTCGGCCAAGCCTTCGCTCGCCGCCGTCAGTCCCAGCCCCGCTCCGATCTGTACCAGCGCCGCGCGGCGCGAAAATCCGCTTGTCCCTTTCGGACTTGTCCGTTCCGGATTAGACATTGCCCTTCCTCATTTCTTCCGCCAGATACTCCGATGCCCGCCACGCAAAGGCGACGATACTCAACGTCACGTTCTTGTCCGGCTGGCTCACAAACGGAGCCGCGTCGCACACGAACAGATTCTTCACATCGTGCGCCTGGCAATACTTGTTCAGCGCCGACGTCTTCGGATCCGCGCCCATGCGCACCGCGCCCGCTTCATGAATGATGAATCCGCCCGCCGAAATCTCCTTCGTCGAATCGAACGGCCGCTTTGAAACCGTTCCGCCCAGAGTCTCGATCATCGCCGAGAATGTCTGGTGCATGTGCTTCACCTGGTTGTATTCGGCATCGCTCCATTTGAAATGGAAACGCAGCACCGGAATGCCGAACTGGTCGACGCGGTCGGGGTCGATCTCGCAGTAGCTGTTTTTGTTCGGAATCATCTCGCCGCGGCCCGCGAAATGCACCTGCGCGCCGAAGTTTTGATAAATCTGATCCTTCAACTGCTGCCCGTAGCCCTGATATTGCGAGCACACGCCGGCAAACGTCCCAAGCTGCGGAATTCCACCCGGACCGCCGCCGATTTCGATGTGATAACCGCGTGGAAAATCCTTGCTCTTGTCGTCGTGCAACCACCACGGCACATACACGTGCATGCCGCCGATGCCATCGGAGTTGTGCCGCGGCATTCCTTCCATGGCCGGCACGTGTCCGCCCATCGCGTAGCCCACCGAATCCGTCAAATACCGGCCAACCGCTCCACCAGAATTCGCCAGTCCATTCGAAAAACGCGGCGATTTCGAATTCAGCAGCAACCGCGCCGATTCGCATGCGCTCGCCGCCACCATCACCGCGCGGCAGCGTATCTGTTTTTCCGTGCGCGTCGCTTTGTCGACGTACGAAACTGCCGTCACCTTGCCGGACCCGTCCGTAATCAACTCGCGCGCCATCGCGCCCGTGATCACCGTCAGCTTTCCGGTCTTCATCGCCGGAAAAATCATCGCCTGGCTCGACGAAAATGCCGAAGCCGTCAGACATCCGCGCCCGCACTGCCCGCAATAGTGGCACGCCGCGCGCCCGTTGACCGCCTTGGTCAACATCGCCATGCGCGACGGGATTACGGGAATGTTCAGCTTCTTGCCGGCCTTCTGAATCAACTGTTCGTGCACACGCGGCGCAATCGGCGGCAGAAAGTTTCCGTCCGGCGCTGTCCGCAAACCTTCTTTCGTGCCCGTGACGCCGATGAATCCCTCGGCTTTGTCGTAGTAAGGCGACATCTCGTCGTAAGTCACCGGCCACGGATCGCTCAGCCCGTCTTCCGGCTTGAAGTCATAGTCGGAAAAGCGCAGCGAAATGCGCCCGTAGTGGTTGGTTCGGCCACCCAGAATGCGCGAGCGAAACCACTTCCACTCCTCCCCCGGCGCCACTGTGTAGGGCTCGCCGGGAACGTCCCAATAGCCGTTCGGGGCCGAAAAATAGCCCCACTGCTGACGCCCGAAGTACGCCTCGCCATGTGATCCAGCGCCCCGATGATCCACCTGATAAGGCCAGACGTGCTCTTTGAAATCTTTTTCAGGAGTGAGCATCGGGCCGGCTTCCAGCAGCGCGACGCGAATTCCGGCATCAGTCAATACCTTGACCGCCGTCCCGCCGCCAGCGCCCGAGCCGATCACCACCACGTCAAAGGCTTGGGGTGTACGTGAAACTTGGAACATTTGTCCATTCTACGCCCAGGAGTACAATCGACGGAGATGCATCTCATCCATCGGCGAAAAATCCTGCATGGCGCCCTCGCGATCGCCGCGTCTTCCGCGGTCCGCACCAGCGCTCGCGCAGCAGCAGGAGCACTTCGCCTCGGCCTGATCACTAACATCTCGCCCGATCCCGACGCCGGTATCCGCCGCGTCCATGACCTTGGGTTCCCCACCTGCCAGGTCTACGCAAATTCTCCCGACGACTCCACGCTTGCGAAACTTCGCGCCGCCCTCGACCGCTACAAGATCGAAGCTACCTCCGCGGTCTGCACCGGCCCAGGTCGCGAGATTTACGATTTCTATCAAGGTCCGGAAACCATCGGCCTGGTTCCGCGCGGCACGCGCGCCGCGCGCATCGCTCATATGAAGACCGTCGCCGATTTCGCGCAGAAAGCCGGTATTCCCGCCATTCAAGGCCACTGCGGCTTCCTCCCCGAAAACCCGAACGATGCACTGTATAAAGAGGTGATCGAAGCCATTCGCGACGTGGCGTCTTACTGCAAGACGAAAGGCATCAACCTGCGCTGCGAAACCGGCCAGGAAACGCCCATCACTTTGGTGCGCGCCATTCGCGATGTGGGCACGGGCAACGTCGGCGTCAACTTCGACGCCGCCAATCTGGTCATGTACGGAAAGGCCAATCCGGTGGACGCCGTCAGCGTACTTGCGCCGTACATCCAAGGCGTTCACGTCAAAGACGGCGTTTATCCGACCGATCCGCACAAACTCGGCGCCGAAGTTGCCATCGGCCAAGGTGTCGTCAACTGGCGTGCGCTGATCGCCAAGTTGAAAGAGGCGGGCTACTCCAACCCGCTCACGATCGAGCGGGAAATCAGCGGCGCGAAGCAGACCGAAGACATTCGCAGTTCCAAAACATATCTCGAAGGGTTAATAGGGTAAGCGCATGAGCAACCGGCGAACATTTCTGCAATCCCTGGGAGCGGCCACCATCATCGCGCCGCAACTGGTCCGCGGCTCCGCGGCCAACTCGGCCGTTCGGGTGGGCCTGCTCGGCTGCGGCAATCGCGGCATGACGCACGCCGGTACCATCACCAAATTCACCACTGCCCAAATGGTCGCGTTCGGTGATCTCTATCAAGACAAGCTCGACCGCGCGCGCCAGAAGTATCCCGACGCCACTCTCGGCTTCGTCGGGGAACACGCCTATCAACAGATGGCGGAATCGAAAGACATCGACGCCATCGTTATTGCGACGCCGGCCTACAAACACCCCGAACACTTGGAGGCGATGGTCGCCGCCGGCAAGCACGTCTATTGCGAAAAGCCTGTCGCTGTGGATGCCGCGGGCGCCAAGCACGTGCTTGAAATCGGCCGCAAAGCCGAAGGCCGTCTCAGCCTCGACGTCGGCTTCCAGATCCGCTCCGCTCCGCCTTTTATCGAGCTCGTCCGCCGCATTCACGAAGGCGCGCTCGGCGAAATCGTTTGCGGCGCGGCGTATTACTACTGTCCGTTTCCCACTTACACGCCGTATCCCAACGCCTCTCCCGAAGAACTGCGCATCCGCCAGTGGCTTCGCGATCGCGCGTACTCGGGCGACATCATCGTCGAACAGAACATACACGCCATCGATATCTGCAACTGGGTGCTGCAGTCGCATCCCGTCAAGGCAACCGGCACAGGCAGCCACGCGGGACGTACGGGAGCTAATGACGACGTCTATTCGCATTTCGACGTGACCTATCACTATCCCAACGGCGTTCATGTCAGCTTCAGCTCCGCGCAATTCGGCAAAGGCAAGTTCGATGTGAACGAACGCTTCTTCGGCACGGCCGGCCAGGCGCAATCGCCCTACTCCGGCACGTTAGGTATCGTCGGCGATTCACCCTGGACGTGGACCGGCAGCGAAACGCAGAAGGACGCCACGTTTTCCGCCGCCGGTTCTTTCGAAGACAATCTCGCGCAGGCCGATTCGGAAAAGCAGAAGGGATTCATCGATAGCATCACCAGCGGTAAGTTCCACAACCAGGCCGCTGCGGGCGTTGAGACCGCGCTAACCGCGATGCTGGGCCGCGAAGCTGGGTACCGAAACGGCGAGATGACGTGGGATGAACTTGTGAAATAGCTCACCCGCATTTCACACATTTTCGAACAACGCATGCAATGGCGCAGTCCGTCGGGCCTGAAAACAGAGTGATCCAGGCGCCCCGCATTCCCCACCCAAGCCGTAATCTGTCAACGCCAAATAGAAATGTCCTAATCTCTGCCAAGTAGAAATGTCCGGTTTGCGGCGCAAAGTGGAGAGGCTGAGTTTAAAGT
>DATAUH010000196.1:0-8035 GCA_036268375.1 Bryobacteraceae bacterium | reverse complement strand
CTACGCCGCCACCCCGACCGCGGTTTACAAGAGTACGGATGGCGCGGCGCATTGGAATGCGGTGGACGCGACGCCCGCACCCATCATGCAGATTCTGATCGACGGGCAGAACACCAACATCATTTACGAAGTAAGCAGGGGATTGCGGAAAGCATGGACGGTGGCGCGACTTGGAGCGCGGTGAATTTTCCGGGAGTGGTTCAATCGGTGGCGCTCGATCCGCAAGTGAGCGGACATATTTTCGCGAGCTCGCAGCCAGTCTTCTGTGGAGTTTTCTGCAGCGGCAATCAAGGCGGCGCGGTGTACCGAAGCACGGACGAGGGAGCTAACTGGGCTGCGATCGATTCGGTTGTTCCGGCGACTTTGCCGTTTCTTGTGGACGCCTCAACAAATCCGTCTACCGTGTATGTCGGTCTAACCTTTCGAAGCGTAGATGGCGGAGTCACGTTCAGCCGTCTTCCGCAATCGCCGCTGATGAATGCTCTGGCTGTTACTATCGCGCCAAACGGTACGATTTACGCATCGCTCTATGACGCGGGAATTTTCGTATCGACCGATCAGGCTGTGACGTGGACGCAAATTGGTTCACCCGTTCCGAACTGGCCCGCCGGGCCGAACGGGCCAAGCGTGGGGAGCATCGTGCCCGACGGCGGCACGCTTTTCGCATTGACCGGGCCTATCGGGTCGGCGGGTTTTGTTTCCAAGCTAAGCGCGGATGGATCGAAGTTGGAATACTCTACGTACCTGCGAGGCCATCAGGCGCTGGTTCCGTTTTACGATTTCGCCGCGGAACCGGGAGCGATGTCGTCGCAGAACACAATTTCGGGGATTGCGCTGGATGGGGCCGGCAACGTGATGCTGGCAGGCAACACACGGGCGACGGACTTTCCGGTTCGAGATGCGGCGCAGAGCGCGGTTGCGGGTTTGAGCGACGCCTTTGCGGCGGTGCTTTCGGCGGACGGCAGCCGACTGACGTATGCGACATACTGGGGCGGGTCGAGCGACGATGGGGGGCTGGCCGCGGCGGTAGATCCGCAAGGCAACTTCATTCTCGCAGGGCAAACCTGGTCGGCGGATTTTCCGGCAACCAGCGGCTTGGAAGCTCCGTTCGGCTTCGGCGATGCGTTCGTATTGAAACTTGCCAGCGGGCCGCCGGTGATTTCGTGCGTGGTGAATGGAGCGAGCTATCATCCCGGTATACAAGCGGGCGGGTGGGTGACGATCAGAGGGGCGAATCTGGCTGCGACGGCCGCCACCGCCGCGGGTGGGGCGGGCGCGATGTTACCGATGTCGCTTGGTGGAGTGAGCGTCACGATCGATGGCAAGACAGCGTTCATCAGTTATGTCAGCCCATCGCAAATCAACGTGATTGCGCCCGCCGATAGCGCGACCGGGGCGGTGAGCGTGGTGGTGACCAACAGCAATGGCGCGAGCGCTTCGGTGAACGCGCAACTGCTGTCGGCCGCGCCGGCATTCTTCAGCAATTCGGGAACGGCATTTGCGTTGGCATCGCGCGTGTCGGACGGCGCAGTTATCGGCGATCCGGCGGTGATTTCGGGCGCGGTGGCAGCGCATCCGGGCGATACGATTGCGCTTTGGGGCTCGGGATTCGGCGCGACGAATCCGGCAATCGCACCGGGGACGTTAACCAGCGGATCGCCTGCGGTGGTCACGCTGCCGAGCGTTTCGGTTGGAGGCGTAGCGGCCCAGGTTTCGAGCGCGGTGCTTGCCAACGGACAGGCAGGTGTTTATCAAATCACGATCCAAGTGCCGCTCAATTTGCCCGCGGGGGCGAACGGCATCAGCGCTTCCGTGAATGGAACACAGACGCCGTCGGGCGTGATGCTCTTCGTGGCGAATCCGTAAACGCCTTTAGTCTCTCGCCAAGCCGCAAAGAAAGGCTTGGCGAGATTCTTTTCCGCTTGCTTTACGCTGCTGCGGCGTTGAACTTCACGGAGACCAGTCGGGATACGCCTGGCTCCTGCATGGTCACGCCGTAGAGCGCTTGCGCGGCTTCCATGGTGCGTTTGGAGTGCGTGATCACGACGAATTGCGTTTCGACTGACATCTCTTGCAGCAGGCGCGTCAGGCGGCCGATGTTGGATTCATCGAGCGGCGCATCCACTTCGTCCATTACGCAGAACGGGCTGGGCTGATATTTGAAGATGGCCATCAGCAGCGCAACGGCGGCTAGCGCTTTTTCGCCGCCCGAGAGCAGGAGGACGTTCTGCAGCCGCTTGCCCGGGGGCGAGCAGACGATATCGATTCCGGAATCGGCGATGTTCTCCTGGTCCGTCAAACGCATCTCGCCCGTTCCGCCGCCGAACAGGGTTTGGAAGATGGCGCGGAAGTTGTTGTTGATGGATTCGAAAGCCTCGGCGAACTTTTGTTTCGAGACCTGGTCGATCTCCTGAATCGCTTTTTCGGTGTCGCGTATAGAGTCGATCAGGTCCTGGCGCTGTGCGCTCAAAAATTCGTGACGCTGCTGCGCCTCTTCGAATTCCTCCATCGCGGCCAGATTCACTGCGCCGAGTCCTTCGATGCGCGAACGCACTTCGTTGCAACTCTGCTCGGCAGCCGTGATTGCATCGACATCCGGAATCACATCGTCGGACGAACCTAATTCTTCGACGGGCGTGTTCAGTTCCTTGCGGCTGGTCTCGTCCAGGAACTTCAGCTCCGCCTGTTTACGAACCAGTTCCAGCTCGATCTGCGAACGCTTCTCGCGAATCTCGTCCACCGCGCCGCGGAGCGTCTTCAGTTCTTCTTCGCCGGCGCGGAGCGCTTCGCGCATACCTGCGTCTTCGGTGGCAAGTTGGTTGACGGTTGCTTCGAGCGCCGTGATCTCTTCGGTCAAGCGAGCCGCCGTCTGATCCAGTTCGATGTTGTCCGCCAGCAGGCGGGCGCGCTGTTCACCCAGGCGCTCGATGTCGGTCGAGATTGCATTACGCCGCGCGATGGTTTCGCGGAACTGCTGCTCATGGCGAGCCATGGCGTTGCGTTCGCCGCGCAGGCGTTCGTCCAAACCCGCCAAGCCGGCGCGCGTGGCGCTGTACTCTTCGCCAATGGCTGCGGCCTGTGTTTCGAGAGCTTCCAACTCCTGGCGTCCCGCCTCCAAGGCCTCTTCGCGCTCGGCGCGCAGGCGCTCTTTTTCAGCCACTGCCGCGCGGCCGGTCTCGCGCTGTGCCGCCGACCGTTCGGCATCGCGACGCAGGCGCTCGAGCTCGAGCCGCGCCACCGAGAGGCGCGAATTGGAGCGCGACAAATCGTCGGCCAATTTGCGCATTTCATGATCGAGAGCCACGCGATCTTTTTCGCGCGATTGCTGCAACCCGCGCAGCCGTTCCAACTCACTTTCGAGCTTTGCGATCTCCTGCAGCAGCGCTTCCAACTGCCTGGTATGCTCATCGAGCGCGCCCTGTCGCTCCGCCAGCAGCTTGGTCAGCTCACGGGCTTCGCGCTTCATGGCGAGCGGGCCGGCGCCGGTTTTTTTGCCTCCCGTCACGGTGTGGCCGTGATAGCAGACGCCATCAGGCAGCAGGAAATAAAGGTGCGGATAGCTGGTGGAGAGGCGCTGCGCGGCCGCGCGGTCCTCGGCGAGGAAGCACATGGAGACACGCGGCAGCAGGTCCGTAGCGCGGTCGCGGAAGCCGTTGGTCAGACGGAACGAATCGCTCAAGCGCGCCACGATGCCGGTTTCAGGGCCGATGGCGGGTTCCGGAAACGGCGCCTTTTCGTAGCCGTTCGGTTCGGGATGCACCAGGAAGGTGGCGCGACCGTCGAGTTCGGCACGTACGAAATCGACGCCGCACTCGGCATCGCGCCAGTTTTCGACGACGACGTATTCCAACTCTTCGTGCAGGAACTCTTCCGCCGGTTTTTCGAACTGGCGATCCACTTCCACGTAGTCGGCGAGCACGCCCATCGCGTTGACGTTGGTGGCTTTGCCTTTTTCCACCGCTGCGAACAAGCGCTTCACCGAGTCGGTGGTGTAACTGCGATGCGCCAGCACCTGCTCCAGCGACTCTTTGCGCGCGCGCACTCGCGAAACCTCGGTCTTCAACGTATCGATCTCGCGGCGCAGGTCGGAGGCCTTCCGCCGCCGGTCCGTCAGGTCTTCTTCGGTCCTCTTGCGTTCGCCTACGACGGCTTCGAGCTCCAACTGCCGCTGCGCCAGCGTCTCTGAAAGCTGGGCCCGCGCTGCGTCCAGGCGCTCGATCTCCGAAGTGGCCATCTGTTCTTCGCGCGTGGAGCGCGCGGTTTCGCGTTCGATCCCGGCCAGATACTCTTCGATCTGCGCCAGTTGATTCTTCAGCGTGGAAGCCTCGCCCAGCAGGCGCAAAATCACCTGGCGGCCGGCCTCAATGGTCTTTTCCCGCTCGCGCACCTGGCTCTGCAGCGCCTCGCGCTGCTGCGTGATTTCGGTCATGCGACCGCGGGCCGCGGCGATCTCTTCATCGAGCGCAGCTACGGATTCCTTCTGCGCAGCAATTTCGGTTTCGAGCGTCGTGAGGCGGGCGCTCAAGCTCTGGGTTTCGCTTTCCGATTGCGTGATGCGCTCTTCAATGGCGCCGCTTTCCTTCACCTGCGACGCCAGTTTGCCGCGCGTGCGCTCGGCCTCGACATTCAGCGCGGCCAGGGTTTGCCGCGCCTGGGTTAGCTTCTCTTCCAGTTCGAAACTGGCAAGCTGACGCTCTTCGTGGGCCTTCTCTTTTTCGGTCACCTGTTCGGAGAGCGTCTTCAACTCGCCCGCCGCGAGGTTCAACTCAATCGCGGTTTGCGCGGCGTCGCGCTCCAGCAGGCGGAACTTGCCGGAGAGCACGACGCGCAGCTTGCTTTCCAGCTCCGTTTTCAATTCCCCGTAGCGCTTCGCCTTCGCGGCCTGACGCTTCAGCGAATTCACCTGTCGCGTTACCTCTTCCAAAATGTCGTAGACGCGCGAAAGATTTTGCTTGGCGCTTTCGAGTTTGGCTTCCGACAACCGTTTCTTGGTTTTGAACTTAGTAATGCCCGCGGCCTCTTCGATCACGGCGCGGCGATCATAGGGTTTGGAGCTCAGGATCTGGCCGATGCGGCCTTGCTCGATGATGGCGTAGCTTTCGGGGCCGAGGCCCGTGCCCATGAACAAGTCTTGTATGTCGCGCAAGCGGGCGGCGCGTCCATCGATCAGATATTCGCTTTCGCCGGAGCGATATAAGCGGCGCGTGATCGTAATTTCGTTGGAACGTTTGGTTTTCTCTTCATCTACGGGTTGGACCTTGCCGGCGTGCTCGCGATGCGCTTCCGGGTCCACCAGCGTCATGGTGACGTAGGCCATTCCCAGCTGCTTGCGGTCGCGCGTACCCGCGAAGATCACGTCTTCCATGCGGGCGCCGCGCAGACTCTTCGCGGACTGCTCGCCGAGCACCCAACTGATGGCGTCGCTGATGTTCGACTTGCCGCAGCCATTCGGGCCCACAATGGCCGCGATTCCGTCGCCGTTGAAGCGCAGTTCCGTGCGCTCGCAAAACGATTTGAATCCTTGTAGTTCTACGCGCTTCAGTTTGAGCAAAGCCTACACCTCGCCTTTCAAACCGGGGGAGTTGTAACCATACTAAACGCGCAGAAGACGAAAGTAAAGCACCCCAGCTACATTTGCTAGGCGTTCCGGACTTTTGGCCCCAACATGTTGTGGTTCACTGGTTACCCCGGAGGTTTTCAATTGACGGCCATTTTGGCTGCCGCTTCTCTTTGAACGCTCGAACTCCTTCCTGGAAATCGGCGCTCTGAAACAATTCATCACGCACGCGCCGGGCGATGGTGCCGGCCGTCTCCCAATCTTTAGTGCGCACTTCATGGACGAAATCAAGCCCGCTATGAATCGCCGTGGGGCTGGAATTCGCCAGGCCGTCCGCGATCTCCATGGCCCGCGCGTTCGCGTCTTCCGCAATTTCGTGTACCAGGCCGAGACGGTGCGCCTCTTTGGAGTCGAAGGTACGTCCCGTGAGCGCGAGCGCCAGCGCCTGCCGTTCGCCGATAGCGGCGTGCAGGGCGCGGAACACCAGAAACGGCCACAGTCCGAGCTTGATTTCGCTCATGGCGAACTTCGCGCTTTCGGTTGCGACTACGATGTGACAGTTCGCCACGAGCCCAGTGCCCCCGCCCAGCGCGGCGCCATTGACGGCCGCGACGATCGGCGTCGCCATCCGCATGTAGAACGTAAAAAGCTGTTCATGCACGTTGTTGATGGTTTCGGCGGAGATGCTTCCCAGTTCCTTTAGATCCATGCCGGCCGAAAATGAGGGACCGTTGCCTGTCAATACAATCGCGCCGACATGCGGATTGCGATTGGCCTTATTGAGAGAGTCCACCAGTTCACGGCAAAGGTCCGAACTGAGAGCGTTATGTTTATCGGGACGGTTGAGCGCAATGCGCTGCACGCGTCCCTGTTGAGAGACTTCAATAAATTGACTCATGTGAGGATTTGCTCCACTGAGGAGGCCAGAGCGGTACTTCGCGAGGCGCACGGAGCGGCGCCAGCGACCATTATATGCGAGGTTCCGTATGCGCCACCGAGTGGCTATGTGGGGAAAAGTACGGGAAAATGGCGGCGTTCAGCTACAGATGAAAGCCGACGGCTGAAAACTCATATGTCTAATGCGCTATCTCGGAAGATGGTTAATGTAGCTCTGAGGGCTCCGGTCGGAACGAGCTCCACGCAGGTTCGATTTGTCGGCCGGCAGATATCATCGTCGCGCGTTTTGGGTCAAGTTGACCGTCAGCGTAATTGCCCCAGCCCGGACATTCCTTACACTGAGACGGCCTTTCTACACGATCGATGTCGATCAGGAGACCGGCTAGAATGAACACAGAGATGAACAAGCTTGCCTGCTTGGTCCTTTTCTGGATGCTCCCTTTGCCATTTGTGTTCGCGGCCGACGACGTCGCGTTTCCGAGTGGGGACATCACCCTTCACGGGGTCGTGTACAGACCGGAGGGAAAAGGGCCATTTCCCGCTGTGGTTTATAACCACGGCAGTGCGGCTGGCATGATAAGCAAAACCGGATTCGACGCACTCGGTCCAGTGTTCGCGAGCCATGGATGGGTATTCTTTGGGCCATACCGGCGTGGACAAGGCTTGAGCGCATCCGCCGGGCCGTATATTGGCGACCAAATCGCGGCGGCCGAAAAGAGCGGGGGTATCTCGGCAGCCGGCGAAACCATGGTGCGGTTGCTGGAGACGGATCACCTGAACGATCAGTTGGCCGCGCTTGCGTGGCTACGAAAGCAAAGTTTCGTTCAAGGGAGTCGTATTGCCGTGGCCGGGACTTCGTTCGGAGGCATCGAGGCCGTCTTGGGTGCGGAACGCGGAACTTATTGTGCAGCCGTCGATTCAGCCGGAGGCGCCCAAAGCTGGGCGGAAGCGCCGGCGGTGCAAGCGTTGATGACTGCTTCGGTTCGAAATGCACAGGCGCCAATTTTCTTTTTCCAAGCGGAGAATGATTTTGATCTATCGCCGAGCAAGGTTCTATCCGCGGCGATGAAGGCTGCGAGGAAACCGTACGAATTGAAGATTTATCCTCGCTATGGGAGTACTCCGCAAGACGGCCATGCGTTCGGTTACTTTGGATCGGCTGTCTGGGCCGACGATGTCTTCCGATTTCTCGACCAGCATTGCGCTAAGAAATAGGCTATCCGCCAAGACTTAGGCCAACATGACGTTACGCCCGAGATCGGCTCCGATCTATGCAGTCTCCCGGCGTCTTGCGTCCACTATTTTTTCCGCCAGCGCAAGGCCGGATGGATCAGGAAAATACGTGAGCTGACTTTTGAAACGTGCACTAAGCGACACTATTGTTGCGAATGTTGACCACTTTGGTGGTTTTCAACGAGGTCTCTAGCGCTCGCAGCACGCGATCGAGTTCGGTCTCCTGCACCGGTTTCGGCAGCACGAAACGTCCATCGCCTTCGAAATCCGCGGCCAGTTCCGAGTCGTACCCTTCGGAGAGCAGAACAAAGCCGCCGACGCGTGAATGCATGCGTTCGGAGAGCTCCA
>DATAUH010000195.1:0-3759 GCA_036268375.1 Bryobacteraceae bacterium | reverse complement strand
GCGAGCTTTGCGCCTTTGCGAGATTCAAATGCGTTTCCCTGAACTCGGACCCCGTTGCAATTGCCATTCACAATTTCTGAAAATCTATATCTCCCCACTCCTCAAGCACCTACAAATCCCAACCCCCGCCGTACCCAACCTCGCCTGCTACCTATAAAATCGGAGGTATTTTTCCATGTCCGATCTACTCAACCGAAACGAATCCACTGAGCCGGCTCCGTCCACTCAAACCACCAACCCGCCCCTCTCCGACCGCCGCCTCGCCGCCAACCGCGCCAACGCCCAGAAAAGCACCGGCCCCCGCACCGAAGCCGATCGCCTCCGCTCCTCCCTCAACGCCTACAAAAATGGCGCCACCGCCCAAACCATCATCGGCACTCCCGAAGACCTCGCCCTCTACGAAGCTCACCTCGCCCAAATCCTCACCGAACACGCCCCCGCCTCTCCCACCGAACACTTTCTCGCCGTCTCCATGGCCGATTGCATGTGGCGTCTCCTCCACATCCGCTCCCTCGAATCCGGCATCTTCGCCCAGGGCTTCCGCGCCCATGTCGATTCCATTCACGCCGGCCATCCACAAGTCGATGCCGCCCTCGCCGCAGCCGAAACCTTCCTCCAGCAGGCCCACCAGTTCAACCTGCTCACCATCTACGAAGGCCGCGTCCGCCGCACCCTCGAAAAGGACATGAAAGCTCTGGGCGACATCCAGTCCGAGCGCAAAGCCGCCCACGACCACGCCCGGAATGAAGCCGAACTCCTGGTCGAACACGCTGAAGCCAAAGGCGAAACCTACGACCCCGCCGACGACTTCACGCCCGCGGCGGCCCACGGTGGGTTCGTTTTTTCAACTGCCGGGATGGCGCGCTATCGCAACCGCGAACAGCGCTTAAATGAGGCCCGCAGCTTCCATATCGGCGCCAAACACCGCCAGCCGAAGCCGGAAACGCGTCCCGCGCAGGCAAACATCATGCCCGCAATGGCCGGCTAACGTCAGAAAGCGAGCTTCTATCGAGAAAACCGCCTCAAATCACACGCCCCCGTCACAACCCGCAGGAAAGCCACGCCCCAAAGCCGAACCGCCCTCAAAAGGCGCCAAACCGCACCAATCAGCCGCACCGCCTTCCCCCCCCAAAATTTTCTTTGTAACCTTCTCAAACTTTCGCAGTACTCAGTAGTCTAAATACTAAGACTTCTAAATATGAGCAAAACCGATTCGCTCCAAGGCTCGATGGACCTCCTGGTTCTCAAAGTCCTCTCCCGCCGTCCCGGCCTCCACGGCTACGCCATCATGACCGCCATCCAGGAAATCTCGCGCGAAGTGCTCCGAGTCGAAGAAGGCTCGCTCTATCCCGCGCTCCACCGCATGGAGGAAGCCAGCTGGATCAAAGCCGCCTGGATCACCAAAGACACCGGCCGCCGCGCGCGCATCTATGAGCTCACCACCCAAGGCAAAAAGCAGCTCGGCCTTGAAGAGTCGCGCTGGCAGGCCGTCACCTCGGCCGTTAACCGCGTTCTGAAAACGGTCTAACTATGTCGCTGTGGTCTCGAATCACGAATGCGTTGCGGCCCGCCCGCATCACGCGGGACCTCGACGAAGAGCTCCGCGCCCACCTCGCCGACGCCGCCGATCACGGCCGCGATCCCGCCGAAGCCCGCCGCGCCTTCGGTTCGCCTCTCCACCATCGCGAATCGACCCGCGATCTCCGCCTGCTCCCCTGGCTAGATTCCCTGCGCGCCGACGCCGTCTTCGGCTGGCGCCAATTGATGAAGCGCAAAGTCACCTCCGCCGCGGCCGTGCTCTCGCTCGCTCTCGGCATCGGCTCCTGCACCGCCGCCTTTCGCATCATCGATGCCCTGCTCCTGCGCCCCTTGCCGGTTGCCCATGCCGACGCGCTCTACTCCGTCGCTTTCCAGGGCTATGGCGTCGATGGCAAGTTGGGCGTCTACGACAGTTGCTCCTACCCCGAATTCCTCCGCCTCCGCCAAGCGGCGCAGTCGCAAGCCGAACTCATCGCCGCCTCGTACGCGGGCGTCACCGAACTCACCTACGGTTCCGACGCCGGTCTCGAACGCGCCTACGGCCAATACGTCTCCGGTTGGATGTTCCCCGCCTTCGGTCTGCGCCCCGCTGCGGGTCGTCTCTTCACCGCCGATGACGACCGCGAACCCGGCGCGCATCCCTACGCCGTTCTTTCCTACGACTACTGGAGTCGCCGCTTCGCGCGCAATCCAAACATAGTCGGTCGCGCTCTCCGAATTGGTGACGCCACCTTCACCATCATCGGCGTCGGGCCTGCCGAATTCACCGGTACAGAAACAGGTATCCTCACGGACATTTTCCTGCCCATGGCCATGAAGGATCCGCGCACGCTCTCGAGCCCCAATAACTATTGGCTGCGCGCGCTCGTGCAACTCAAACCCGGTGTCACTCGCGAGCGCATCTTCGAAATCCTCCGCGCCACGCATGCCCAAATCCAGGACGAACTCGCCCGCACCCTCAGCGCGACCGAGCAGCGCCGCACGCCGTTTCTCAAGGACAGTATTCTGCTCGAGCCCGCCTCGGCTGGCCGCTCCAACCTGCAGCGTGATTACCGCCACTCCCTTATCGCCCTGGCAATCCTGGTCGCGCTCTCGTTACTGATCGCGTGCGCCAACGTTGCCAACCTGATGATGGCGCAATCCACCGCTCGCGCCCGTGAAATGGCCCTGCGCATTTCCATCGGCGCCGGCCGCGCGCGCCTCGCGCAGTTGCTCCTCATCGAAAGCGCGTGGCTCGCATTCCTCGCCGCTGCGCTCGGTGGTCTCTTCGCGTGGTGGACCGCGCCCATGATCCTGCGCATGATCGATACGCCCGAAAATCCCGCGCGTCTCGTCCTCTCTGCCGATTGGCGCGCCCCCGTCTTCTCTTTCGTGCTCGCCCTGCTCGTCACCGGCCTCTTCGGCTTCCTTCCCGCGCTGCGCGCTTCCGCCATCAAGCCCGTATCCGCCTTGCGCGGCGCAAACGCACCCACCCGGCATCGCGCCATGTATATCTTGGCAGCGCTGCAAATCGCCTTCTGTTTCATCGTGCACTTTGTCGCCGGCCTGTTCGTGCACAGCTTCGACCGCCTCACCGCGCAGTCCAACGGATTCTCGGCGGAACGCGTCCTGAATTTCGAAACTGCCGCGCGCACTCCCCAGCCGCCGGTCGCGTGGCAGCAGGCGCTCGACCGCGTACGCGATACGCCCGGCGTCGAACGTGCCGCACTCACCGTCTGGCCCATGATGAGCGGCGAATCCGGTAACAGCCGCATCACCGCCAACGGCCTCTCGAGCAGCGTCAATGCCGACGTCCTTCGTGTTTCACCCGGCTTCTTCGACGCGCTGCATATCCCCATCCGCGCCGGCGCAGACTTCCGCGCATCGGGCTCCAGCGCCGATTCCGCCCTCGTCAATGAAGCCTTCGTGAAGCAATATTTCAACAACGAAAACGCCCTCGGCAAGTGGTTCCTTAAGTCGGGCGCCGGCGGCAACACGCGTTTCGAAATCGTCGGCGTCGTAGCGGACGCGCGCTCACGCGATAACGTGCGCAATCCCATCCGGCCCACCATCTATCTGCAGTTCTACGTCAACGACGCTGCAGCCTTTCGGCCCAGCACGCGCGGAACCTTCGTTGTTCGCGCCTCCACGGCCAATCCACTCGCGTTCGCTTCGGTCCTCCGCCGTGAAATTTCATCCGCGCGTCCCGAGCTCCGCGTCGGCAACATCCGCACGCAAACC
>DATAUH010000194.1:0-5922 GCA_036268375.1 Bryobacteraceae bacterium | reverse complement strand
AGAACTGCAATTCGATGAAGTACCTGCTCATGGCCACGTTGTCGCACTCAGGTAAGAGGACTTTTCGGCTTGTCTGTGCTTGAACGCGTCGGCGACGCAGTTTGGACTGCCAGTGAAAAATGCGTAGCTCACATGTCTACGTCCGTAGCGATTGGCTCTTGGCACATGGAGGTTTTGCCTACTTCGATCCAACTTAAGGTTTTCGTTGAGGGGCATACTGGCGAATCATAGTGCTGGGCGCCTGTAAGTGGGAGCTGTTTCACAAAACCGCGCCCGGTCACCGGTAACAAATAACTAGCAATGGAGGGAGTTAGGACGAGATACTTCAAATCGATTGAACGGGTGCAGACGAGGCGGGTACGGACAATGCACCGCGGACTCGAAATGTGCGTTCGGGCAATGCCAGTGATCGCGGGGTTATCTCTTCTTGAAAGCGACCACTGCTAAGGGCGGCAGCGTCACGGAGAGACTCTGCGGGTGATTGTGCTTCGGTATGGGGTTGGTCGAAAGCAGGCCGCCGTTGCCGATGTTGGAGCCGCCGAAGAATTCGGAATCGGTGTTGAGGATCTCTTCGTAGAGGCCTGGTTCGGGTACGCCGAAATCGTAGGCTTCGCGCGGCATGGGAGTGAAGTTGCAGCAGAACAGGATGAAGTCGGCGGGATCCTCGGCGCGGCGGAGGAAGGCGATGATGCTGGATTCGGCGTCGCGGAAATCGATCCATTCGAAGCCGGTGTAGTGGAAGTCGACTTCATAAAGCGCGGGGTTGGAGCTGTAAATGCGATTCAGTTCGCGGGCGAGGTTTTGCAGTTTGCGGTGCGGTTCGAATTCGAGAATCCACCAGGGCACGCTGTCGTCGTGGTTCCATTCATCCCGCTGGCCGATCTCCTGGCCCATGAAGAGAAGCTTCTTGCCGGGATGCGCCCACATATACGCGAGGAAGACGCGCGCGTTGGCGAACTGGCGCCACTCATCGCCGGGCATGCGGCCTAAGAGCGAGTGCTTGCCATAAACCACTTCATCGTGCGAAATGGGCAGGATGAAGTTTTCGGTGAAGGCATACATCAGGCTGAAGGTGATGCTGTTCTGGTGGAATTTGCGGTAGATGGGGTCGTTACCAAAGTAGGACAGCATGTCGTGCATCCACCCCATGTTCCACTTCATGGTGAAACCGAGGCCGCCGAGGTAGACGGGTTTTGAGACGCCGGGAAACGCGGTGGACTCTTCGGCGGCGGTGAAGACGCCCGGGACTTTGTGGGCGTGTTCATTGAAGCGGCGCAGAAATTCGATGGCCTCGAGGTTTTCATTGCCGCCGAACTGGTTGGGGACCCACTCGCCGGCTTTGCGCGAGTAATCGAGGTAGAGCATGGATGCGACGGCGTCGACGCGGAGGGCATCGATGTGAAATTCCTTCAGCCAGAAGAGCGCGTTCGAAATCAGAAAGGCGCGAATTTCGTTGCGCCCGTAGTTGAAGATCTTGGTGCCCCAATCGAGGTGTTCGCCCATGCGAGGGTCGGCGTGTTCGTAGAGCGCGGTGCCGTCGAAATAACCGAGGCCATGCGCATCTTTGGGGAAGTGCGCGGGGACCCAATCGACGATGACGCCGATGCCGGCCTGGTGACAGCAATCGATGAAGTAACGGAAATCGTCGGGATTTCCGAAGCGCGATGTGGGTGCGAAGTAGCCGATGACCTGGTAGCCCCAGGAGCCGGTGAAGGGATGCTCCATGATGGGCAGGAGCTCGATATGCGTGTAGCCCATCATTTTGACGTATTGGACCAGCTTGACGGCCATTTCGCGATAGCTCAAGCCCTGCATCCAGGATCCGGCGTGGACTTCGTAGACGGCCACTGGGGACTTTAGCCAGTCTTTCTTGGCGCGCGCTTCCATCCACTCTGCGTCGTTCCAGTGATAGTTGTCGAGGCGCCATACGACTGAGGCGGATTTGGGCGGGGTCTCGCTATAGAACGCGTACGGGTCGGCTTTGAGTTGCTGATAGCCACCGAAACGGGAGCGGATGTGATATTTGTATGCGGCGCCTTCGCGCAGGCCAGGGATGAAAAGCTCCCACACGCCACCATTGCGGCGGCGCATGGAGTGGCGGCGGATGTCCCAATCGTTGAATTCGCCGGCGATGGTTACGTTGAGGGCGTTGGGGGCCCAGACGGCGAAGCGGACGCCCTGTTCAGTGATGTGCGCGCCCAGCGTGTGGTAGGCCTCGTAGAGAGTGCCTTCGGTGTGGAGGTAAAGATCGGTATCGGAGATTTGCGGACCGTAGCTGTAGGGGTCTTCAATTTCGATTTCGCGGCCGTCCCAGCAATGCAGGCGCAGGCGGTAGGAACCGACGGCGCCGTTGAGCGAACCGCAGAAGAAGCCGTCCGCGTGCAGCTTTGTCATCTCGACGGTTTCGCTGCCGGTGAGCACCGATACGGATTGAGCCTGAGGAAGGAACGCGCGCACTTCCCACTTCGGTTTGGCGGGAGGCTTGCGATTGCGGGCGTGCGGACCTAAGACGCGGAACGCGTCGCCATGATATCCACCTACTATTGCTTCGATTTCTTCCGCAGTCATGAGAGTCTAATAAACAAAGAGAAAGTTGAACAGCGAGGGCCTAGAAACAAGTATGGACGATTTGGCGCGCACGCTGCCGAAAGCAGAACTGCATCTCCATTTGGAAGGTTCGATTGAGCCCGAAACCCTGCACGAACTGGACCCGGGGACGCCGGTGGAGGAGTTTCGCGCTCTTTATCACTATTCGAATTTTGATGCGTTCTTGAAGGCGTTCGGCGTGATTGGTAAGCGGCTGCGGTCGCCGGAGGACTATGCGCTGATTGCGCGCAGGCTGCTGGAGCGATTGGAAGCGCAGAACGTACGGTACGCGGAGATCATCGTGGCGGCTGGGGTAGTGTTATGGAAGGAGCAGGAGTTTGCGCCGATTTTCGATGCAATACGCGAAGCGGCGCGGGGATCGGCGGTGGAGGTCCATTGGATTTTGGATGCGGTGCGGCAGTTTGGAGTGGAGCACGTGCAGGCGGTGGCGGAATTGGCGGCGGAGCGAGTGGATGAGGGCGTGATCGCGTTCGGAATTGGCGGCAGTGAAGAGCGCGGGCCGGCTTCGTTGTTTGGAGGTGCGTTCGCGTTTGCGAAGAGCGCGGGGTTACGGTTGACGGCGCATGCGGGCGAGAGCATGGGTCCGGAATCGATCTGGGCGGCGCTGGAATTGGGCGCGGAACGCATTGGACACGGGATCGCGGCGGCGCAGGATCAGCGTTTGATGCGCGAGTTGCGCGAGCGGGATATTCCGCTCGAGATCTGCATCACGAGCAATGTGGTGACGGGCGTGGTGAAGCGGTTAGAAGAGCATCCGGTGCGGCGATTGTTCGATGCGGGCGTGCCGATCACGTTGAATACGGACGATCCCGCGATGTTCCGGTGCACGTTGACGGGCGAGTATGAACTGGCGGCACGCGTGTTCGGTTTCAGCGAGAGCGAACTGCGCGGGATTGCAGAGAACGGCTTTCGCTATGCGTTTCGCAAGGCGGAGGCGATGGGCCGTTGAGTATGCCGGGACGCGTGTTCGAATTGCCGTACGGTAAAGCGCGCGTTGGACTGCGCGTGGATGGCGATGTGCTGTCGCCGCGCGATGTGCCGGTGGTGGCCGATGAGGCTGCAGCGGTTCGTGATGTCCTGGAGCACCCGATTGGGGCGGCGCCGCTCGGTGAAATTGTGCGCGCGGGAGAGCGCGTGGCGATTGTGGTGAACGACATCACGCGGTTGACGCGCACGGAGTTGATGCTGCCGCTGATTTTAGAGACGCTGAACCGGGCGGGCGTGCCGGACCGGAATATCTTCATCGTGTTTGCGTTGGGAATCCATCGCCGGCAGACGGAAGCGGAGCAGCGGATGATCGTGGGCGATGAGATTTTCGACCGGATACGCTGCTTCGATCATGTTGCCACGGACGATTCGGCGCTGGTGGAGATCGGGGTGACCAGTTTCGGTAATCGCGTCGAGATTAGTCGCGAAGTTTGGGAGGCCGATCGGATCATTCTTACGGGCGAGATCATTTATCACCTGATCGCGGGCTATTCGGGCGGGCGGAAGAGCCTTGTTCCGGGCGTCGCGGGTTTCCGCACGACGACTTTCAACCATCGCATGATTTTTGACGAGAACTGCCGGTCCGGAAAGTTGGATGGGAACCCGGCGCATGAGGATTTACTCGAAGCCTGCCGCATGGCGGAGCCGGATTTCATCGTGAATGTAGTGTTGAGCCCGGAAGGCAAGCTGGTGCGGGTGGTGGCGGGCGATTTGGAATTGGCGCATCGTGAAGGTTGCCGCGCGGTGGACGAGATGATGCGCGTGGAGATCGAAAAGCCATACGACATTTTGGTAGCGTCGGCGGGCGGATTTCCGCTCGATATCGATCTGCGGCAGGCCCACAAGGGGTTGGAAAACGCGTGCCAGGCGCTGCGGCCGGGCGGGTCGATTCTGTTCTTGGCGGAGTGCCCGAGCGGCGCGGGGATTCGCGCGTTTGAAGAGTACGTCGCGCGATACAGCAACGATTTCGAAATGCGGGAGGCGTTGGAGCGAGAGTTCGTCGTGGGCGGGCACAAGGCGTATTGGGTGGCGCGCTTGGGCCGCCTGTATAACGTGCACTTAGTGTCGGGATTAGATGAGCAGTTCGTGCGGCGTTGCCATTTCACGCCGATTGCGTTTGCAGATTGCGAATCGGCGTGGGCGGAATTGCTGCGCGGCGCGGGCGCGAATGCGAGAGTTGGGATCGTGCCGTACTCCGGCGTCACGCTGCCTGCGATGCGTGCGTCCTACAGGGCGGAAATGTAGAGAGCTCTCTCCGCGCCAGTGCAGAACGTGTAAGTGGTCTGCTTGCCGGGAGCGAGCAGGATGCCGCTCATGGGCGTGCATGGTGGCGCCGGAATCAATTTCAACGCCGGATCCAACTTGAGCAGCTTATTGCCTGCCGCTTCGATGACGCCTTCGAGACGCACCGGAACGTCCGGGCGATCCGTGTAAAGCAATGCGCCTGACACGGGCGCACCAGGGAGTTCGCTGGGTGGGCCGATGGTGACTTTGGCAGGGCTATCGTCAGGCTCGAAAACGGCCTCCACGATTTCGACCGCCGCGCTGCCGGCCGGCTGCGCAATTATGCCGACGCGCGCGCGGCCGTTGGCTTCGATGTACAGCGCCGGCTGAGCGCCAGCCAGAGGACGACCGGCGACGTGCGTCGAACGGAACGACTGCGGTGTGGTTCCCGGGCGGTAGCGCGCATGAAAAATCTCGAACCCACCGGAGCCTTCTGCGATCAGCGCGATATGACGATAGCTTTGGCTAGAATCGGCTTCGAGCGCAGCAGTAATGCCCAGGGGATGGGCGGGCAGCGCAATATTCCAGGCGAGCTTCGCTGATCCTTCTTCTCCCATCCGTCCGGAAAACTCGGCGAGCAATAGATGGGCGCGGTCGTGCGATACGGCTAAGACCTCGACCGGTCCGTCGGTTGTCTTTAGCGGAGGTCTTACGATGCTGTCTAACTCCGTGGGAAGTTCGAGCGAGACGGGTTTCTCGCTCGCGCTCGAGAGGGCCTTGATGGCGCGGCCTTCGCGCCATACGATCCAGCGAAGGAATTCGTTAAAGAAGGGAGCTTTCCTCCACGGCACGGCGATGTCAGTCGCATTCGCGCCGGCGGTAAAGCGCTGCAGGGGAGCATCGATCTTGGCCTCCGCGATAGCGGGGCGGACTTCGAGAAACGTGAAGCTGTAGATCTGGCTCGAGGACGCGCCGCGCTGGATGAAAGCAACTTCGCCTTCGGCGGATTCATTTGGCCGCACGCCTAATCCGACGTGTGCGGATGTGATGTGCGGCGGGTCTACGCGGAATCTGGCGGGTTGGCTTTGCGCCTGGACGTCATCC
>DATAUH010000193.1:0-16278 GCA_036268375.1 Bryobacteraceae bacterium | reverse complement strand
CAGGCTCCGCTGATCGCGTTCGCCGGATTTCAGCGCCAACCCCGCTTCGGCCCGAACTGCTGCCCGCCGAACCTTGCACGTCTGCTCGCCGAGCTCGGAGGCCTGATATATGCGGCCAGCGCCGATCGCGCATACGTGAATAGCATCTGTCATCGTGCGTCCTCCAAGGCCCGCGGCCTCAATGAGGATCTGCTCACTGACGCATAGACGCATCGAACCGATCTGCTTTAGCGGTCACGCCGCCGGTACCGCCCCGCGAATAAAAGTCACAATCGCATCCAGTGAAGCCCCCGGCTGAAAAACCGCCGCCACGCCGATCCGCTTCAGCTCTTCCGCGTCTTCATCCGGAACGATCCCGCCCACCAGCACCTTCACGTCGGTCATGTCCTTCTCGCGCAGCAGCTCCATCACGCGCGGCACAATCGCGTTATGCGCGCCGGAAAGAATGGACAGGCCGATCACCTGCACGTCCTCCTGCAGGGCTGCATTCACAATCATCTCGGGCGTCTGCCGCAGGCCGGTGTAGATTACTTCCATTCCGGCGTCGCGCAACGCGCGCGCAATCACTTTAGCCCCGCGGTCGTGTCCGTCCAGCCCCGGTTTGGCCACCAGCACTCGAATAGGATGCGCCATGTAGTTTATAGGTGAGTCGTCTCTTGGTGTACGCCGAACACGTCGCGGAATGCGTCGCAGATTTCGCCCAACGTGGCGTATGCCTTTACCGCGTCCAGCAGATAGGGCATCGTGTTCTCGGTTCCCTCCGCCGCTTTGCGCAGCGCGTTCAGCGATTTCTGGACGCAGCCGTTATCGCGGCGCGCGCGCAGCTTAGTCAGCTTATCCGTTTGATGCTGGCCCGCCGTTTCGTCAATGTGCAGCAACTCGATCGGCTGATCGTCGGATTGAAACTTGTTCACGCCCACCACAATTCGTTCGCCCGCTTCCACCTCGCGCTGATACTGATAACTCGCAGCAGCGATCTCCGATTGGGGGAAGCCTGCTTCAATCGCCGGAATCATGCCGCCCATCTCATCAATGCGGCGTATATATTCGTTGGCTGCGCTCTCCGATTCCGCCGTCAGCTTTTCCAGGAAGTAGCTTCCACCCAGCGGATCGGGCGTGTTCGGCACCCCGCTTTCGTAAGCCAACACCTGCTGCGTGCGCAGCGCGATCGTTACCGCGTGTTCGCTCGGCAGCGCATACGCCTCATCGAGCGAGTTCGTGTGCAGCGATTGCGCCCCGCCCAGCACCGCCGATAGCGCTTGAATCGCCGTGCGCACTACATTGTTATATGGCTGCTGCCAGGTCAGTGAACATCCCGCCGTTTGCGCGTGGAAACGCAGTTTCATGCTACGTTCACTTTTCGCGCCATAACGGTCGCGCATGGCCAACGCCCAAATCCGCCGCGCCGCGCGATACTTCGCAATCTCTTCGAAGAAATCGCTATGCGCGTTAAAGAAGAAGCTCAGGCGCGGCGCGAAATCGTCAACATTAAGCCCACGCTCCAGCGCCCAATCGACATACTCCATGCCGTCGCGCAGCGTGAACGCGAGTTCCTGCACCGCCGTCGACCCGGCCTCACGAATGTGATATCCGCTGATCGAAATCGGATTGAATCGCGGCGTGTGCTTCGCGCCGAACTCGATCGTGTCCGTCACCAGACGCATCGAAGGCTTCGGCGGAAAGATGTATTCCTTCTGCGCGATATATTCCTTCAGAATGTCGTTCTGCAGCGTGCCCGAAACGCGCGCCCAATCTACGCCCTGCTGCTCCGCCACCGCCAGGTACATCGCCCACAGCACACATGCGGGCGAATTGATCGTCATCGAAACCGTCACATCGCCCAGAGGGATGCCGCGGAACAGAATCTCCATGTCCTCGAGGGACGAAATGGCCGCGCCGCACTTGCCGACTTCGCCTTCGCTCATCGCATGGTCGGAGTCGTAGCCCATCAACGTCGGCAGGTCGAATGCCACCGAAAGTCCGGTCTGGCCCTGCTCCAGTAAATAGTGATAGCGCCGGTTCGTTTCCTCCGGCGTCGCAAAGCCGGAAAACTGGCGCATCGTCCACAGTTTTCCGCGATACATGTCGCGGTGGATGCCGCGCGTATACGGAAAATCGCCGGGTTGGCCGGGGTCGAGTCCAGCGGCATCTTCAGGGCCGTAGAGCGGCGCGACAGGGACACCGCTAATGGTTGTAAACTGACGTTCGGCGACTTTCATCTTGAGCTTCCGATATCATCTTATATCCCCGCGTCACCACTGAGTTGTGGTTCGATAGAGATTTCATGCTGAAACCCACCATCTTCCGCGAGTACGACATCCGCGGCATCGCCGATGTTGAACTCACTGACGCCGGCGTCGAACTCCTCGGCCAAGCCTTCGGTACTTACCTGCAGCGCAACTCTGGTCCTAAGATCAACCTTGGCCGCGATACCCGTCTCAGCTCTCCCCGTCTGCGTGACGCCCTGATGCGCGGCCTTAAAGCGAGCGGCTGCCATGTGACGGATATTGGCGTCGTGCCCACGCCCGTGCTCTACTACTCGCAGTTCCATCTGAAAGCCGACGGCGCCGTTATGATCACCGGCAGCCACAACCCCGCCGAATTCAACGGCTTCAAAACCGTCTGCGGCGCTTCCACGATCCATGGCGAAGCTATTCAGGAACTGCGCCACATGATGGAGACCGGTGACCTTGCGAGCGGCGAAGGCAGCGAGAGCACCGCCGATTGCGCCACTCCGTATGTCGAAGAGATCTCCTCGCAGTTCAAATTTCCGCGCCGCGTCAAAGTCGTGATCGACGCCGGCAACGGTACCGGCGGTCCCGTCATGCATCGCCTGCTGGAGCGGTTGAACGCCGACGCAATCGAAATGTACTTCGATATGGACGGCCGCTTTCCCAATCATCACCCCGATCCCACCGTCCCGCACAACCTGCAGGACCTCATCGCTAAGGTGCGCGAAACCGGCGCGGAACTAGGCATCGCTTTCGATGGCGACACCGACCGCATCGGCGCCGTCGACGAAACCGGTCAGGTTGTCTATGGCGATCAATTGCTGATCATCTACGCGCGCGAGATCCTCACGCGCAAACCCGGCGCCACTTTCATCAGCGAAGTAAAGTGCTCGCAAGCGATGTATGACGACTTGGCCGCGCGCGGCGGCAATCCGATCATGTGGAAGACCGGTCACTCACTCATCAAAGCCAAAATGAAGGAGACCCACGCCGAGCTCGCTGGTGAAATGAGCGGCCACATGTTCTTCGGCGACCGCTACTACGGCTTCGACGACGCTCTCTACGCCGCCTGCCGCTTGATCGAAATTGTGGCGAACTCCGGCCATCCCCTCTCGTACCAACTGGCCGATCTACCGAAAACCGTCACCACTCCCGAAATTCGGTTCGACTGCGCCGACGAGTTGAAGTTCGAAGTCGTCCGCCGCTCCGCGGAGGCTCTGAAAGGGAGATACAAGACCATCGATGTGGATGGCGTCCGCGCCATCTTTCCTCATGGCTGGGGTCTGGTGCGAGCCTCCAACACGCAGCCGGTTCTCGTGATGCGCTTCGAAGCCACTACGCCGGAGCTGCTTCAGCAGTACCAGACTGAAGTCGAAGCAGTCGTTGAAGCCGCCAAGTCCGCCGTCGAGAAGTAACGGCGCCGGGTATTATTTGTCCGCGAAAAAAATGTTCGGATAAGTGGCTCCCGGCGGCCGCGTCACCGGCTCGTTCGAGAACGTCTGTTTCAAATCCACGAAAGAGTAGTCTTCGGCCGAATGGTAGATCGCCTTGCCATTGGGCGAAATCGCAAGAAAATACTGCGACCGAATCTCCGGGCTGTTGAGCAGTTCGTTTTTTCGGCTGGTTGTGGCATCGAACAAGGCAAGCACTCCGGTTTTTTCTGGTTTCGGTGATCGGGTAACTTCCTCAATGAGCACCGCGGCGCCGCCCGGCGCCAGATGCGCGTTAGCAGCCGTCGTGGGCGGCGTATTCTGCAAGCGAACCAGCGTCTTCGCTTGCGTATGCGCCACTCCTAGCAAGACTTGCGCCGGATTTGCTCCAAACAAGCGCAGCAGCGCGCGATCTCCAGAGGCCTCGATTAATTGATTGCCCGCCGCCTCGCCGGGAGCAAAACCTGAAAAAACGAACTGCGAAGGCGGATGCCACTCCGCGGCCGGAGTCAGGCGTATACCGGAGTTTGAAACTTTCAGATGCGGGGGCTCCGTCGCATTGGTTGCCGCCGGCGTGCTTTTGATCAAACGAACCTGGGGCAGGGAATACTCCACCACCCGGTAGTCCTTGGTTCCGTTCTCTTTCATGGAGGCTTGCAGCGGCGCTACGGTGTAAAAGGCCGAAGCATCGGCGTCGTAGAGCGCCTGATATGCCAAGCACCCGTCGTACGCGCCTTCCGCTGAAGGAAGCGCCGCCTCGCCCGGCAGTTTCGTCAGGTCGGCCGACGCGGTCTTCTTGTTTTCCACCGTGTCCAGCTTGTCGAGACGCCCGTCGCAGGTCAGCACGTACAGATAACGCGGCAACGGGCTCTGCGTATGGCAGCTCGCGGCAAGTAACAGCAGCGGCGCGATGATCTTACGGAACCTCGCGATCAGAACGTGTCCTTTTTCATCACGTCGTTGACATAGTTCACGTCGCCCCGGTGATTTGCCGCAATTCCTGCGGCATCGTAGAATGCGTTTCGCTCGTCCACTGTCAGCACTTCCCACTCCGCGGTCCCGGTGCTAGCGCCGGCAGCGACAGTCACCACCAGAATGCCGTTCGCATCTACGCGTGGCCGAAATTCGTGCAGTTGGGCGGCCCAGCCGTTGAAGCCACGCAGCGTTTCTCGCTGCAATTGATCATCGGTATAGTCGGGCAGCGTGATCGAAATCGGCGGGGCGGCTACTGATGACCCTCCCGCTGTCGCCGCGGCAGCGCGCTGGCTGTTGTAGGCTTGCACCAACGTTTGAAAGCTGGCGTTTTTCCGCATCTGCGCCGCAAAACCGCGCGCGGTGTTCTCTTTGCTCTTCCACAGCGCAGTCCCGCCCTCGAGATTCGCCTTCCAACTCCACACTTGATCGTCGGTGGGCGTCGGATTCGTCAATTGGCATAGTCCTACGCCGCCCAGATTGTCGCCGCTGAACAGCGGGCACGATGGGGAAAGGAACTGGCGCAGTCCGCTTTCGAGGCGCGTTAGCCTGCGGAATGTGTCACTCGCGGGCGCCGCGGCTTGGAGCGCTGCAATCGATGGATTCGTCCCCACGATCGTCAAACCGCTGCTCTGCGCGGTTAGGGTAAGATCGCCCACTTTTACCGAAACTGCCACGATAAGGTCGCCGCCGCGCACCTGTGTAAACGGAATCGCGAACGCGTTCGTTGACGTCGACGCGCTGATGGGCGTGTGCTTGGTCACGCGCCCGCGCGCATGCGAACAGTTCGCGCTATTGAACACCACAGTCACGCTCCACTGGAACTGCAGACTGTTCAGAAGCGCTGAAGATACATTTTGCAAGTTGGCCGTGGCCATGATAGCCGGCATCTCGCATTGTTCCGTGATCGCGTATTGCGGACCGGGCGGGTCAAAGGTCAGTGTCACCGCTGGATTGGGCACGTCGTCCTCCTAAATAGCAGTTAGTGTAGCCCGTCCGGTCCGTCTTGTCTTGCGTCATCGCGGCAAAAAGCCGCTGGCGCCTACTGCGGCTTCGCGCCATTCAGCGAGGCTGTGGCCAACGTGCCGCCCAGCCCCATCGTCTCCACTGCCGACGACGGTACGATCACCATCGAGCCGCGCTCTTTTATCGCCTCGTACAGCATATTCATCGCGCGCAAATGCAAAGCCACCGGATTATCCTGGTAAATCGCCGCCGCCGCCGCGAACTTGTCCGCGATTTCCGTTTCGGCCTGTCCGAGAATGTTGCGCGCCTGCCGCTCCCGCTCCGCTTGAGCCTGCCGCGACATCGCATCCTGCAACTCCGGAGGAATCTGCACATCGCGAATCTCCACCGACTGCACGGTAATTCCCCACGGGTTTGTCTTCTCGTCCAGAATTCGCTGCAGTTCGTGCCCCATCATCTCGCGCTCCGCGACCATCTGGTGCAGGTCGTGCCGGCCGATTGATTCTCTCAGCGCCGTCTGCGCGCTCAACGTAATCGCCTGCGAAAAATCCTGCACTTCCAGGATCGATTTCTCCGCATTCCAGACCATCCAGAACACAATCGCGTCTACATTCACCGGCACCGTGTCCTTGGTTAGCGTCGATTCCGCCGACACGCTGGCCACGCGCACGCGCTGGTCCACATACCTGCTGATCGAGTCGACAATCGGAATGATGTGATAGAGGCCCGGCCCACGCAGCCCGATATAGCGCCCAACTCGGAGCACCGCCACCTTCTCCCACTGGTCCGCGATTCGAATCGCAAAGAGCAGATAAAGGCCGACCACCAATCCCACAATTCCAGGTATCGGATTTTGCATGAGTGCCGCGATCGCAACGCCCGCCAGCGTCATCGCTACGAACAGCGCCACGCCCACGCGGCTGATTCGCACCTGCACCGTCTGGCCTTGCAGCGAACTAATTCCCATTCCGAGTGGCGTCGTTGTGAAGGGCATACAGTTTCTCCAGTAATTCCTCAGTCGTAAAACCGCTTGCGCCCGCGCGCGCTATACATTCCGCGGCCAGTTGATCCAGTTGCCGCTGCCGCTCCGCGCCGTCCTGCTGCGGCTTGCGCCGGCTGATGAAGGTCCCCGTACCCTGCTGCGTCTCTAGAAATCCGCGTATTTCAAGTTCGCGATAAGCGCGCACCACCGTATTCGGATTGATCGCAAGATCGACGGCAGCCTGCCGCACGGTTGGTAACTGGTCGCCTGCGATTAGTACGCCGGAGGCGACACCGCCGGTGATTTGATCGATGATTTGCCGATATACGGGAACGCCGCTCGACGCGTCCAGCCGGAACTCCACTGGCTGCCGGGATGTCGATGTGGGCTTCATCTGTGTCGATAATGTACTAGTTAAATAATACAATCAATCGGGTAAATACCCTAAGCATCCGCTGGCGGCAGCTTTCTGAATCTGCATCAAGTCTATCGACATCAGGTAGAATATGTTCATGCGATTCCTTCTACTCATCTACGGTTTGGCCGCTTCTCTTTCCGCGCAGACCCTTGATGGAATTTGGAGCGCTTCCATCAACGCCAACAGTCGTGAAATACCCTTCCGCTTGGGGCTGTCCAGCGAAGGAGGAGTTCATGGCTGGTTTTTCAACGGCGATGAAAGGGTGCCCTCCACGTCGGGTTCGTTCCGGGACGGCGTCTTGGAATTGCGCTTCGATCATTACGCCACGCGCCTCGAGGCCACGCTCAAAGACGGCGAGTTGAGCGGGTCCTACGGTCGCGAGGGCCGCACTAACGCGTTCCATGCCGTTCCGTACCACGCCGAGGCCACATCCACCGAAAAGGCACCTGAAGTCGCGGGACTGTGGGATATCGAAGATGTGCACAGCGCCAAGGGCGAAAGGGCATGGCACTTGATCGTGCATCAGAAGGGCGCCGAGGTCTCCGCCGCTATTCTGCGCGTCGATGGCGATACCGGTCTGCTCACCGGCGAATACCGCGATGGCGTCTTCACTCTCAGTCATTTCTCTGGAGCGCGCCCGAACCTGTTGACACTCGCGCTGCGCGCCGATGGTTCGCTAGAAGTCACGCAGAACGGTAAAAAGCTGACTGCGGTTCGATCCAGCGAAGCGCGCGCGAAAGGCTTGCCTGCCCCCGATGACCCGATGCAGCACACCACCATGAAGGATGCCAATGAGCCTCTGCGCTTCAGCTTTCCCGATCTCGCGGGTCAAGTGGTTTCGAACACTGACGCCCGCTTCCAAGGCAAGGTCCTGGTGGTTGCTATTGGCGGAAGCTGGTGCCCCAATTGCCATGATGAAGCACCGTACCTGGAAGAGCTCTACCGGAAGTATCACAGCGCGGGACTCGAAGTTGTCGACCTCTCGTTTGAAGAGGGCGATCAGTTGCAAAACCCCACGCGCCTGCGGGCCTTCATTCAACAATATGGAATCGAATATCCGGTGCTGGTACCCGGCGAGCCTTCCGAGCTTAACGCCAAGCTTTCCCAAGCCGTTAATCTGAACGCCTGGCCTACCACTTTCTTCGTTGGTCGCGATGGTAGAGTCCGTGCCATTCATACCGGGTTCGCAGGCCGCGCCAGCGGTGAACTACACGAGGAGATGACGCGCGAAATCGATGGCACGCTGCGCCAACTTTTGAGCGAAGAGATTCCGGCGGCCGCTGTTGCGAACGGCGAGCCGCACCAACAATAGGCCGTGCCCACGCGTAGTCGTCCGATCGGAGCTAAACTGCACAGCAGTGATGCAGAGGACGCCACGAATCGAAATCGAATACTGTACCCAATGCCGTTGGTTGCTGCGGGCGGCGTGGATGGCTCAGGAACTCCTCACTACCTTTGCGGCCGAAGTCGGCGAACTGGCGCTAGTTCCCGGTCTCGGAGGTGTCTTCGAGATCCGCATCGGCGAAGATGCCGTATGGTCTCGCGCTGAGAAAGGCCGCTTTCCCGATATCAAAGAATTGAAACAGCTGGTTCGGGATCGCATCGCGCCCAGCAAAGAGTTGGGCCATTCCGATCGACAATCCGGATGAAAGCCGCTCCGTGGCATCCGGTGCTTTATGAGTGTTGTCGCCGCCGCGTTAGCGAACGGCGAGCCATGCCAGAAACAGCCCGTCCGGCTCCACATCTTCCCAGTAGGAAATAAATCGGCTCGAGACCTGGCTGCAATGCTTCCCCAGCATCCGTTCCAACTCACGCCGCGTGAACCAGCGTTCCCATTCCGGCGTTTCGAGTTTGCCCCATTGTTCAGCGTTCTTATCGATCACCGCGATGCGTCCGCCAGGCTTCACCACCCGGCAAATCTCCGCCACCGCGCGTTCAATCTCAACGGCGTGCTCGAGCGACTCCGTCGCGTAGGCGCCATCGAAATACGCATCTTCGAACGGCAGCTCCGTCATCGAACCCGCGCGCGTCTGAATCCCCGCCGGCACAAAGCGTAGCATCTCGGGCGAGATATCCAGGCCCCAAAGCTCCGCCTGCGGCTCCTGCTCATGAAACACCCGCGCGAACCGGCCCTTGCCACAACCCACGTCCAGCACGCGTCTGCCGCGCAGATCGCCCAGATGCTCGCGAATCAGCTTCAGATGGTAGATGCGCGGATCGATCGTCTCCGGGAAGTGCTCTTCGTCGCGTGACGAATCGTCAAATGATGCCTGTATGCGCGCGCGCAGCTCCGGCGTTAATTTCGCTGGTTCAGCGGGTTTGCCAAACAGCTTCTTCCAGTTCAAGTAAGTTCCACTATGCAGGCGCGCTCCCGCCGCTATGGCTGCACACGGAGCCGCAACACGCGCGCTACGAACGCGTCAGGAAAATCGGAAGCCCTAACTTGCAGTCGTACGTCGGCCGGTACCGTTCTCTGTTGTACATGTTAGGCACGTCGACCTTGCGCGGCCCCAGCTTCGGATCCGGAATCTCCGCCAGCGCGTAAGAGCCGTGCTGGATCGCCGTCATCAATCCGTGCTTGCCTTCTTTGATTGCATCGAGAGCCATTCCGGCGAACGTTGACGCCACCATGCGGTCCACGAAATCGGCGCTACCGGAGCGAAGGTCATACGTCAGATCGCTGACGATTGTCTCTTCATTCGTCGAGCGCTTGATTTCGTTGCTCAGATCCTCGGCGACGCTCATCTTTTTGCGATGCCCGAACGCGTCGGGATCGCCGTATTCCTTCACCTGGTACCCTTCCCATTCCGCGCCTTCCGAAAGGATGACCAGTGCATAATTGCTCGGATTGCCGCGCTTATCCGTCATGACCAGGTCGATCAGCTTTTCCAGATTCACCTTGTATTCCGGAATCACGCAGCGAATCGACGTGACATAGGCCGTGTAGAGCGCCGTGTATCCCGCATCCCGGCCAAACACGCGGAAAATACCCACGCGCTCATGCGAACCAACGGTCGTACGCTGCCGCTCAATCGCATCCATCGCGCGCGTAATCGCGGTCGAAAATCCGATGCAATACTCCGTGTTGCGCACGTCGTTATCCATCGTCTTCGGTACCGCCATTACCTTCACGCCCTGACGGTCCAGGTGCGCCGCATAACTCAGCGTGTCGTCACCCCCGATGGCGATCAGATAATCGAGGCCAATGGTCTCGATATTCTTCATCACGGCCGGCGTGATGTCGTAGACGGTGCTGGTCACGCCTTTTTTCGTAGTCTCGTACTTTGGAAAATCCTGCCCCTCCAGAACCGGCGGCAGCTTCGCCATTTTGGCCGGATTTGTACGCGAACTGTGCAGATAGGTGCCGCCGGTGCGATCGATCGTGCGCGTGTTTTCGCGGTTGAGCGGTTGAACATAGCGCGCGCGGCTGGCCGGGTCCTGCAGATTTACGTGCGTCAAGCCCTCCCAACCGCGCCGGATGCCGATGACTTCGCAGCCCATCTCATCGCCGCGATAGGTCACCATCTTGATCACCGAGTTCAGTCCTGGAACGTCGCCCCCGCCCGTAAGTATGCCGATCCGCTTTGCTGCCATGATTGCTCCTGGAGTATTCGATTGAAGTGGAAAACCTCATTATAGTTGCGCGTGCGGTGTTTGGAAATGCTTGCGCGCATTTGTTTCAAGGCTTGGGACAGTGTTGCAGCCGCGTAACGGGCCGCTATCGCATGGGTCGTTTTGGCGGCGTCAAAAGCTTCTTTGGCAGCTTGGATAAATACGTCATGCGCTCGACTACTGGCATCAGACGCCGGACCGTCTTGCCATGCAGCACCAGACTTCCCGCCACGAGCGCCGGATGCGGAATGGTCGTGCAGCACTTGGCGCACATCGCAATTTCTCCGGCGCGATTTTGCGCATGCAGCTTGCGCAGATTCTGCATGGCCGGCCCATCCCAGATTTCGGTCAGCGTCTGACGTCCCACGTTGCCCACTGCATCGCCATCGAGCATGTAACTCTGGCAGCACGGATAAACATCGCCGTTGTGCTTCACATACACCGGGCCGCGCCACAAGTAATGGCACGGATGCTTCCACTCATCGCCTGTGTGTCCCGCGTCCGGCCGCATCAGATTTGTTTCATCTTCCTTGATGCGAATCAAGTCGATGCCCGGAGTGCCGCGCCAGAAAGAGACGAAATCGTCTACCTCCGCCGCGTTGCCCTCCATTTTCACCATTTGCGCCACAATCTGCAGCTTCGATCCGCGTTCCTTTTTCATGCGCGCAAATCGCACGAAGTTATCGCGCACGCGTTCGAACTTCGCGCCCTTACGGTAAAACTCGAATGTCTCCTTTTTCGCTCCGTCGAAGCTCAGCGTGATCTGTTCCAGAGGCGAATCCAGCAGCCGCGTCGCGTGCTTCTCATCCAGCAAGGTTCCGTTGGTCGAAAGGAGCGTTGAAATGCTGTGCCGGTGACAAAGCTCGATGCGCTTGTAGATCTCCGGATCCATCAACGGCTCACCGAGGCCGATCAGCATCATATGCTCCGCGGAATTGCCCGCCTGCTGAATCAGGCGCTCAAACACTGCCGCGGACATATCTTCTTTCGGCTGTTTATGAGTTTCGCGCGGACACATCGGGCAGTACAAGTTGCACTTCGCCGTCGTTTCGACGATGTACTCCACCGGCAACGCGCCCAGTTTGGAACGGCGCCTTACATATCCCCACAGCAGTTTGGCGCGGTTCCATACCCTCATCTTCTTCAATTGTAACTACCCTGGTGCGATGATCGAAGTGCGATGAACGTCACTATCTCGGGGGCCTCCGGCTTCATCGGCCGGCGTTTGCTCAACACGTTGGCGCGGCGCGGCCACTCGCTGCACGTCCTGAGCCGTCACGCCGGCACCAATCTTCCGCAAGGCGTCCGCCTCTCCGTCTGGAATCCGATGAAGGGACCGCCGCCGGCGGAAGCGCTACGCGATGCCGACGCCATCGTGAATCTTGCCGGTGAAAACGTTGCTCAGCGCTGGAGCGCCGAAACCAAGCAGCGCATCCGCGACAGCCGCGTCACCGGCACGCGAAATCTGGTCGAGGGACTATCGCAGCTTGATCGCCGCCCCGCCGCCCTCGTCTCCTCCTCGGCCTCCGGCTACTACGGCTCGCGTGGCGATGCGCTGCTGGACGAAACCTCTGCGCCTGGCGCCGGCTTCCTCGCCGAAGTCTGCGTGGAGTGGGAGCGCGCCGCATTCAGCGCGCAGAAACTCGGAATGCGGGTCGCCGCGATTCGCACCGGCCTTGTGCTGGATCCGCACGGCGGCGCGCTGCAAAAGATGCTGCCGCCGTTTCGTCTTGGCGTGGGCGGAAAATTGGGCGATGGCAGGCAATGGTTGCCCTGGATTCACCTTGATGACCTAGTCGATATCTACGTACACGCGGTCGAAAATACGGTCAGCGGCCCCTTCAACGGCAGCGCTCCGAATCCGGTCACAAACACCGAATTTACTCGGGAGTTAGGTAAAGCCGTCCATCGGCCGGCCATCTTTCCAGTTCCCAAACTTGCCATGCACGTTGTATTCGGTGAGATGGCGGAGGTGCTGTTCGATAGCCAGCGTATGCTGCCCAAAGCGGCCGAAGCCGCGGGCTTCCGATTCCAGTTCGCCACACTCGGTGAAGCGTTGCGGCAGTTGCTGTCGTAGTTTATTCTTCGCGCAGCGCTTTCACCGGATCGAGCGACGCCGCTCGACGCGCAGGCACGAAACAGGCGGCAATGGTTACTAACAGGAACGCGAGCGCCATCGCAACATATGTGATCAGGTCTGTCGGCGCCACTCCAATCAGCATGCTTTGCATCGCACGCGTCAATGCCAACGCCGCCAGCACGCCAATCGCAATTCCCGCTCCGCTCAGCTTCAACCCGTAACCCAGGATCAGTTGGAACAGCGACCACGGAGCCGCGCCTACCGCCATCCGGACGCCCATTTCCGCCGTCCGCTGGCGCACGGCGTTTGAGATCACGCCGTACAAGCCTACCGCGGCCAATGCCGCCGCCACTGCCGCGAATAGCGCGATCAGAATCAGCGAAAACCGCGTCTGCGCCTGCGCCTGTTCGACCAGCGCCTGCATCGGCATGATGTCGTCCACCGCCAGCCGCTTGTCGAAAAGCGCGATCTGCTCCCGCACCAACGGCGCCAGTCGCATCGGGTCGCCGTCGGTCGCAATCGCCCATCGCGACGCGGCGCCCTGTCCGATAAATCCGTCCGTCACAAACATCTCTTCACGGCCATCTTCCGACAGCGATTCATGCCGCTGATGCGCCACCACGCCCAACACCGTCACCCATTCCGGCACGGGCGTCCGCAAGCGGATGTAGAGCCGCTTTCCAACGGCTGACTCGTGCGGAAATGCCTTCGCGGCCAGCAACTGGTCGATTACGATGCCGGTCGAGTTCGGCGTGTTATCCGCCTCCGTGAAGCCGCGGCCCTCGACAATTCGCGTTCGCATGGTTTCGAAGTAGCCAGGCAGTACAAAGAATGCGGCGGCTTGCCGGAAGCGGCTCTGATCCGTGACCGCGTCCTCACGTCCATATTTACCGTTTGCCACGCCGCCATCCAGTGGAAATGGAGACGCGGCGGTTACCGACCTTACGCCCGGCAGATTGCGGAACCGGTCGCGCAGGTCGCGCATCGCCGCAGCGCGCTTCTCCTGCGTGTTACCAAAGACCGGCAAAAAGAACGTCAGCTTGCCGCGCGCATCGAAGCCTGGATCCTGCCGCTCCAGCGCCAGAAAGCTGCGCAGCATCAGTCCAGAACCGATCAGCAACACAAACGAGAGCGCCACTTCCGCCGTCACCACGCCGTTGCGCAGCATGGCCGCGGATCCCAACCCCGCCGTTCGTCCGCTGGCGCGCAGCGCGTGCGCGAGATTCGGACGCGAAGCGCGCAATGCGGGAGCCACGCCGAACGCAGCGGCGGCGGCCACCGCTGCCAACAGGGCAAACGCCAAGACCATTGGATCGATCGCCACCACATCCATACGCGGCAAATCTTTCGGCGCCAGCGCAATCAGCCACGCCACCCCAAACTTCGCCAGCAGCAGGCCTAAAGCCACGCCGGACGCCGCGATGATCAAGCTTTCTGTCAACATCTGTCTTACCAGCCGCCAGCGGCTGCCGCCCAATGCCGCGCGCACGGCCAGCTCGCGGTCGCGCGCCGCCATTCTCACCAAGAGGAGGTTGGCTACATTCGCGCACGCGATCAGCAATAAAAAAATCACCGCGCCCATCAGCGCCACCAACGCCGGCTTCACTTTTGCCACCAGCCGCTGCTGCATTGGCTCCACTGTGATGGCCGTATTCGCCGTTGCAATCACTGGAAACCGGCGCCGCAGGTCCGCTGCTACCGTGTCCAACTGCCCAGCCGCCTCGGCGAACGTCACGCCCGGCTTCAAACGGCCAATCACGCGCAGAAACACGTTATTGCGGTCGGATGTTACATAGTTCAAGCGAAACGCGGCGAATATGTCCGGTTTGGTCTCGAGCCCCGCCGACGCGGGAAACAGAATCTCCGCATACGGCGCCGCTACGCCCACAATCTGCGCCTTGCCGAAGCCCAAATCGACGCCCCGTCCGATCACCTTCGGGTCCGCGCCGTAATGCTTTTGCCAAAACTCGTGGCTCAGAATCGCCATCGCCGGCGGTGGCGGCGGCGCGGCGCCCGGTGCAGCCCCAGCAGGCGGCGGGGTTGCCGGCGTTTCGTCCGAAGCAATGAAATCGCGCCCCAGTTCGATCCGACGCCCAATTAGCTGGAAGAAATTCCGAGTAACGTTCGCGGCTTTGATCTGTTCCGCCTGCCCGTTCTCGTCCGAATAGGGGGCGCGGAACGTATTGATCGCGGCCATCCCATCGAAAAGGGTTGCCGCGCGCCGCATATCATCAAAATTGGGCGGCGAAAAAGGAAAATCCGGCAAATGCCGCGCGCGCAACTCTTCCCAGATCAATGCCAGCCGCTCCGGATTCCGGTAGGGCAGAGGACGCAGCAGGACTGCATCGACCACGCTGAAAATCGCGGTGCTCGCGCCAATGCCGAGCGCGATCGTAAAGATCGCCGTGAACGTAAACGCCGGGCTCTTGCGCAGCGAGCGGAACGAAAAAGCGAGATCACGCATAGGACTTGGACGCCGCTTGGCGAATTCCGCACCTATCTTATCTCTGCTGGACCACCCCGGGGTATATGCTCGGTAAAGGATGGTCCACGCCGCTCGCAGCAGCTTCACCCGCATCAGCGCCTTGTTACTTAGCCTTTCGGTCGCCGCGCTCGGCGTTTGGAGCCAGCCATCCGCGCCGCAGAAGGGCGCCGCAACCATTCCCACGGGCCAATTCCACGATGCCGAAACCGGCACGGAATTTACGCTGCCCGGCGACTGGACTGTCACCTCTCATGGCCACTCTCCCGAGGGCGGGCAGCAGATCGGCCTGGCCTTCAAAGATGCGCCCGCCGAAGGCTTCGTGTGGATGAAGTCCCAAAGCATTCCGCAAGCCGACATCATCGAGCGCCTGCGCTCCCAAGTCGATTTCAAGGCCGCACAGCGCAAGGGTGTTCCTGGCTACAAGATGCTGCGCGACACAGCGGAGCGCCGGTTCGTCGGCGGCCAGCCCGCGCTCAGCATTCAGGCCGAATACACGGAAGGCGCAGTCAGGAAGATTGAATATCACGTTTGGGTGATCACGGAAAATACCCACGTCTACGTTGCCTCACGCTCCGCCGCATCCGATTTCCCCAAAGTGAAGGCGAGTATCGATCGTTTTCTGGCGACATTCCACGTCGAATAAACGCGTGACGATCCGCGGTCCGTGGCGCGCCCTACAACGTCTTCAGCAACGTCACCAGTTGATCGAACGCCGCACCCCATCCCGCCGAAAAGCCCATGTCCGCATGCTTCGCGGCCGTCGCTTGGTCGGCATGCATCACGACGGCGCGGTACTTCGTTCCCGTGCCCGTCGCCTCAAGGGTAATCACTGCCGTAAACGGGAGATCAGTCCCGTCGCATGCCGCGGCGCCCGCTGCCGCCGGCCGATAACCAGGACCCAGCGCCAACGTCCACACGAGTCGTTCTTCCGGAACGATCTCGAGGAAGCAGCCCCTGTAACCGGACTCGTCTCCCTCCGGCGATCTCATCGTGAAGCGAAAAATTCCGCCCGGGCGCAGATCGATCTCGCACTCCGGCGTGGTCCACGGCGCAGGCGTAAACCACTTCTTGATGTGCTCCGGAGTTGTCCAGGCCGCCCACA
>DATAUH010000192.1:0-14011 GCA_036268375.1 Bryobacteraceae bacterium | reverse complement strand
TCGAAGATGGCTGTGTTGGGGCCGGCGGCGCCGACGCGCGCGTCCTTGTTGTCCCAGTTGGAAAATAGCATGATCAGGATCTTCAGGCCGCTGAGTTCTTTCGTGCCGGCGTAGGGGGGGCGGTCGAAGCGCCAGTTTTTGTTGTCGACAAATTTCAGATCGGGATCGCGGTATTGGAAGCGTGCGGCGCTGAATGTGCCGTCCTGGTGGAGGGTGGGGTCCTGGCGTTTGGTGGGTTGAAAACCTTCGATCTTGCCGGATGCGACGTAGAAACTGGGCTCGGCGAAGTAGCCGCAGGCGCGGACGATGCGCCAGCTAAAGGATTCGGAGTGGACTTCGTAGCCGAATTTGACGTTGAAGGTGGCGCCGTTGGCGTCTTTGACGAACACCTTTACTTGTGTGCCGCTGGGGTCTTCACGTTCGAAGGCGAAGGGAGGTTTGGGTTTGCCGACAGGCGCGCCGACGGAGCCGCCGAAGTCGAGTTTGGCGATGTCGCCGGGGTCGCGCCAGAGGTCTCCTGGGGGCAGTTGCGCGTGCGCTGCGAGGCTCAGCGCGACAAGCGCAAGAAGTCTTGTCATTGGTTCTCATATTAACCTGCATTTCTCACACAACTCCCAACTGCAACGCGCAAGCGCGCCTACTTCGTATGTCCGGTGACCGTGTTCGACGCGCTGTCCAAGTGCGGCTCCGCGCTGACCTTCGCGCGCCTTGTATTCGCGGCGTTCTGCCCGTGTCTTGAGACGAACTGTGTAAGAAACGCAGGTTAGCGGAAGCGCCTGGTTTGTTACGCTGAAATTGTGCCGCCAAAGCCAGAGATCATGAGCCCCGCGGGCTATTGGCCGCAATTGCGCACGGCGATTGAGGCGGGCGCGGACGCGGTTTACTTCGGCCTGAATCATTTCACGGCGCGCGCGAAGGTCGGTTTCACGATTGAAGAGCTGCCGGAGGTGATGCGGACGCTGCACCGGCGCGGCGTGAAGGGGTATGTGACCTTCAACACGCTGGTCTTCGACAGCGAGATCGGCGAAGCGGCGCGGATGCTTGAGGCGATTGCGCAGGCGGGCGCGGATTCCATCATTGTGCAGGATCTGGGCGCGGTGAAGATGGCGCGCGAGATTGCGCCGGAGCTCGACATACACGGCAGTACACAGATGAGCGTGACCAGCGCGGATGGCGTGCGCTTTGCGCAGAGCCTGGGCGTGAGCCGGGTGGTGATTGCGCGCGAACTTTCGCTGGAGGATATCCGCAAAATTCGCGCGGAGACGGATTGCGAACTGGAGATGTTTGTACACGGCGCGCTGTGCGTGTCGTACTCGGGGCAGTGCTTTTCGTCGGAGGCGTGGGGCGGACGCAGCGCCAATCGCGGGCAGTGCGCGCAGGCTTGCCGGCTGCCGTATGAGCTGATTGTGGACGGCGCGGTGAGGCCGCTCGACGATGCGCGGTACCTGCTTTCGCCGGGCGATCTGTTTGCGCTGCGGCAGGTTCCGGAGATTGTCGGGATTGGGGTATCGGCGCTGAAGATCGAGGGGCGCTACAAAGATAGCGACTATGTCGCGCTGACCACGCGCGCGTACCGGCAGGCGGTAGACGATGCATATGCGGGAATTGCGCGGCCGGTGGATCGAGCGGAAGAGCTGCGGCTGGAGCAGGTGTATTCGCGCGGGTTGGGTCCGCACTTTCTGACGGGCACGAATCATCAGGCGGTGGTTTCGGGGCGGGCTCCGCGGCATCGCGGCGTGTATATGGGCCGCGTGACGCGCGTGGCGGACGGCGCGGTGTCGATTGAGGCGTCGGAAGCGCAGACGGTTTCGCCGTTGAAGCCGGGGGACGGCGTCGTATTCGATGCGGCGGATTGGCGCAGCCCGGAAGAGCGCGAAGAGGGCGGGCGCGTGTTCGAAGTGGGGCGGCGCGGGAGAGCGATTGAGCTGCGGTTCGGTAACAATGCGCTGGATGTGGCGCGCATACGCAGGGGCGACTGGGTGTGGCGGACGCATGATCCGGAAGTGGACAAGGCGGTGCGGCCGTACATCGAGGCGACGAGTCCGGTGCGCAAGCAGCCGGTGAATGTACGAGTGCGGGCGGTGGAAGGCGAAGCACTGCAGATAGAGTGGCAAATCGGCGAGCGCGAGGTGACGGTGTCGTCGTCGGAGCCGCTGCCGGCGGCACAGAATCGCGCATTGGATGAAGCGTACCTGCGGGTGCAACTGGGAAGGCTAGGAAACACGCCGTATGAGCTGGCGGAGTTGGAGCTGGAGGCGCAGGGGCGGCCGTTTGCGCCCGCATCGCTGTTGAATGAACTGCGGCGCGAAGCAGTGGAGAAGCTGCAGAAGAAGCAGGGCGAAGGGCTCCCCAGACGCACGGTTGCGGCGCACGAATTTCGGCTGGAACCGCCGGCTGCGGCACAGACGGGCGCGCCGGAACTGCACCTTTTGGTGCGCACGCCGGAGCAGTTGGAAGCGGCGATTGCGTTTCGGCCCGCGAGCCTCACGCTGGATTATTTAGATCTCTATGGATTACGGCCGTCGCTGGCGCGAGTTCGGGATGCGGGCCTCGAGCCGCGGATTGCGAGCCCGCGCGTGTTGAAGCCTGGCGAAGAACGCATCGCGGATTTTCTATTGAGCTGCGAATGCCCGATTTTGGCGCGTTCGGCGGGGCTGCTGCATGCGTTGCGACAGCGTGAGCATCGCGAATTGATCGCGGATTTCAGTTTGAACGCGGCCAATGCGATCTCGGCGCGCGAACTTTTTGAGTTGGGCATTGCGCGGTTGACGCCGACGCACGATTTGAATGCGGCGCAGATTGTGGAGTTAGCGCGGGCGGTGGGGGCGGACCGCATGGAGCCGGTGGCGTTCCATCATCTGCCGGTTTTTCACACCGAGCACTGTGTGTTTTGCCGGTTCTTGTCGACGGGAACGAGCTATCGCGATTGCGGGCGGCCGTGCGAGCAGCATACGGTTTCGCTGCGCGACGGATCGGGGCGGCATCATCCGGTGATGGCGGATGTGGGATGCCGCAACACGGTGTTCGGAGCCGAGGCCCAGCAGGCCTCCGCGCATCTGGAGGCATGGCTGAGGGCTGGGATTCGCCATTTCCGGTTGGAATTTGCGCACGAAGACGCGGCGCAGACGTATCGGGTAGCGGAGGCGTTTCAGGATGCGCTGCGCGGCGAAAAATCGGCGCGGCAACTGGCGCAGGCGTTACGCGAGGCATCGCCTGAAGGCATTACGGAAGGCAGTCTGTTCGTATTGCAGTAGGCGCAGGCTGAGGCTGGCCGCGGGCGAGTGTTTACTGGAAGAAGTTGCCCATTTTGCGGAATTTGTCGTAACGCTGCTCGATCAATTGCGTGCCGGTCAACGGACGTAGCTGCGCCAGGTGTTCGGAAACGGCCTTGCGCAGGTATTCGGCCGCAGCGTCGTGATCTTCCTGAGCGCCGCCGGCCGGTTCGGGCACGATGCCATCGATCAACGCGAGGCTCAGCAGATCTTCGGAGGTGAGACGCATGAAGGGAGCCACCTGCTGCGCTTTCCCGGCGTCTTTGAAGATGATATTGGCGCAGTTTTCGGGCGAGATGACGCTATAGACGGCGTTTTCAAGCATCAAGACGACGCTGCCTACGCCGAGCGCGAGGGCTCCGCCGCTGCCGCCTTCGCCGATGCATACGGCGATTACCGGAACCGGCAGGCGCGCCATTTCGCGGAGATTGCGCGCGATGGCTTCGGCTTGGCCGCGCTCTTCGGCGTCGACGCCAGGATAGGCGCCGGGCGTGTCGATAAGGGTGACGATCGGGCGGTTGAACTTGCCGGCCATTTGCATGGCGCGGAGGGCTTTGCGGTAGCCTTCAGGCTTAGGCATGCCGAAGTTGCGGAAGATCTTCTGCTTGGTGTCGCGTCCCTTCTGTTCGGCGACTACCATCAGGGGACTACCTTCAAATTGCGCCATGCCGGAGACGATGGCGGCATCGTCACCAAAGGACCGATCACCGTGGATTTCCTGGAAATCGGTGCAAATCCTTTCGATGTAATCGAGAGCGTGGGGCCGTTTCGGATGCCGCGCGAGTTGAACGCGTCGCCAGGCGGCATTCGATTCCGCAACCGGCTGCTCAGCCGGATCGCTTTCTGATTCCATCTGCAACATCTTAGCAGTCGTCGTGCATTAAACAGACCAGGACGGCGTATCGAATCGTACCGGGAAGGGGCATGCAAATGGATTCGAACGCGCGAAGGCGTCTTGTCAAAATCGGGGAGCGAAACGAAACTCGAATTAGGAGGAAGAAGCGAATTATGTGTGACTATTCGCTGATGGCAGTACCGAACCGCCTCGCACGCGAAGGCGAGGATCTGGTCTCTCACCGTTTTCCAACCGGCTCACTAGGGCTGGCATCACCGGCAGATGTGAACCGCGTACCCGCTCCCAAGGCGCGCCGCGGCTTCTGGGCCGCGTTCAAGGAGTTCTTTCAACCCGCCGAAACCACCGCAGTTTGCGCCGTGTGCATTCCTCCCGGCGCGCGCTTGCATTTGCAGGACATTTCCACCCGGCTCCAGACCGAAATGGGCGTGGGACCGTGTGAAGAAGTGACATTCACGCAATTGACCGCGGCAGCGCACAGTTATCGCGACGCGGTACGCTTTTCCAACGGCCGCGAAGTACGTTTACAGGAGTTACGGGAGGGACAGCGCGTGCGCGTGCTGGATCTTTCGATGGCCGGGGAACTGGATCTGGAGCGACTGCGCGAAGAGAGCCCTGAACTGGCGTTTTCGCGCCGTCACTGACCGGGCGCGGAGGGCGCTATTTGAAAACAAGGGCGAACGGGCGCCATGATAAGAAAAGCATGACGCGCCGCTCGCTTCTGATCGCTGGGGCACTGAGCCCCGGTTTGCGGCTACCCGTGGCAGCAGAGGGGCAGCCGCGCGATTATCCGGCGAAACCGATACCGCTCACGCAGGTTGACATTCACGACGAGTTCTGGCGGCCGCGCATGGAGGCGAACCGTCAGGTTTCGATTTGGCATTGTCTGGAGCGCCTGAAGGACGGAGGCGATTTCAATCTGTCCAAGCTGATTGAGGGCGCGGCCTACATGCTGGCGCAGCGCGAGGACGACGGACTGCGCACCGCCGTGAATCAGCGCATTACAAACCTGCTGGAGCGGTTAGGCCCGCGGTTGAACGACCCTGAGCGCGCGGTGCGCATCTCCGGGCATTTCTACGAAGCGGCGGTAGCTTGGGCGAGGCACGCGGGCGACCGGCGCATGCTGGACGCGGCCGTGCGCGCGGCGAACACGATTACCAGCGCATACGGGCCCGGCAAGAAGATCTACATTTCGGAGCACGAAGGCCAGAAGATTGGATTGATTGCGCTGTATCGCGCGACGGGCGATCCGAGGTACTGGCAACTTGCGAAGTTCTTTCTGGACCAGCGCGGGCGCAACGATTATCCGCGGAGGGGCGAATACGCGATCGACCGGACGTATGCGCAGGACTATGCGCCGGTGGTGCAGCAGAAGGAGGCGGTGGGACACTGCGTCCGCGCGACCTTCCTGTACATTGCGCTGGCGGATATTGCGGCTTTAACGGGCGGCGATGATTATGCGCGCGCGCTGGACCGCATCTGGCGCGACGCGACGTACCGCAAGATGTACATCACGGGCGGGATCGGGTCGATTCGTTTTCACGAACAGTTTGGGGCGCCGTATGAGCTGCCGAATTTGAGCGCGTGGTGCGAAACCTGCGCGGCTTACGGAAATCTGGTGTGGAACCACCGGATGTTCCTGCTGCACGAAGACGGCGCGTATATCGACGTGATGGAGCGGGTGCTGTACAACGCGATGGCGGCGGGGGTTTCGCTGGCGGGCGACCGGTTCTTCTATCAGACGCCGCTCAAGTCGTTTGGGAATTACGAGCGGTTCGACTGGATCAATACGCCGTGCTGCCCGCCGAATGTGGTGCGGCTGATGGCGTCATTGGGGAGCTACGTATACGCGCAATCGCCGACGGCGATTTACGTGAATCTGTACGTGGGCAGCACGGCGACGATTGACGGAGTGAAGTTGGTACAGGAGACGCGCTATCCGCTGGAGGGCGATGTAACGATCTATGTAGACCCGCCGGCTCCGAAGGTTTTTACGCTGGCGCTGCGGATTCCCGGCTGGACGGGAAACACGGGCGTGCCGGGGCTGTACGAGTTCGTCGACTTCGAGAATGTACACGCGTTGGTGACGGTGAACGAATGGTCGCAGCGATATGAGGTGAACAAAGGGTACTTGCTGATCGACCGCGAGTGGTTGCCGGGCGACAAGGTGGAGTTGCATCTGCCGATCGCGCCGCGGGCGGTGCGGGCGAACGGACAGGCGAAGGAGGATCGGGACCGGATTGCGCTGCAGCGCGGGCCGCTGATTTATTGCGTGGAGTGGCCGGATAACGATGAGCATGGGCTGAACCTGATGATTCCGGCGGGGACGGCATTGAAGAGCGAATTCGACCCGGACCGGCTGGGCGGGCTGCAAGTGATCACGGGGCGGGCGAGCGCGGTTGGCATTAAGATGCGGGAGTTCACGGCAGTGCCGTATTATGCGTGGGCGAATCGCGGTGAAGGCGAGATGCAGGTTTGGATTGGGCGCGGGATTGAGCAGACGTGGTGGGCGCCGCAGCCGCCGGACCCGATTGCGTCCGCGAGCGCCTCGGCTGTGTTGCCAAAGATTCGGACAGGATACAACGATCAGAACGACGATCTGCGCGCGGTGTTCGATGGGGCGGAGCCGATCAGCTCGGCGGATGAGTCTTCGCTGTATTTCCGCATGCGTCCGCCGGCGGGGCAGGCGGCGTGGATCGAGTATCAGTTGAAGCGCGTGGTTTCGGTATCGCAGGCGCAGGTTTATTTCTACGATGACCGGCGGTTTTGCCGGATGCCGGCGGCGTGGCGAATTTTGTATCTGGACGATAATTCGTGGAAGCCGGTGAGGGCGCGCGGGGCCTACAGCGTGGAGAAAGACCGGTTTAATGTGGCGCGGTTCGACCCGGTAACGACGACGGCTTTGCGCCTGGAGATTGAGCCGCAGACGGTGCAATACAAGTCGGGGCAGGTGGGGCCTCCGGATGCGATGTTTCTGACGGCGGATGCGGCATGGCGTGAGGCGGGGGTACTGGAGTGGCGGATCAGCGCTGATTAAAAGTAGTTAACGGGGGATATCCGGAGTTTTGACGCCGGCAGCTATTTTTTTCCGCCATTTTGCTGTTGTATAATGAAAGCGCATTTGGCTCTAGTTTTCCGCTTCGACATTAAGGGGTGCGTGAGTCTGGCCGCACCCCTTTTTGTTTGTCGCGGCGCATGAAGGGTCAGCGCAGTTTAGTTAAAGAAGGAAAAAAGGCAGATGAAAGAAAAAGGTACAGTGAAGTGGTTCAACGCAGCCAAGGGCTACGGCTTTATCCAGCGGGAGAATGGGGAGGATGTGTTCGTACACTTTTCCGCTATCCAGACGCAGGGTTATCGCACCCTGGATGAAGGATCGAGAGTGGAGTTTGAAGTGACGAAAGGGCCCAAGGGTCTGCAGGCAACCAACGTCACGGCGGCCTAGTGACTCGCGAACCGGCGCGCGGCCCGAATAGCGCGCCGGTTCGCATTAGCGAGGTTTATGAGCAAAGAAGACAGCATTGAAGTAACAGGTACAGTTCTTGAAAAATTCCCCAGCGGATTATTTAGCGTGCAGCTCGAACACGAGCGGGTTGTCCTTGCCCATCTGGCGGGACGCCTTCGCCGCAACCGAATCCGCGTTCTTGCCGGCGATAAAGTAACGCTGGAACTTTCCCCCTACGATTTAACCAAAGGCCGCATCACCTTCCGTCACCGGTAGGTCGTCAGACAGCGCTTGCGACTGGGCTCCGGCAGTTGCCACCGCAGTATGATGAAGACCGTGTCTTCGGGGACGAGGTTGTGCAATATCCTGCTTGCGGGGCTGGCGCTGCTTGTTCCCGCTGCACGGGCAGCAGATCTTCCCTCCCGCCTTTATACCGCTGCCGACGGGCTTCCCGACAATGCCGTAGGGCGAATGTATTCCGATTCGCGCGGCTTCCTGTGGTTTTGCACGGGAGACGGCGTCAGTAGATTCGACGGAACTCGATTTGTCAATTTTGGCCCGGAGCAGGGTCTTCTGTATCCGGTGGTGAATGACATTTTGGAGGACCACGGCTCCTATTGGATTGCGACGAACGGCGGGTTGGGTAAGCTCGACATCGTGCCGCCCGGTCCGCGCTTGTCAAAGGCTCAAACGCCGCCGTCGATTCGGATGATTGCGGTGAGTTCCGACCATGCGGCAAATCGCATCAATGCCCTATTTCGAAGCCGCTCTGGACTCTTGTGGCTGGGCACGGACGGAGGCGCATTCACACTGAACATGGCGCAGAACGGGCTGCGCATACGGCGGGTGGAACTCGCACTTCCAGGGCATTCGGATCTGCTGGTGCAGGTGTGGAGCATTACGGAGGATGCGGACGGCAGTATCTGGATGGGCACGAAGTTTGGCCTGATTCGAGTGGAGCCGAGCGGAGCCATCGTGCAGTTCCCCGTGCAGACTACCCGGCCGACAGACCATGTGCTGGCATTGTGCATCGATCGCTCCGGACTGTTGTGGGCTGCCCATGAGACGGGCCTGATTATGTATCGGCCAGAAGCGCCTAACGCGGTGGCGACGGCTTCGGCGGGGCACGCGGCGCGCGTCGAGACGACTTTGAGCGAAGCACTGGCGCGTGCGTCGTTGAACACTGGCGTGTCCGGGCGTTTGACGACGCCGAGCAGCGCGGGACAGGCACAGTTTTTGTATTTGCCCGATGTGACGGCTCCAGGGGGCGTTACCGCGATTCACTTGTACGCGGACGGGCGTCTGTGGATTTGCACGCGAGCGGGCGTGTATGAAGTGTCGGGCGACCGGTGGCGGCTGGTGGACTTGGGACATAAATCCATTGCGGGTCCCCAGGAGATTTTAGAAGACGAGGGCGGAAACGTTTGGCTGACGTCGGCCACGGCCGGCGCCGAAAAGATTTCACGCAGCGGCTTTGTAACTTATGGCGCCGCCGACGGGCTGCATGAGCCGGTGAACGCGGTGCTGGACGATGGACGCGGCGGGCTGTTGATCGCGATGGGCTCGTATGAACTGGCGTGGTTCGACGGGCAACGCTTCGCGTCGAAGGTTTTGATCAACACGCCCGGAAAAGGCGACCGATGGGTTGCCCGTCAGAGCTTGATGCGCGACCACTTGGGTGATTGGTGGGCGGCGACGCGCATGGGGTTATATCGCTTTTCATCGTCAGGAACCGCCACGGGGTCGCCGGTAGGTCCGTTGAAGGCGATATACACGACGAAGGATGGGCTGCCTGACAATTATGTAGTTCACCTCTTTGAGGATTCGCGCGGCGACGTGTGGGTGTCGAACTTTACGCCGGAACATGTCGTGGTCTTGCGATGGGAACGCGCAAACGGCCGCTTTTTACCATACACGGACAAAGACGGTCTGCCGGCGTTCAGCGAACCGACTTCGTTTTCGGAGGATCGCGATGGCAACCTTTGGATCTCATTTCGCGAAGGCGGAATTGCGCGTTACCGGGATGGCGTCTTTCGATACTTTGGCGTGAAGGACGGGCTGCCGGCGGCGACGATGACAGATTGCGCGCCGGATCACGCAGGCCGGTTGTGGTGCTCGTCAATGGAGCACGGCATCTTTCGCATCGATCATCCGAATGAAACTCCGCTCGGACCGATTAACTACACGACAGCCCAGGGGTTGGGCCGGAATGGCGCGATTGCGCTCGCAGAGGATGCATCGGGATTGATCTACACGGCCTCTACGCAAGGGACAGATCGTATCGATCCGGTGGGCGGAAGCGCGGTGCATTTCGGCAGCGCGGATGGTCTTGCGCCCGGGCATGTTCTGAATGTGTTTCGCGATCGGAAAGGCACACTGTGGTTCAGCGCCGTGAGCGGTTTGAGCCGCATAGAGGCGAGGCCGGAGCCCGAAAAAAGACACGCAGCCGCACCGGTTTTCATTAGCGCGGTGCGAGTGGGGGATGCCGATGTGCGAATTTCGCCGGTGGGCGAACGCGAAGTGCAGTTGGGCGATCTGCCCAGGCGGACCAATTCGCTGCGCATTGAATACCTGAGCGTGAATGTCGCGGGGACGGAACCGGCGATGTTTGAGTACCGGCTGGAAGGCGGGGATGGGCGGTGGGGCCAACCGACTTCGCTGGGCAGCGTGAACTACGCGGGCCTGGCGCCGGGCGATTATCGATTTGCGGTGCGGCTGGCCGGAGTGGAGGGCGCGGCGGCGGCGGTGGCGTTTCACATCATGCGGCCGGTGTGGCTGCGTTGGTGGGCGGTGACGCTGCTGTTGCTGGCGCTTTCGACGGCGGCGTGGGCATTGGACCGGTTTCGCGTGCATCGCCTGGAGGCGGTGCGGCGGAGTCGCGAGGAGCGGATTGCGGAGCTGGAGCGGGTGCGGCGGCGGATCGCGACCGATCTGCACGACGACATCGGGTCGAGCCTGACGCAGATCGCGATTGTGAGCCAGGTGCTGCAGCAGCGGATGGGGACTGCCGACGGGGCGATGACGGAGGGGCTGGCGTCGATCTCTCGCGCGTCCCGAGAGCTGATCGACAGCATGAGCGATATCGTCTGGGCCATCAACCCGCAGCGCGACCACTTGAGCGACCTGGCGCACCGCATGCGGCGATTTGCGGCGGATACGTTCACCGCGAGTAACATTGCATTCACGCTGGACCTGCCGGCCGAGGAGCGGGATATGCGCCTGGAAGGGAACCTGCGGCGAGAGGTGTTCCTGATCTTCAAAGAGAGCGTGAATAACCTGGTGCGGCATTCGGGATGTACGAGCGCGGCTCTAGCGTTGCGATTGACGGAGATCGGGCTGGAACTGGAAGTTGCGGATAACGGGAAGGGGTTCGATCCGCGTGCGCAGTTCGACGGTCATGGAGTGGCTAGTATGCGAAGCCGGGCAGAGGAGATTGGCGCGGCGTTCGAACTCCGTTCGGAGCCGGGGAAGGGCTCCACGATTTCGGTGCGATTGCCGGTGTCAAAGCAGACGGCCGCGCGAGACTACGCGAGTTTGTAGCGCGCCGAGGCTTGCATGTGGATACGATAGCTGGTCCAGTGGAAAAACCGCTTCAAGTCGCGATTGTGGAGGACCGCCGCGAGCTGCGGGAAGGGCTGTCGGTGCTGATCGACGGCACTGCCGGTTTTCGGTGCTGCGGGGCGTTTCGCTCGATGGAAGAGGCGATTCCGGCGATTGGGACGGTGGAGCCAGACCTGGTGCTGGCGGACATCGCGCTGCCGGGGATGAGCGGGATCGACGGGATTCGCATTCTGAAGGATCAGCATCCGCAACTGCGCATTTTGATGTTAAGCGTGCACGATGACGACGAGCGGATTTTCGATGCGATCTGCGCCGGGGCGTGCGGATACCTGCTGAAGAAGACGCCGCCTGCGCGGTTGCTCGAAGCGCTGCATGAAGCGGCGGGCGGCGGGGCGCCGATGTCGCCAGAGGTGGCGTCGCGGGTGTTGTCGCTGTTTCGCGAAATACGGCCGCCGGATCGCGCGAAACATGATTTAACGCCGCATGAACTGCGGCTGTTGAAGCTTTTTGTAGAGGGGCACAATTACAAAACCGCGGCCGCGGAACTGAGCGTGACGGTGCACACGGTGTCGTTCCATTTGCGCAACATTTACGAAAAGCTGCAGGTGCATTCGAAATCGGAAGCGGTGGCGAAGGCGCTGCGCAACCGGCTGGTGTAACGCGCGGGAACTTGCGCGGGCGCTGAGGTGTCTAACGCGCCATGCTGGAAGTTCGCGGGCTTACCAAGCGGTATCACGGCTTCACGGCCGTGGACGATGTCAGCTTCTGCGCGCGGCCGGGCGAGATTCTGGGGTATCTGGGGCCGAACGGCGCGGGCAAATCCACAACGGTAAAAATTTTGATCGGGCTGCTGGATCCGAGCGAAGGCCAGGTGCTTTGGAATGGCCGCAGCGTGCGGGAAGACCTGCCGGAATTCCAGCGACGCCTGGGGTATGTGCCAGAAGAACCGAATCTGTATCCGTTTCTGACGGGGCGTGAATATCTGCAGTTGGCGGGGCGTTTGCGTGGAATGCCGCGCGCAGTGCTGGAGCCGAAGATCGACGCATTTCTGGGGCTGTTTTCGTTGTGGGATGACCGCGATGCGCCGGTGACTTCCTACTCGAAGGGAATGCGGCAGAAGATTCTGCTTTCGGCGGGGCTGCTGCACAATCCGGACATATTGATTTTGGATGAGCCAATGTCGGGGTTGGACGTGAGCGCTGTCTTGGTGGTTCGCGATCTGTTGCAGAAATTGGCGGCGCAGGGGAAGACCATCCTATTCAGCTCGCATGTGCTGGAGGTGGTGGAGCGCGTGTGCTCGCGGGTGGTGATTTTGAATCGCGGACGCGTGGCGGCGGACGATTCGGTGGTGCGGTTGCGGGAGTTGATGCGGCTGCCATCGCTCGAAGCGATTTTTGCGGAGTTGACGGAAGAGCGCGATCCGGCGAGTGTGGCGGACCGGATCATGGAAGCGATGCAGTAGACGGCGATGAAGCTATTTTCGGAGACGCGCGGGCCGGTTTTAGAGTTGACGCGGCACTTTGCCGGACGAATGTTCGAGAGCGAGCTGTTTTCGGCAGCGGGAAGTTGGAGATCGGCTGCGATTGGCGCGTTTTCGATGTTGCTGGTGACGGGCGTCGCGGCGTTTTACACGGGCAAGCTGCCGGTTGGGCGCGCGAACGCATCGATTGCGAGCGAATCGGGGCGCATGCTGCTGTTTATGGCGATTTCGGGTCTGCTGGCGGTGTTTCAATGGCAGGCGCTGCTGCCCAGCCGGAGTGACTACCTGGCTTTGGCAGGCTTGCCGGTGCGTCCACGAAAGGTCTTCACGGCGCGATTTTTGGCGTTTGGGTTGTTTGCGGCGACAGCAGTTGCGACGCTAACTTTCTTGCCGAGTCTGCTTGCGCCGCCGATCGCGCCCGAGCATTCGCTTTTAACGAACGCTGCCGCGAGGGGCGTGACTTCGTCGATGGCTTGCTTCTTCGCGTTGTTTACCATGGTGACGGTGCAGGGAGCGCTGCTGAATTTGCTGCCGGGGCGGGTTTACGCGCGCTGCTCAGGGTACGTGCAGGGGATTTCGGCAGCGATCTTCTTCCTGTGCGCGCTAGAGAGTTGGCACGTCGCGGAGTGGGCGGACGCGGGCACTTTTTTGGAAAGCTTCGCTTGGGCGCCGCCGGTGTGGTTTGTCTGCTTGCAGACTGACTTGCTGGGACGCGGCAATGATTCGATGCAGGCGCTTGGTGAGCGCGCAGTTTGGGCTTCGGCGGCGGCGTTGGTTTCGGCTGTCGCGATCTATTTTGTGAGTTACTGGCGCTATCGCAATCTGTTGTTGGAATCGAGCGCGCCTGCGCGAACAGGCGCAACACGCGGCTTCAATTGGATTGAGTTGTTGGTGCGCGACCCGCGACGCGCGGCGGTGTTGGAGTTCATGGATAAGACGCTCTCGCGCAGCCGCGCGCATCGGCTGACGCTGCTGGGGTATGGCGGGCTGGCGTTTGGCTTGCTGATCAACAGCGTGCTGCTGGCGCTTGCGGCCGCGCATTGGCGCGTCGATTGGGACACGCTGCTGCGGTTTATGGTGCTGTACTGGCCGCTGGCGGCCTCGATGATTTTGATTCCGGGACTGCGGCATGCGCTTTCGGTTCCCGCGGAGTTGAACGCGAACTGGATCTTCCGCATTCACGAGAGCCTGGGGCGAGCGCAGTGGATGAGCGCGGTGGAGATGTTTGTGCTGGCTTACGCCGTGCTGCCGGTGTTCGTGTTGCTGACGCCGGCGGCGATCATGGTGCTGGGCTGGGCGGTGGGATTGCGCATGGTGGCGCTCGAATCGCTGGCGGCGCTGTCGATTTTCGAGTTTCTCTTCTATAGCTGGCAGAAGCTGCCGTTTACGTGCGCGTACACTCC
>DATAUH010000191.1:0-4387 GCA_036268375.1 Bryobacteraceae bacterium | reverse complement strand
ACGCCGGCTGGTTGACGTGGACCTTCTTTTCGCCAAACTCGAAATCGCCCGCCGGCACCAGCACCATCGTTCCCGAAGATGTGGTGATCGTCGGAGGCAAGTTCGCTGGAGTATTGGGCGTAGAGCTCGTAGACGATCCGTCGCCTGTAGTTACCGGCGCACTGGGCCGCATCGCAAAGTAAGCCCCGAGGCCAACCACCAGCACGCCCAGAATGATCGCCGGAACAGCCAACGCCGGGCGGGGCGTCTTCAGCGTCGCCGGAGCCGTAGCAGCGCTCGTACCCGTTTCCGTTCGAGCGGGCGCGCTCACCACCGGCTCCGGCGTGCGGGCCGCCGCCGTCGGATTCGACGCGTAAGCTGGCGATGTAACGAACACGGGGGCCGCGGCGATTGTCGGCGCCCCCTGGTTGTCTAGCGCGGCGATCTGCCTGTCCAACTCCGCGCACACGGGCACAAACCCTTGCGGCCGCTCCTCCGGTTTCTTAGCCGTGCACCGCGCCACCAGGTCGCAAATTGCCTGTGGGACGCCCAGCTGATACAGCGGATCCAGATTCAGCGGCTCGTTCAGAATGCTGTAAAAGATGCGCTCCACCGTATCGCCCGAAATCGGCTTGGCCCCGGTTATCATCTCGAACAGCATCACGCCGAACGCGTAAACGTCCACCTGCTCCGTCACGTTCTGCCCTGTCACCTGCTCCGGCGCCATATAGTAAGGCGTCCCCAGCACGTAACCGGCGCGCGTCATCGCCAGGCCTTCCGTCTTCGCGATGCCGAAATCCATCAGCTTCACCACGCCGTTGGTCGTCACATGGACGTTTTCCGGCTTGATGTCGCGATGCACAATCTTCTGCGTATGTATGTATTCGAGCGCGCGCGCCACCTGCTGCGACAGGCGCAATTTGTTGCGCAGGTCTCCCGTGTGGCCATTCTTGATCGCGTGCCGCAAATCTTCGCCACGCAGAAACTCCATCACCATGAACGGATGGTGCTTCTCGTCTTCGCCAAAATCGTAAATGCTGATGATGTTGTCGTGCGAAATGTTGCCTGCCATCCGCGCTTCGGCCAGGAAACGTGCCTTAGCTTCGGCATCCTGGCAGCCCGCCTCGGTAAGGATCTTCACCGCGACCGTTCGGCCGATAACCGTGTCGCGCGCCTTGTAGACATGCGACATGCCGCCGCCGAGGAACTCTTCGAGTTCATATTTTCCAATTCGCGCCGGGAGTTCCATGAAAGAGCTATTGTACGCCCCGCATCGAACGTCGTGACGATCGTCACATTTTCGTCGCGAAAATTCTGCGGCGGAGTTCAGGCGCGCTGCGTTGCGCCGCAGGCGCTCGTCGAAGATCCGTCAGTCCCTTTACGATACCAGCGCAGCCGTCGAATGGCCTGCGAGCTGATCGTAAGTTGCCACTTCGTAAAGCGAAGCGTCCGACATGATCCGCGCCACCAGCGCCGCATGCATCGCGTGGCCGGCGCGTTCTGCAATCACATGTCCCAGCAGAGGCCGTCCCAACAGCGCCAGATCGCCAATCAGGTCCAGAGCCTTGTGACGGCAGCATTCATCCGGCGCCCGTAGCCCTTCCGGATTCCGCACGCCCTTGTTCGTAAAGCAAACCGCATTTTCGAGCGACGCTCCGCGAATCAGACCCATGTTGCGCATCTGGTCGAGGTCGTTCTCCCACCCGAACGTGCGCGCAAAAGCGATCTCCGATGCGTACAGTTCGGGCGTCACTTCCAGTTCGAGCGACTGCCGCCCCACCGGCGCGGGGTAATCCGTATCGCACGTCAGGCGGAAGCAGTCCGCCGGCAGAATGCTGATCCGTTTGCCCTTGTCTTCCACCACCACCGGCCGCCGTATGCTCAGATACTTGCGCCGCGCCCGCAATTGCCGAATTCCCGCCTCGCGAATCAGCTTCACGAACGGCAACCCGCTGCCATCCAGGATCGGCACCTCCAGGTTGTCGATCTCCACCGTGGCGTTATCGATTCCCATGGAATAGAAAACGCTCAGAAGATGTTCGGTGGTCGAGATCAGAACGCCCTGGCGCATCAGGCTGGTGGCGTAGCTCACCCGCGCCACGTGCCGCCAACTGGCAGGAATCGGGAAGTTCTCGAGGTCTGTCCGGACGAACACCACGCCCGTTCCCGCCTTGGCGGGACGGATGCAAATCCGGACAGGTACTCCGCTATGTAGCCCGACCCCCTCCACCGTTACCGGCCGTTGGACGGTCGTTTCATACATCAAGGATAGACTCCGGCATGGGCAAATTTCATTACAACATGCCAAGCCCGCGGCGCATCTGATTTCTCGCAAAAACTTTGTTTTGAATAATTTGGAACCATTTAACTGTGGCGTAAACGCCACAGTTCCGGTACTCTGTGTGGCTCGGGTGTCACAACGCCCTGGCTGTTGGCCTGCCGAGTTCGTTTTTTCGTCTCAGGATCTCAAACGTTCAGGATGCCGGTTGCGGCGGTGATTTTGCCGTCCGAGCCCAACTGGAAAACGTTGGTCCCGGTCATGCGCTCTACGCCATCGGCCGAGAGCGCCGCCCATTCTGTTATGGCGACGCCTTGGCACTGGCGCACCTTGCCCCGTCGCTCAACGACAATTCCGGGCATAAAGCGCAACGCCGCGGCGATGTGAGCGCTCACGTCGTCTGCCCCCTCCAATAGACTGTAGCGGTCGCGAAACTTCACGTCAGGTGACGCTACGTTCGCCAGCGCCCGGTTACGCTGCGCGTCGTCTGCGATCGTCCAAGCGGCAAACCAGCCGTCCACCATCTCAGCCGCGTTGGCGTGGATCTCGTTTGAAACCGTGTTGCCGAAGAGCGAGAGTTGAAATCTCCAGCCCTGTATATGGTGGTCCCGCACGCCTTCATCGGCAAAGGCATGGGTCAGCGATAACTGCGTACCGCCTTCGACTGGGCGCAGTACAATCTTCACCAGCGATCCACCGGGCGGGATCGGCACACCGCTCTCGTACCCGTAGGTGAAGACGATCTGTTGTCCCTCGACCATTTCCAAAACTTGTCCCGAGACCTCGACGCCGTTCGCATGCCGGATCTTAACGGCTCCGCCGGGGAAAGCGTCGATCGACGATCCGGCGCCCCACCACGAGGCCCAGCGCGCGCTGTCGGTGAAGTAGCGGAAAACGGTTTCGGGCGAGGCTTCGATCGTAATGGTGCGTTCGAGAGTGTGTGTAAGCGTCATTCCTTTTCCCCTTCTAGATTTGATCTGCGCGCGCCCGCGGGGCCTTGGGCCGCGGACCACGGCGCGACTCCTCCAACTCGGCTTCCAGCTTTAAGCGCCACAGCGCGTCGCTCCACATGCTCTCAAGCATCTCCGCAATCGGTCCCAGAGCTTCACGGCGCGCGCGATAGTAGTGGAAACGTTTCTCGGTTCGAGCTTCGACCAAGCCGGCTTTCTGCAGTGCCTTCAACTGCAGAGAAACGGCGCCGAACGTGACATCCGGCATCTGCCGGTGGATCTCGCCGGCCGTGCGCTCCTCGCTCCAGACCAAGCGCAAAATTTCGCGCCGCCGCGGAGAGGCCGTCGCTGCGAAAACGTCCAGTGTAGTGGCCGTCAAATTGATAATTTAGAATAAACTAAAATGTCTGTCAAGGAGTTTCTTGATGGCCGCTGACGCACAACGAAGTCGCACGCAAATTTGGGTTTAAATATGTTTGACTCATCAGGCAGAGGTGGCGTATGCCAGGTCTTCCTCAAGGTGGAGCGAATGCCGACGCAACTCGTAAATCTTGATGCCATGACTCCGCGCGAAGACTTAAAGAACGAGAGGCGAGCGTAGCGGCTGGCGTCCGACGATCGATAACTGTAATTCGGGTGGAGGATCTAGTCTAGAGCTTCTTGGAAAACTCTCGCAAACACGATCCGTCTGAAATGTTTCGATCGTCCTAATCACATGCGGTTCAATGACGATCAACTGCAGGCGGAATGTTCAGCTACGTGTCGCTTAAGGAGCGGATTTCGACGGCACACCCCTTGCGCGCCATTCGCAAACTTGGCGGATGCGGTGCTGGCGGAAATATCGAAAGACTTTGACGGGCTGTATGCCAAAGTGGGCCGCCCTTCCATCCCGCTGGAGCGGCTGTTCCGCGGGCTGTTGTTGCAGATCTTCTACTCGGTGCGCAGTGAACGGCTCCTGCTGGAGCAACTCGACTACAACCTCTTGTTCCGCTGGTTCGTGGGCCTGGAGATTGACGAGCAGGTGTGGAATCACGCCGTGTCCGTAAGAACCGGGACCGGCTGTTGAATCAGGATGTGACCCAGCAGTTTTACGCGACGGTGAAGCAGAACGTGGAAGGGCTGATGAGTGACGAGCATTTCATCGTGGACGGACGGAACGCTGATTGAGGCATGGGCAAGT
>DATAUH010000190.1:0-13798 GCA_036268375.1 Bryobacteraceae bacterium | reverse complement strand
GGAGTGCGTGGAACTTGCGCGGGCGTGGTGATACGGGGCGACGCACGGCATGGACGTCGAAAGCTATGACTGCGGGGCTTGCGTGGGGATCGCGTGGGTATGTGTTACGGCCCGACGCACGGCATGGACGTCGAAAGCTATGACTGCGTGGAACTTGCGCGGGCGTGGTGATACGGGGCGACGCACGGCATGGGTACCAAAAAGCTGTGACCTTCAGGGACTGCGTGGGATTTCCGCGAGCGTGCTTATACGAGCCGACGCATGGCATCGGCGTCGAAAGCTACGACTGCAGGGAGTGCATGGGACTTGCGCAAACGTGTGTTGCGGGGCGACGCACGTGATGGGCCAGCAAGCTTTGACTTCAGGGAAGCGCGCCTCTTGCCCGAGCGTTTGTTGACAGCGCCCGGGCAAAGATTACGGTCTGCGGGCGGCTAACGCGTGGTGTTTGCGGGTGCGGGCATCTGGTCCTTCGCGAAGCGTGGGAGCATTTGATCGAGATTCGCGACTGTCCAAAGCATGGAGGCGATTTCGGTCGCGGCCTGCTTCACGTCTTCGGGGACGATGCGCTCGTAGGTATCGAGCTGCGTGTGCCAGGTGAAGCTTTGGTATTCGATCGGGTCCTGCTGGAGGCCGATGCCTGGGAGTCCGGCGGCATTGAAATTGGTGCTGTCGGTGCCGCCGGTGGCGCGGCTATTGGTGGCAGTGGCTGCGCCGCCCGACCACTCTTTGAAGGGCTCGAGCGCGGCGGTGATGAGGCTCGCGCCTTCGGACGGACCGAAGACGCTGGCGCCGCGGACGCGGCCGGTGCCGGAATCGATATTGAAGTAGCAATCGAGCTTGGCGTACTCCGGCTTAGGCGATTCGAACGTTCCGAAGTGGGCCTTCACATAGGCGGCGGAGCCGAGGAGTCCTTCTTCTTCACCCGACCATAGGCCGACCCGGATGGTGCGGCGCGGCTTGAGGCCGAGGGCCTGGATCAGGCGGGCGGCTTCGAGCATCATGGTGGACCCGATGGCATTGTCCGTGGCGCCCGTGGCCGAGTGCCAGGAATCAAGGTGACCGCCTAACATCACGATTTCGTCGGCTTTGTCGGTTCCGGGGATCTCCCCGACCACGTCGTAGCTGGTGACGCCTTTGGGGTAAGTCTCGTTGGCGATATTGAATTCGAGTTTCACGTCTTCGTTGTCGCCGAGGAGACGCTCGATGCGGCCATAGTCGTCATTGCGCATGACGACGGTGGGGACGGCTTTCGAGACGTCGTACGTGCGGTTCTGGAAGGCGCGGATGAGGCCATGGTCCATGCCGGCGTCGTTGATGCGGACCAGAGCGCCCGCGGAGACGAGGAACTGATCGAAGGCCTCTGTTACTTGGGCGCCGGTCATGCGGCTGGGGTCGGGGGCGGGAGGCGTACCGCGGCCTCCGCGTCCTCCACGGCCGCCGAAGGCGTTGCCTTCGCCGCGGCGTAGAGCGGGCGGATTGAAGTTGACGGGCACGACGGCGGCTTTACCGACGAGGACGATTTTGCCTTTAACTTTGGCGCGTAGAGGCGCGATGCCGGCGTCGAATTCGGCGCGCGTGGGCTGGAGATAGCGCGGACCGGCGGGCGCCGCGCCACGCCCGGCGGCGGCCTCTTCAGAAACGGGAGCGGCGGGGCCGTGGGGGATTTCAACTTCAACGGAGGAGGCCGAAACAGTGCCTTTGGTGGAGGGCGTCCAGCTTAGGACGCGGAAGGTGAGGTCGCCGTGGATGGGCGTGACCATGTAGCCTTCGGCGCGTTTGTTGAGCCAGCCGGGATGGCCGAAGTCCCAGGGCTCGAGGTGGGCATTTTTGAAGCCCCACTCGGTCATCTGTTTGACGACCCAGTTGGCGGCGGCTTCGAAATTGGGAGAGCCGGTCAGGCGGGGACCGTAGCGGTCGGTAAGCACGTGCAGGGTATGCATGACCTGCGAATGTTCGGCCTCTTCGGATTTGATGCGCGCGTAGGCGGGCTCGTCGAGTTTCACTTGCGCGGCAAGAGGACAGGCGAGCAGCAGGAGGGACAAAAGCTTCTGATACATTGTTGGATCATTTTAACCATACGGTAGATAGGGCGCTATCTCCCGTTGGATCAACTTTTTTTCTTGCGACTGTGACCTTGCATGCGCCATATTGGAACTAGCGTCAGACCGCCGTGTAGAGCGCATATGTAGCACCCCATTTCGGAAGCCGTCCGGACCCCGCGCTCACCCTCTGTCGAGCGCAAGGACGTTTGGATGGCGGACCAACTCCTGTACTTTACCGAACTGCTGGGCATGCCGGTCTTCGATATCAAAGGCCGGCGCATCGGGCGCGTCAAAGACGCGGCCCTGGTTCCGCTTGTACATCCATCGAGAATTGATCGCCTTTTGGTGGGCGGCGGCGAAACTTGGCTGACGGTCCGCTACGATCAAGTCCGCTCCGTGGCGCTCGGCTACGGAATTTCCCTCAGCGACGAACAGTTGGTGCCGTATCACGACGATGAGTACATGCTGCGGATCGGGCGAGACCTGTTCGACCAGCAGATTATCGATGTGACCGGGCGCAAGGTTGTCCGGGTGAACGACCTCACGATGGAGATTGAGCGCGCAGAGGCACGCGATTCGATCAACGTGATCGAGGTCGATGTGGGTCTGCGCAGCATTATACGGCGGCTGTTTCAGGGTGTGGCGCCGGCGCGCTGGATTCGCAAGCTGCAATCGCCGATTCCACCGAGTTCGATCCGCTGGCAATTCTGTAATGTGGTGGAGCCCGATCCGCAGCGGCGGCTGAGGCTGAACATTTCGTACTCCGGGTTGGAGAACATGCACCCGGCGGATCTGGCGGACATTGTGGAGGATTTGGGTCCGGCGGAACGCGAGGCGATCTTCGAGACGATCGACAGCGAAGCGGCGGCGGACGCGTTGTCGGAGGTCGATCCGAAAATGCAGGCGAGCATTCTAGAGGCGCTGGAGCCGGAGAAGGCGGCGGACATTGTGGAAGAGATGTCGCCGGACGAAGCGGCGGGCGCGCTGTCGGAGCTCGAAGACGAAACGGCCGAGGAAATTCTCGACGAGATGGATTCCGCGGACATGACGGACGTCCGCGAGCTGTTGGAGTTTGCAGACAACACCGCGGGCGGCATGATGAACACGGAATACATTTCACTGCACGAAAACGCGTCGGTGATGGACGCGCTTTCGGCGTTGCGCGGCAATGAGGACCTGCTGGAAAACCTGAACACGCTATTTCTGGTGGACGCGGACGGGAAGCTGGCGGCGTCGGTGCCGCTGGCGCGGCTTTTCCTTGCGGCAGGCGAGGCGCGGTTGAAGGACCTGGCTTCGGAAACGTTGATTCAGGTGGCGGTGGATGAACGGGAAGACCGCGTAACGGAGACGTTCGACAAGTACAACCTGCTGACGCTACCGGTTATAGATGAAGAAGGGAAACTCGTGGGCACGATCACAGCCGACGATGTGATCTCGGCGTTGAGGGACAAGTGAGCGATGCCCAAAATCCTGTCGCGCTACCGCTACCAGCTGGCTATGTTTCTGGCCGTACTCGGGCCGGGATTTATCACCGCCGTTGTCGATAACGACGCCGGCGGCATCATCATATATTCCAATGCGGGCGCGGAATTCGGCTATCTGCCGCTGTGGACGCTGATCCCGATCACGCTGCTGCTGATTATCACGCAGGAGATGTGCTCGCGAATGGGCGCGGTGACGGGCAAAGGCCTGTCGGACCTGATTCGCGAAGAGTTCGGGCTGCGCATGACTTTTTTGATGATGGCGCTGCTGCTAGTGGTGAACCTGACGAACGTGATGTCAGAGTTTGCGGGCATTGCGGCGTCGACGGAGGTCTTTCACGTAAGCCGGTACATATCGGTGCCGATATGCGCGGCAGTGGTGTGGTTCCTGGTGGTGAAGGGCGATTACCAAAAGGTTGAGAAGATCTTCCTTTTCGCGTGCGTGCTGTACATCAGTTACTTCATTTCGGGATTTCTGGTGAAGCCGGATTGGAAAGAAGCGATCATTTACAGCGTCAAGCCCAAGCTGATGCTGGATGACGAGTACATTTACATGCTGCTGGGCATGATCGGCACGACGATCGCGCCGTGGATGCAGTTTTATCTGCAGGCGGCGATTGTGGAGAAGGGCATCGCGGTGAAGGAGTACGCCGCGTCGCGCATCGAGGTGATCTTCGGCTGCATTCTGACGGACGTGGTCGCGTTCTTCATCATCGTGGCTTGCGCGGGTGCGATCTGGAGCGTGCATCCGCACGAGATCAACTCGGCGGAGGACGCAGCGCAGGCGCTGAAGCCGTTCGGACAGTACGCCTCGCTGCTGTTTAGCGCCGGGTTATTCAACGCATCGTTCTTCGCGGCGTCGATTTTGCCGTTATCGACGGCATATTCGGTGTGCGAAGGCATGGGACTGGAAGCGGGCGTGAACCGGCGGTTCCGCGAGGCGCCGATTTTTTATCTGTTATATGGCGGCCTGATTGTGCTGGGCGGCGGACTGGTGCTGCTGCCGCACTTTCCGCTGATCAAGATCATGCTGTTTTCGCAGGTACTGAACGCAGTGCTGCTTTCGCTGGTGTTGGTGTTCATGCTGCTGCTGGTGAACAAGCACGACCTGATGGGCGAATGGGTGAACCCGCAGTGGTTCAACTGGATTTCGTGGGTGGCGGTGGTGATGATCATCGGGCTTACGCTGGCGTACGTGGGCATTACGCTGCGGCGGACGTGAGCGGCTATTTGACGGCGCCGTATTTCTTCAAAATTTCGACCGTGCGATCGATGGGCAGCGCCTGGACCGTGTGGCCGTTGCCCGTTACGGTGGTGGCGCGCAGCAGCGAATTATAGATAGCCTCCTCAGTGGCTTCAATGACGGCGAGGAAGAGCGGGGAAAGTTCGTCGTTGGTGAGGAGTTTGGCAGGCGCGCGTTGGGTGCTGAAGGCGATACCGTAATCGCCACTGCCGTTGGAGCCGGAGGAGCCGGTGCGGGCCAGGCCGAAGATGGTGCGGGCGGCCATGCGGCGGAGTTCACGGGCGTCGACGGGCGCATCCGTGGCGATGACCATCATGCAGGAGCCGTTGCCGGAGTTGGGGCCGTTGGCGCGCAACTCGCGGCCGACGGGGGCCCCGGCGATGGTAAGTGTGCCGCCGAAATTCGACTGAACCAGCGCGCCAATGGTGTAAGCCCCGGCTTTTCGCGACGCCGTGCCAATGCCGCCTTTGAAACCGAAGGCGACGGTGCCCATGCCGGCTCCGACGGCTCCTTCTTCAACGGGAGCGTTCGGCGGCGCGTGGAGAGCGGCTTCGATGGCGTCGTAGACTTGCCCTTTGCCAACGCGGCGGGCGCGGATGTCGTTGAGGTACCCATCGTTGGTTTCGCCGACGAGCGGGTTGATGGATTGGACGCGCTCATTGCCGGGCAGGGAGAGCATGTAATCGAGAAGCGCATCGGCGACGCGCGGGACGTTGAGAGTGGCGGTGAGCGCGATGGGAGTTTCGATCTCACCGAGCTCCTCGACTTGGGTGGAGCCGGCAAGCTTGCCGAAAGCGTTGCCGACGAAGACCGCGCCCGGGACTTTTTCGCGGAAGAGATTGCCGGTGTGCGGAAGGATGATGGTGACGCCGGTGCGCGTGTTGTCGCCTTGATTGACAGTGGCGTGTCCCACGCGGACGCCGGCGACATCGGTGATGGAGTCGAGTGGACCGCGCGGCAGGGTTCCGGCGGGTATACCAAGATCGGCGGCGCGCGGACGGGACGTGGAAGGCTGCGCGCCAGCCAGCGCAGAAAAAAACGCGAGGGCGGGGAAGAGCCAAGGCCTCATGCGGAGAGGATAACTTAACCCGCCGCACGTGATGTGACAGGGATGGCGCGTGTCCCTCGATATCAGTTTTCGGAGGGGCGTTCGACGTGGTCAACGACGAGGAATACGGCGGGGGCGCTGCCGGCTTTGAGTTGAAGTCCGACCTTTTCCAGGGCGGCGGCGATGGTGGAGAAAAGTTCGTCGTCGGGTGGAGTGGCGGGGCCGTTAGGAATGTCGAGGTGGATGTCGAATCTGCCGGAGATGCCGGTGCGGTCGATGACGTCGCGGTCGAATTGACCGGAGAACTGCCGGGAGAGGCCTTCCATGGTCTGGCCGTAAGTGTCTTCGCTCTCGTGTTGCGGCGAGACGCGGAACCATCCGCATGAGGGCGGCTGACCGGGAACGAACGGCTTTTTGTGATCGGGGTCGAAGGGAATGCAACTGCCTGGCGCGGCGGGCTTGAGTTTGGCGCCACTTTTGGCGACGGTAAGGAGATAGACGGGCGCCTGGCGGGTTTCACGATGAACGCGCAGATGGAAGCGGTCTTCAAGAAGGGCCTGCATCATGGGGCCGCGCATCATGGCCTCGGTTTGAGGCGTGGACGATTTGGCGACTATGGTGTACTTGGCGGATGAGACCCAGGCCGGCACGCCTTTGAGCGGCTCGAGGAGTTGACGCATGGGGATGGGCGGCGAGGGGAAGCCCGTGGGGTCGGGGACCCATGGTTGGCCTGAGGGAAATCCGAGGTAGGCGAACTGAATGAGAGTTTCGAGGGTGCGGCAGCCGAAGTAGAAGCTCTCGGGAGACACGTGGGCGGCGCCGCCGCGGCCACCCTTGCTGCCGCCTGGTTCGGCGGCGGGATCGTTGTTCTCGCAGAGCTTGATGGAGGCGACTTCGAAGCGTGGGGTTGAAGTTTGCGCGCGCGAAGGCAGGTGGCACGCGAGGGCAAGGCCGGCGATGAGGGCTGCTTTCGTAGATTTATTATGCCGCACAGAATCGCGCGTCGCGGGTAAGTCAAAAGAGCTAGCTGGACTTAAGGACGAGCGGGAAAAAACACGAGGGCAGGGAAGAGCCAGGGCCTCATGCGGAGAGGAGAACTTAATCCGCGTGAGGAGGCTCGACGCCTGCCCTCGTCAGGTGGGAAACTACTGGCCGTTGAGTACAGCCACAACCGCTTTGGCCTGCGATTGGACGCCGCCGACGGTAACGACAACGGGTACCGGCCCGCTCGCTCCGGTGAAGGCGGCGGTGACGCCTGCCGGCAGCACGATATTGAACTGGTAGAGACCCGGGCCGACTAACCAGGCCGAACTCACGGTTGCGGGAATGCCTGCCGCGGTTGCGGTGGCAGCGGCGGAGAGTGGAATGGCCGCAGTGAGCAGTTGACCGTTAGGCGGCAATGTCGTGGTGGCGCCGAAGCCAGTTCCGTAGAGCACCATGGTTTCGCCAGGGGTGAAGGGCGTGGTGGTGACGCCGGTGATCAGGCCTGACGGGCCCGCGATGGAGCCGTTGGCGTGTTCTGCGGCGATGTAGATATTGCCGGTGGTAGCGTCCGCTGCGCCGAGAGTGAAGAATGCGGGCGCGGTGGGCGAGACGGCGGCGGTGACGGAGGCGCTGTTGAGTCCGTTGTTGGACGAATTAATGGTGACGTTACCGGACTGAATGTTGGCCGGCATGAGGAAGTTGATCTGCGTGGGGCTGACATAGCTGACGGGCACGGCCGTGCCATTCACGTCGACGCTGACGCCGCCGAGGATCGTGGGCATGGTGTTGCCGGTGAAGTCCGTGGTGGCCCAGCCGCGCGTCGTGGTGGCGAGTTCGCCGCCTTTGATGATGCTGACCCAGGTGTTGGGAGCGATGCCGGTGGTGAAGCTGGCGCCGTTCATGAGGCTGGCGGCCGTAAAGTTAGGCCCGGATTGGATGCTGCCGAGCAAACCGTGCTTTTCATCGCCGGGGCCGGAGGTGAAGTAGAGCGTGTTCGGGTCGACATGGCTGCCATTATTGCCGAAGCCGATCCACCAGAGGCCGTCGATGGAGATGGGGCTGCCGGTGAGGTTGTTGAGCGTACCCATGGCGGCGCCAGTGGTTGCGTTGAAGGCGTTGATGTGGCCATCGCCGAAGTTGGCGACCAGCAGGGCGTTCGAAAAGGCTCCGAAGTTGGCGGGAGCGACGGCAACGCCCCAGGGCGCGTTGAGCGTGCCACCGGAGATGGTGGGCGCAGTGAGCTTTCCGGTAAGGTCGTAGGTAGCGAGATAGCCATTGCCGACGCCGGGCGTGATGTCCGTCTTGGCGGCGTTTTGCAAGGCGTAGGTTACGTAGACGCTGCCATTGATGATGGTGACGTTGTAAGCGGCGTAGCCAGCGGGGATGGCGGGATTGGCGAACGTGATGGCGGTGAGTGGCTTCATCGTTTGGTCGTAGACTTCGACTTTGCCGCTGGAGAAATTGGCCGCGTAGAGTTGCGGCGTGCCGCCGGTGGGAGTGGCTGCGGCGCATCCGGTATAGACCGCGTGGGCAGCGGAATTATCGAGCAGGACGAGCGCCTGCTTGGCGTTTACGGTGCTGTTCCAGCCGCTGATGACGCCATCGAGCGAACAAAATCCGAACTGCGACTGCTTCCCGGCAGCGATTGGAAATGCTGTGGTGACGCTGTTCTGAAAGACGCCGGTGACTTTGCCGGGCGTGGTTGCTCCGCCGGCGGCGGGAATGGAGACGACTATGGCGGCATTGGGCGTGCCAGTGCCGTCGTAGAGCGTCGAGAGGCCGGTGCCTTCGTCGCCAATCCAGAAGGGGCTGGTGGCGCTGAAAGCGTTGCCCCAGGGATTGATGAGGTTCGGATCGGTGTGGTCGGCCACGCCTGCCTGATCGGCCACCAGATTATGAACCAGATATGTATTCTGAGCGGCGAGACTGCCGGCGAGCGCGCCTAACAGCGCGGAGGAGCGCAGGAACGTGTGAGTAAGTCGTCGGGTCATATGACGTCGAATGTCCTTTGCCCGAAAATATCAAGGCCGTCGTTGAAGGAGATCTCTGACTTGTAAAAGACTTGTAAAAGGCTGCGGTATTTGTGCGGGAAGGTACTCGGGCTCGACGATTTGGGTGACGAGACGGCGCTAGACCGGGTCGCTAAGCGAGATCTTCGCGCCACAGGGGTTTGCCGGCGAGCGCAATGCGGAATCCGTAGAATGCGATGAGCATGGAAACGGCGATGGGAAATAAGCCGATGGCTGCATACCAGGATGAGAAATCCGTGGTGATGGGGATGTCCAAAAGATACCCGGCCACGACGCCTGCAGTAATCACAGCGGGGACGCCGAAGCGCAGGAGGATGAGCACTTCAAGCGCTTGAAGAATGAAAGATGCGGGGATATCGATGGCGGGAAAAGCAAGCGAAGCCGAACCCATGGCAGTAAGTATGGCGACCGCGGCGAAGGCGGCGATCCACTGTTTGCGGAGTAAGACGCGCATGAGAAAGAGCAGGAAGAGCGTGATCATGGGATCGAACATTGCGCTGTCGATGTCTTGAAGCGCAGTGGAAATGAGCGGGCGCAGGCCGCCAAGGCCGGTGAGATCGGGCATGGAGGGCGGCGCAGCGACCCCGTGCAGGTGAATCTGCACGAGTTTCAGAATGGCGAAGATTCCGCCCATCGCGGCGCCGTAGAGTATGTCGCGGCCGACACGAGGATCGCGGATGCCTTTCGTGGTGAAGCGGCTCCAGGAAATGATGGTTTCCGGCCAGCGGCGGCGTACCCAAGGCTCGAGCGCGATGTAGAAGACCCACAATGCGGCGGCGTTCAGGGCGGAGATGCTGATCGCCTTCCAAATCAGATCGGTTTCATCGAAAACAGGCGCGTGGTGGGCGATGATCAGACGCGCGGCCAGCATGCAAAAGAAGTAAATGGCAAAAAGCTTCTTGGCGCCGCGGCGATCGCCGTGACCGCTGCCAAAGTTGCGCCAGGAGATGATGATGGCCGCGGCGAGGAGCACGTAAATGGTGAAAATGACGAGGACTTGTTGGCTGCTGCGGGCCTCCATGCGCTCAGGCGTAGTCCATGGGCCGATAATGCGGAAGCCCACCGGGCGGCCTCGCCATGCGGCGGCTTCGATGCGCACCGGAACGCCGGTGGTGGCGTCTTTGCCGGTCCAGGCGGCGCGCTCGTCCCAATTAGCGAGGGGAGTCCAGGTGGCGGGCGCGTTATCGAAGCGCGTCAAGTCCAGACCCGCCGCGGCGAAGAGCGAGGCCCAGTTGAAGTGCGGCGCATTTTGCGTGGGTGGCTCCTGCTGCGGCGGGACGACCTCGAGCAGCAGGAGTTTGCCGTCCAGATCGGTGCGCATCCAAACCATGCCTGAGATTTCCTGCGGAGGATTGTCTTCAGAATCGGCAGTAGCGAAGCTGCGTTGCGGGACGAGATAGTTCGGGCTTTCGCGATACCAGAAATAGAGCAGCGGCGGCAGACCGGCGGAGGGATTTTGCCAGCGGGCGCGTGCGGCGGCCGGATGCGTGTGCAGGTAGGCGAGGTAGCCGTCGGCGTAGGAGAGGCCGTGCGCGGTGTCGACGGGCTTGGCCGTGTAGCCGAAGCTCTTGAGAAGATTGCGCGAATCGCGTGAAAGGGCCTCCGGAGAGACATCCAGAGGAAGCTTAGTAGGAAGGCTCCAATTCGCTTGCAGAAAACCGGCGATCGCGATCGCGGCCAGGGCGGCGGCAAGCCATGCAATCGCAATGGAGGGCTTGAGCGCTTCACTTTCACCGGCGGCTGCGACGAGTTCGGGCGATGGGGTTTCACCGGCTGCGAGCGCGGCCGCGAGCGCATCTCCACCGAGACCTGCTGCGACGGCGAGCGCACTGGCGGGGCGCTGCGAGGGAGTGTGATCCAGACAGCGCATGATGATGCGCTCAATGCCGGGGTCGAGATCGCGGACCACACTCGAAATACTGGTGGGTTCGGCGCGCTCCTGCATCTGCATGAGCTCCATGAGGGACGCAGCCTCGAAAGCGCGCTTGCCGGTGAGGAGCTCATAGAGAACCAGCCCGAGCGAGTAGATGTCGCTTTTGAGCGTGACTTCGGTACCGGCAAGCTGCTCGGGCGACATGTAGGCCGGGGTGCCGCTGCGTACGTCGCCCTGCAGTTGCGCAGTGAGGCCGGCGAGTCCGAAATCCATCAGGACCGGGTTGCCGCGGCCATCGATCATGACGTTGGCGGGTTTGAGGTCGCGGTGCAAGACGCCTTTTTCGTGGGCAGCGCCGAGGCCGGCGCAGATTTTGCGCGCCATCTCGATAGCTTTGTCGGAGGGCAGGCGGCCGATGCGGCGGAGGAGACACGCCAGGTCTTCGCCGTCGACGAATTCCATTGAGATGTAATGGAGTCCCTCGATCTCGCCGATGTCATAGACGCGACAAACATTCGGGTGCGTAACCTGGCGGGCCATGCGGACTTCATTGTAAAAGCGAGCGAGGGCGCGGTCGTCGCGTGAGGCGGCTTCGGGTAGAAATTTGAGCGCTACGGCTTGGCCGAGGGTGAGATCGGTCGCGCGATAGACCTCACCCATTCCGCCGCGGCCGAGCAGTCCGGCGATGCGGTAGCGGCCGGCTACTACCACGCCCGGAAGAAAGCGGCCCTCATCGACGCTGCTGGAGCTTGTGAGCGAGGGCGAACTGGCCGCAAATCGCTCGCCTGGCGAGCCGGTGGCCGCTGTGGCGGGTATCATGAGCGCCGTCTCCGCCGACGTGGCGTCAAGCGGAGCGGCGCACTGCGGACAGTAACGAGCGCCGGCCGCCGATTCGTGCGCGCATGCGGGACAGCGAACCATGGAACCTCATAATCTTATCCGGAAAGGCAATGCCTGTCACAGAAAGAAAAGATTGGCGGTCTAAACTGCCAAAAATGTGGTATACACTAGAATCAGACGATTATTCAGCTTGTTCCTGCTTTTTCCCAATCCGACTTCCGACGAGAAAATCAGACCCGGATCGGCCCGTCACTCGCAGTACCCCCAAACGTAAAAACAACGCATAACATGTATCCAGGCAGAAACTTTCCTCCTCGCAGGCAGAATCGCAGAGAAAACGTAAACGAATCGATACGCGCACGGGAAGTTCGCGCCGTCTTTCCGGACGGCACGAACGAGATCATGCCTACCGCCCAAGCTTTGCGCCGCGCGCAGGAGCTGGGCCTCGACTTGGTGGTGATCGCGCCTACCGCTGTGCCGCCAGTGGCGAAAGCAGTGGATTTTGGCCATTACCAATACGAGCAAAAGAAAAAGCAGCACGATGCTAAGAAGAAGCAGCACGTGGTGCAGGTGAAGGAACTGAAGTTCCGCCCCAACACGGACGACCACGATTACGATTTCAAGAAGAACCACGCGATCCGGTTTCTACAGGAAGGCAATCGCGTGAAAGCAGTGGTACAGTTTCGCGGCCGCGAGATAGCCCACGCGGATCTCGGTAAGAAGCTGCTGATGCGTTTCGCCGGCGATCTTACCACCTACGGTTCCGTGGAAAGCTCGCCGCGCCTGGAAGGGCGTAATGCGCATATTCTCATCAGTCCCGTGAAGGCAGCGGCAAAACCAGAAAAGCTGCCGGGCGAAAAGAGCAGCGGAAAGCCCTCGGGCGGTTCCTCGAATCCTGCGACTCCGCCGGCTTCCGAAAAAACAGCTCCAGCGCCAGCGCCGGTCACAGAAGCTTAGCGATGTATAACGCCTTTTTCGGCTTCACGCAGAATCCGTTCAACATGAGTCCGGATCCTTCGTTTCTGTTTCGAAGCCGGCAGCATGAAGAGGCGTTAGCCAATCTCATCTACGGCGTTCAAAGCCGTAAGGGTTTCATCGTCATCACCGGCGAAGTGGGCACGGGGAAGACGACGATGCTGGAATGCCTGCGCGAGTTCATGTACAAGCAGCAGATTGCATTCGCATCGCTTTTCAATTCGCGGCTTACCGTTCAGCAGTTCTTCGAGATGATCTCTTACGATTTTGGCCTAAGAGGGGATCCGCATTCGAAGACCGAAACATTGGTGGCCTTGAACGACATGCTGACGGAGCGTGCGGCCGAGGGGCGCACAACGGTCTTGATCGTTGACGAAGCCCATAATCTGGATTGGGACGTGCTGGAGGAGATCCGGCTGCTGGGCAATCTGGAGACCCGAAAGGGCAAGCTACTACAGATTGTGATCGCGGGGCAGCAGGAGCTGGACGCAAAGTTGGAGCAGTCGGAATACCGTCAGTTGAAGCAACGTATTTCTTTACGGTGCGAACTTCAAGGGTTTGATTCGGATGAAACGGCGGATTACATTAACTCGCGAATTAAGCGCGCCGGTATTCTGGAACAACAAATTCTTTCGCCCGAAATTATCGCCGCAATTCATAGCCGAACGGACGGTATTCCTCGTCTGATCAATGCCATGTGCGATAACGCGCTACTGACCGCGTTCGCGATGGAGAGCAAGACCGTCACTTTCGAGATGCTAGATGAAGTTACGGTCGATATGCGTCTTGATGCTTACCGGAAGTCGACCTCTCCTACCAATCCTCGGAACAAATCCGGGGACCCAACTTTGGTCCCGGTTTCTGTTCGAACTAAGTAGGTATACTCTTCCCAGTCGCCGCGGGTAGACGGGCGCTAACTCTTGAACTTGCCCTAAAAGTACTAAGGGCTTCAGGAGAGGTACTGGTTGATATACACTTTCCTCTAGGGACGATGCGGGTGATTTGTGTCATTCGATGCAGACGCGCGCCACGCCTTAGTCACACCTGAGAGTTTCAGAGAAAAATTTTGCGATAGAAGGAGCTTTGAAAACATGCAGAGATTTAGTGAAAAAAAAATCCAATTTGCCGCGGTTCTCTTAGTATTCACGCAAGCTACAGTTTGTTATGCAAGTGTCGCCAAGTCGCATTCTGGCGAGGGCGTGTTGCCGTCGATTGCTCTAACAGGACACGACGTGCAGAAGGGGCCGAACGTTCCGCCGGATCCTTGGGATTGGCGCGCGTC
>DATAUH010000189.1:0-12435 GCA_036268375.1 Bryobacteraceae bacterium | reverse complement strand
CACGATTAAAAGCCGGTAGCCCCACGAACCGTCCTTGACCGGCACGCCATTAGTCTCCAGTTCCGCGCGCAACGCGTCCAATGCGGCGACCGCAGCCTCGCGGGAATGCGGCTCTACGTTCAGGGATATGAATATCGTCCCCTTGTCAATCTTCTCTGGCCATGTGCTGGCTAAGATGAGCGCGCAGCCTTGCCGGTCGACCTGTGCGACACGCGCCCGGCCGTCTTCGTCGTAGCGCCAAGGGCTGGTGAAACCGAGCTGGCTGCAGTAAAAGCGAAGAGAGGCCTCGACGTCCTTGACATGCAGGATCGGGCGCGCGAACCAGTCTGTTGTAAATTCCATATCGCTACCGCACCAATATATTACTCTCGTGTGTCAGGCGTATCTCGAAAAGCGCTCATGTGCAACACTAAGGCGAATTGTCATAAGGTATCCGTGGTCAATAGATCTGCGCTCAGAACGCGGGTCGCGCGGGGGGAAACCGCCGTGCACGCGTAACGCGTAACCGGGAGGAGGCGCACGATGAACATCCTGTTGTGGGTCCTGCAGGCCCTCGCTGCGCTCCTGTACGGAGCGTCTGGCGTCATGAAGATCTTCATGTTCAAGATAAGCGAGCAGGCCCCGTCCTTTGGTGCGTCGCCGCGGAAAGCCTGGATGATCCTCGGTATGCTCGAACTCGTCTGCACGGTCGGGCTGATCGTCCCTGCCGCCTTCCAGTGGCAGCCGGCGCTCACGGTGGCGGCCGCCACGGTCCTGACGATCGAGAGCCTCGTATTCGTCTGGGTGCACGCCAAGTACGGCGAGATCACGCCCATTATCTTCAGCAGCGTGCTGGGTCTCCTCATGGCGTTCATCGCATACGGCCGGATGGTTGTGAAGCCGATTTTCTGAACGGCGGGCCGTCTCGGAAAGGGGTCCATTGTGACGCGCTAGTTTTCTGCCCTTCCATTGCTCGGCAGCTTCGCGCGAAAGGCGCTTCGTTTCCTGCCTAAAATGAGGCTGGCTATTAACGAAGATTGGCATGATTGTGTGGATAACGATTTAGAGACTTACCCTAGAGACGGCGCAGATATTGAAGTCGAATATGAAAACGGTGCACGTGAGCAAGCGTTTTGAAGGGGGGAGTTGGGGGAGTTATTTCTTTGCGTAATGCTTCGGTAGAAATCACTGGTGGGACAGCCGCGAAACGCTGGCGCTACCTTTAAACCGGCTCGTCTTACAAACGGTAGTTTTCACTCCCCCTTAACCTCGGGCAATGTGCTGAACAGCTTTTCAAACTCCGTATCGAAATTTAACTGGTGAGCGAGATGTTGAACGTTCGCCTCAAGCGCGACGATGGCCTTAATGCCAAGGTGGATATTTTTCTCAATTTGGTCGCGGCTGATTTCGAGGCGCTTCCGGGTCCGCCAGTCATAGAGAGCGTATCCCGTGCCTGTCATCCGCACGCGGGCGTGAATGCGGGCGTTGCGCCACACCGCTAGCTTGGAGATGGTCTGGCACGCTTCGCGAACGTCCCGAAGGTAATCGCCGACCGTTGAATGCCCATCAAATTGCTTCAGTTCCTTGCGGAACTGCTTAAAGGTTTTCGAAAATTCCTGCCCAAAAACTGTTTCGAATGTAGCTCCGGTTCCTTTAGTTCCCGCAGCCGGAATGCAGCCACGGCAATGTGGTCGGCGATATCCGCGAAAACAACTTGAAAGAGGCCATAGGCCGCCGCCGTATCATCTAAATTCATTCCTTCATTGCACACCATTTGTCATGTAACTGTCGGTCGATGCTGCATAGCGCTCTGTCGCAAAAAGGGTCCTTTGCGCCCATTGGGCCCGGGGACACTCCCGGTTGAAACCGTGAAATCTATACGACCCAATCACGTTTCGGGTCTTTCACGTATAACCGTTTTACAGTCCCGCAAGAGGTGCACAGGTCAGCAAAAAGGGTTTCCCTTTTCTCCCTTTCGGATCGTTTGAAAAAGCCTTTCTCTTTCTCTTTACAGAGGAGGCCGGGACGTACGTCACCACCACCACCAGAAGCAGAAACAGTGAGACCGCTGATGAGTTGTGAACCGCCGCAGTGTTCACATGTATTGTTGGGCATGGACAACTATAGCCGATGAGGGTAATTCATGATCTCCCGTACCGTCCCAAAAAGGGCCCTTTTCGCCACACAAAAGTTTGGAACAGACTTGCCTGAAGTTCAAGTTTAGTTGCCCGTCTTTATGTTTGATGATGCGGGAGCTCGCATTCACCTGTCGGACTTTCCTCGCCGGTCATATTCCCCCATGGCAGGCTGGGGTGAAAGATCTCGGCTTTCCTGTCATAATGATGCGGGCCGGAGGAGAGTGCATGAAGAAAAGCAGCCGGTTTACTGGTTTAGTGCTGACGCTGCTGGGAGCGATGGTGCTCCTGAATAATCTGGGCAAGCCACGTGTAGAGGCGCTGCACGGCTCCGATGTCTGGGGACTCGTCGCTTCCGGCATGTGTTTGGGGATCGGCTTCGTTGGCCTGATGGGCAGGCTGAGCTTTGGAACGAGTAGGGTGCGGGGAGGGGATCGGTCATAACATTCCGTCTCCATCGTGAGTTCCGAATATCGACGGTCTGGATTCGATCATCCGGCGCGAACCGCCTTCACCCGTGTCCTTTGTGGGAAAAATTTGCAGGAGGCGGCTTCCGGCCCCCCCGTTCTTTCGTTTAGTGCTTCGGGGTAAGGTACTGTGCCCCGCTGAATCAACGCGACCGGAACGCCGGGAGTGCCGCGCGCCCAGACGCCATCGATCTTATCTCTCCAGCCCGCGCGCGCGTCGCCGGATCGCGGTGTTTATTCTTCGTCGCCGGGAAACATAGTGCGGGTGAGATCCTCTTCCTTCTTTTCACGCGAAAATTGCCATATGGCGAGGCCGAACGCCAGCGCCGCAAATATCCAGATGATGATCGACGAGAGGTCCAGCGCATGGCGCAGGCCAACCGCGATCATGCAAAGAACGGTGCGAAACACCCAGCCGAAAAATCGAGATTGCTTCTGAAGGCCTTTGCGCGTCAGCACGAATGCGCGGCCCGTCAGGTAGGCGCAGCCGATGCCGATGATGCCGGCGATGCCGCGAAGGAATTCGAATGAAACCGGCATGGACCGCTACTGTCCTCTGCCTCCGCGCCGGCCTGCGGCGCCGGTCAGACGCTCCGGCATGTCCGCTAAGGCGAAGCTCATCACGGCGAGCGAAGCGACGTTTTTGCGAAAATCTTCGGGGTTCACCTTGTCCAGGGTGTCGGCTTCGGTGTGGTGCCAATCGAAGTAGTGCGTGCCCACGGTGCTCTCGGAAAGTCCGGGTACGCCGTCGCGGATGAGCGGCTGAATGTCGGAGCCGCCGCCGCCGGGGCGAATCTCGCTGGCCTCGACCTTTTCCAGCAACTTCGCGATTTGGTTGAGCATGTCGAGCGAATGCTGATCGACGCCAGCGCCGTATCCGCGCGGGGCTTCGGCTCCGCCATCCATCTCGATCGCGGCGACCTGATTTTTGATTTTGTCGCCGACCCACGCGCGATAAGCCTCGCCTCCGCGGCCGCCGTTCTCTTCGTTGACCCAGAATGCGACGCGCAACGTACGCTGCGGTTGTAACCCGAGCTTGTGTATGAGCGCGAGCGCCTGCAGGCAGGCCATAATCGACGCCCCATCGTCCTGCGCGCCTTGTCCCACATCCCATGAATCTAAATGGCCGCCGATCACGACGACCTCTTCGGGATGTATCTTGCCGGGAATTTCACCCACGACATCGCCGCTATCGGCGTCGGGAAGCATGCGCGCGCCCATTTCGAGATGTACCTTTACAGGGACGCCTTGCGCGTAGAGCTTCGCGATCATCATGGCATCTTCGGGTGAAACGGCAGCCGCCGGAATCTTGGGCTGTGACTCTTCATAGTCCATCTCGCCTGTGTGCGCCACTTGCATGGCGAGCGGCGTTGCAGAGCGCACCAGAACCGCAACAGCGCCGAAAGCAGCAGCCCGCGATGCGCCGGTGGCGCGGTACACACGCGTCGAACCATAACCGCGATATTCCTCGTTATAGACGACAATTTTGCCCTCGATCTTATCGCGGCCCAATTTCGCCAGATCGTCGAAGGTTTCTACGGCCACAACATCGGCGGTGATACCGCCGGGCGGCGTGCCGATGCTCATCCCGAGTCCCAGCATGTGCAGCGGTTTCTCAAGCGGCTCGAGCATCCGGGCAGATTCGGCGCCGCGCTCCCAATGGGGCACTTTGGCGGGGATCACCTGCACGTTGCTCAGGCCTGCCGCTTTCATTTGCTCCGCGGACCACTGTACGGCGCGATCGAGCGCTGCCGACCCGCTGAGACGCGCGCCGATGCGGTAGCACAAGTATGTCAGGCGGTCGTACCCTTCGCGATCGGCGAGGGCGGCGGCAATCAGCTTGTCGGCAGTAGCGCGATATCGATCGGTCAGGGCTGGTGCGGCGTCCTGAGCGCGGACGATTTGAATCGCGCCCGCGCCGAATAGTGCAGCGATCAGCACAGCGGGCGCGGCTGTGCGGGTATTCAGCATACAGAACACTATCTCACGACGGGGATATACGCCGAGACGGATTTCCGGTAGCGCTGAAAGGCGTCACCGAAGCGCGAGGCGAGGAGTTTATCTTCGGCGTGCACGCGTATTTCGGTGCCAAGAACGAAGATTGCGATTGCGACGGCCGCCCAGCGCACCGGCGTAAGAAGGGACGACGTGAAGATCAGCATCCCGAGCAGAGATGTGTAGATGGGATGCCGAACCAACGCGTAGGGGCCGGTGGTAACGAGTTCGTGATCGTTATACAGGCCCGCGGTGATGCGAAACTGCCGTCCCAAGTGGGTGACGGCGGTCCACGCAAGGCCCACGGACAGCGGTCCTGCGATAACGGCCGCGATGAGACGCAGCGTGATGCGCGGAATGGCTTCCGGAAAGCGAACGTTAAACGCGATCGCGATCGCAATCATCTCCAAGACGCCGCCGATTAAGGTAGGGCCGCGCGCGATGATGGACTCGCGTTTCTGCCCGTGGGGCGCGCGAAATAAGAACGGATACGCCCAAGCGGCCCAGCAGATCAACAATGCGAGCCAGAGAAGAGGAGTCATCGCCGCTATTGTACGGCTGTTGGCGTCACAACGCGTCCGGCAGGACTTTGCAGAACCTCATTCCGTTGATGCGTCTGGGGGCCAGGGACAGGAGGCCGACACGTCCGGAGTTGTCGATGCTTACTTGATAAAGAGGCAGATCGGCCGGTTTGACGAGGTACTGTCCGCCCTGCATCAGGATGGAATCGCGATACTCGCTGGCGACGTAGGGATTGGGCGCGATGGCGCGAACGCGAAACTGCCAGGTGGAAGGCTCGTAATTGGCATAACTATAGCAGCGGCCGATACACTCGCGATCGATCATGTGGGTGATGGCATTTACGCGCGTGAGCGAATCGTCATCGAGTCCGAGCAGCACGCGCTGGCCATAGGGCAGGGAAGCGACTGCGCGGCCGATCTGCTGTTCGAAAGCGTTGAGCGCGCTTTCGTCGCGAAAGAGCATTAGAAAAAACACGGCTGCGAGAATTGCCATAGACCAGCGCTGCGCCTGGCCGATTTTTGCGGAAGCCAGCAGCGCGCACAGGCAGATGCCGACTGTGAGGGACATGCGTTCCGCGATGTAGACCAGGCCGTGCCGGTATCCCGGAATATCGATGCGGCCGGGCAGCAGAAAGACCGCGGCGGCGCTCAGAATGCACAACTGCAGCGGGAGTCCGGAGAGTAGGGCGGACTTAGTTTGACTGCGAATCAGGCTTACGAACAGGATGACCCAGAGCAGCAGAAGGGCGATGAAGAACAGCGTGTACTTGGCCGCGAAAACTTGTAGTTGATCGGCGCCGGTGATGAGTTGGATTTGAGCGGCGGTCCAACGGGTGCGCCAGAGGCTGCCGACAGCGATCCGGCCGGCCAGGATTGCGATCACTCCCACAGCAGTAAGTTGGAGGCGCCTTTCGTCGCCGACGTATTTCGCTGCGATGAGGTACGCGAGTAATCCGGCGCCCCAAGCAAAAGCCAACGCGTGGGCCAGGAAGGCCAATAGGAAAAACGGCGCGGCAATCGCGACGCGTTTCGGCGTGGGATCCCAGGCTGCGGCCAAACCGCAGAAGCAGAGGCCGAGGCTGAGATAGAAGTCAAAGAAGCCCATGTGGAACACCCAACCGTACGCGAGCATGGCGATGCACGGGAGGACGGCCCAGGCTCGCCTGCCGGATGCCGCCGACGCCAGAGCGAACGCGCCCCAAACAAATACCAGCACCGCGAGTGACACGGCGATTCGCTGCGCCGTGGCTGCGCCGAGCGAGCGAAACAGGCCGCTGAGGATGAGATCGAACAGGATGTTGGTGGACTGCGAGGCCAGCGTGAGGCCGGAGACCTTGCCGGTTTGGACGAGTTGCGCCAGCCAGGAGTTATAGATGTGGCTGGAAAGGTCGCCGGCCTGGATGTAGGCGCCCCAGAAACAGGGCAGCAGCAACAGGACGGTCGCCAGCACAAAACCGAGTGGGCTTCTCCCCAAGGCCCCAAAACGCTGTGCGATGGCCGATGGCGGTGGTGACGGTTTCGAAACGACCGCGTGGACCGGCGGGGATGACTTCTGCTGCGGACGGGGGCGCTTGGCGGGCATCTCTCTATTTTCTATCGGATATCTTCGCGGCACGCCATCGCGCCATCTGATTTCTGCAGAGGCGTCCTGATCGGCCGATCTCAAGTTAGTAGAAAGGGCGAAGTGGCCGATGGATGGATGGAGTAACTACCTTCAGACTAATGAGGTGAGTTGGGGACTCGTTGTAGTTGAGAAGCTGCAGATTATTCGAACGTTTCGTACCGGTGGTACTGGTCAGTCACATCGCTTGAGCGCTTTTAGGGCCTTGAGTATGGCGTTTCAATAGCGTGATTCAGAACTAATCGCGGTAGTAAGAATATTTCTAGAAGAATTTATTAGTAGTCTTATTGTGCCGTGTGATTGTAGCTATGAGCGACATGTCCTCACTAGGTTCAGTCAGGCGTACTCTGCGGGTATTCGCGCGAGGGAAGCGGATGGTTTGAGAGTGGCGGTCCTCTGTTGATCGGCCTGATAGCGCGAGGCTCCTGCGGCCCCGGAGCTATTATGATTTCGTCCCGCATTTACTACCCTGGCTGGGTGAGCCGATAGCCGGCAACGCTTAGTGGAAAAACTTCGAGGGCGAATTGAGATCTTCCTCACGACTATTTACTTTGGCAGGGTTTGCTTCGGAGCGGGCAAGTAAACCTAGTATATTCATGAGCATACAACTACCCGGGTTAGAGTCGCCGCGTCTTTTAAATGTTTCTATTTAATCGGGAGTCGGCCTTTTTTTGAATCAAATTTTATTGACATCACAGGTGAATATGCGACAATTCATGAGAGCTATTACGTAATAAACCTTAAATTCACAGATTGAAGTTCCGGCGTCACTGGAACGGAATTCAAGGAAAGGAGAATATGACGCGTGTTTTGCTCTATAGCGATGAGCCGATCCTTGCTACAGGGCTTGAATCCGTATTGCGCCAAGTAGAGGGCTTTGATCTGCTGCCGACTTGCGTTTCCGCCGCGGCTCTGAAGGATCAGATGAACCAAAATGCGCCGGATCTGGTGCTGATGGACCTGACCCAGGAGATTACATTCACCGTTCTCAGCGAGATGAAGAGCGCTATGGCGAGTTCCAAAGTTGTCCTTTGGGTGAGCGCGATTTCGACGGAACTTGCGTTTCAGGCCATGGGCCTGGGGGTGCGGGGGATCCTTCGCAAGACGCTCCCGACGGACCTGCAGATGAAATGCCTTCAAAGGGTACAGTCCGGCGAGTTGTGGTTTGAAAAGGCGCTCACGGACAGCTTTCTCAGCGCTAAGCGAGTGGCGCTGACGCAGCGCGAAGGTCAGTTAGTAAGCCTGCTTTCTCAAGGAATGAAGAATAAGGAGATCGCGAGCACGCTGCAGATTTCCGAAGGCACGGTAAAGGTGTACCTTTCGCGGTTGTTTCAAAAAGTAGGCGTAAAGGACCGCTTCGAACTGGCTCTGTTCGGGCTAAAGAACATCACCACGGGACAACTCCCGCCCACCGACAGAGGCGGCCGCGAGGGCTCGGCTCCGATTGGACTTCGGTCGCTGGTTCTGGAGCGCCCGGCGGCACGCACGGACGCGCCTTCCAAGCTGCCTGCGCAAAATAGCCCATTGGCGCAACGCAGTACCTATTAGCGCGTAAAGCGATCGCCGCGGGCCGCGGCTATTGAGCGCTTCTTAGCCAATCTTTCGCGATTGCATTCTGTTCAGAGGGCGGAGTTGGGCGGATCGTCCATGTCTTTTTTGAATTTTTGCCCAACGTCACGTTGTATTCGTGGGTTCCGCTCAGGCGCAGAACGTCGCCGGGGTGCTTCGCGAGCAAGGCATCGCTTAAGGTTTTGATTGTGGCGCGAGCCCCATCGATCTGCGCGATCTCGTCTCCGACGTGTAAGCCCGCAACTTCCGCGGGGGAACCCGGATCGACGTCAGTTAGAGTCATTTTCCCGTCGCGGAACTGCACGTTGGCGCCGAGATAACTGCCTAGTCCATCTTCCGATGAAACTTTGGTCTCCAACCCGGCAATGGCGAAGTATTTTGAGTAATTGGGCTCGATTGTCGTCGAAGCATACGAAAAGACTTCATCAAGCGCGCCGCCCGCGGCTTTTTCGCATTCCTGGCGGAATTCGGCGTCGGTAAAACCGCGCTTCTTCTGCGTGTAGAAGGTCTGGTAAATGCCGCCCATCACGTCGTCGAGCGACTTTTTGTTGCCGCTTTGTTTGCGAATGGCGAGATCGAGCATGGCGCCGATCATGCCGCCGTTGTCGTAATAAGAGATGGTGGTGTTGCGATCGCCGCCTACGCCGGACGTGCCCCAGGTGGTCCAACTGGATTCGGTGGCGGATTGGTAGCGGTGGCCGGACGCATTTTCGAACTTACTAATCGAGGCGGCCATCTTATCCAGATATTGTTCCGGGGTCATAAGTCCGGCTCGCACCAGGAGTAAGTCCTGATAGTAGACGGAGAGGCCTTCAGAAACCCACAACATATTGGTCTGGTTTTCGGATTCGTAATCAAAAGGCCCGAGCGCGAGCGGGCGAATGCGTTTCACATTGAAATTGTGAAAATACTCGTGCGCGACGTAACTTAGCCAGCGAAGATAGCCTTCGGGCGTACCCAGACTGTTGCCGTTGAATAGGATCGACGCAGAGTTGAGGTGTTCCACGCCGCCATTACCAGAGCCCACCATGAGAAATGCGTAGTGTTTGTAGGGGACTGCGCCGATCATCTTGGTGGCCGCTTCGACTACCCGCTTCAAATCGGCTAGCATGCGGGGCCGATCCACGTTGGCGGCGACATTTTCGAGCGCGACGTCATGCGGCGCGCCGTTCACGGAAAATTGGAGCAGTTCCTGGTTACCCATGAGGATGGGCGAATCGTAGAGGGTGTCGAAATCGGCCGCTGTGAAGATGTTGGGGCGATTGGTGGCCCGATCAAGGCCAGTGGCGACGCTGTGCCATGCCGCTGGAGGCTCGAGAATCACGGTGACCGGCCGGCTCAGTTGTCCGGGTTCGTAGACGAACAGGCCCGGAGGCGACAGCAGCGCACGGGTATCGTTGAGAAAGTTCTGCACCGGGAAGGAGACCGTCGCCAGCACGTCGTAGTTCAGCGCCACGACTCCAGTGCCGGCCGTGACGATGCGCCAGGAATTGCGAGTGTTTTTCTCGAAGGGCAGAGGGCGCCCCGCGCCGTCCGCTGCGCGGAAGTTCTGGACGTTCTTTTCGAAATCGAGGATGCGGTAATATCCGGGCGCCCACGCGGGCATGTAGAAATCGTGAAACTCGCCGCGCAGGTTCTCGCAGCGCATGGCCACGTGAAGCAAATGATTGGCCGGCTGCTGCATGGATACGGTGAAGGTGGTGGTGACGTTCGACTGGGCGAACTGGATGCGGGCGGCGAAGAGAATGGTTGCGCAGCCAAAGAAGATCCGGCGCGAGAGCATGCGGCGAGTCTAAGGGATTAGCGCGGCGTCCGTCAAATTGCGGCGGCGAAATGCAACGGCCCGCTGAGGGTCGAACTCAACGGGCCTTGAATTTGAAAAGTGCGCGCGCGATTAGCGGCGGAAGTGATCGACCTGGCGGTTGTCGATGTGCCGATCGTTGATCTCCCGGTTATACACGCGTTCGCGAACAATTGGCCGCTCAACGCGAACCACAGTGGGAGGCGCCCAGTAACCAGCCACAAAGCCTCCGGTCGGCGCGTAGTAACCATCCACCCACGTGTATCCCGGACCTGGGCAGACGGGACGCGCGACAACCACTGGCGCCGGTGCGCCGAATCCAATTCCGATGGTCACTCGTGGCGCCGCCATCAATCCACCAGCCAGAAGCATTAAAACTGCGATCGTCTTTTTCATTGTCTTACCCTCCTTGCGACTTACTAAAATGCAACCGCTGTGCCATACGGAGCATGCTGAAAACAAAGCTGAAACAGGCGGTGCGCCGGTTGCCGCGGTGGTTTTGCGCCGCCAGTATGGTGCTATTCGGCCAAGGTCTCAAAAGCTGCGGGTGTGGCTGCCGGCGCGGACGCGATGAGTGCTGGCCTGACACAATAAAAGATGTGAACCGACGCGACCTGCTGACTCTTTCCGCCGCCCTGCCTACGGCCTTGTCCGCCCAAGTTGCGCCACCGAGTACGACCGCGACTGGGTTTGTCGACATTACGCGCCAGCCCGATGTGGCGATTGCGCACCTGGACAGCGGACCGGTTACGCTTGTGCGCCAGAACGATCGCTGGACGGCATCTGGAATTTCGGTTGAAGTTCGTCCCGGCGTCGGCGGTATGCCTGTCCGATTGGAGGCGGCGGAAGCGCCGCTGCTGCGGGTGCAATTGCGGTGGCATGCGTCGGTTCCCGAAAGTTGGCGCATTCTAAACGATCAATGGGAGCGCAGTTACGGCGATCTGGAATGGCGCGGGCTCACGGCCGAACGCGTTTTGCCGTGGTATTTTCTGGCATTCGACGGGCATGCGACTCACGGCTACGGAGTCGCCACAGGCGCCGCCTGCTTTGCGTTCTGGCAGGCGGATAGCGCCGGCATATCGCTGTGGCTCGATGTGCGCAACGGCGGAAGTTCGGTGCGGCTGGGCGAGCGCGTGCTCGATGCCGCAACCATACGTGTTCGGCGCGGGGGCGCGGGCGAGGGTCCGTTCCAAGCGGCGCGTGCATTCTGTCAAGCGCTGTGTTCGCATCCGCGCTTACCGAAAGCGCCCGTTTATGGCGGCAACAACTGGTATTACGCCTACGGCAAGAACTGCTCGGCAGCGGCGATCGAGCGCGATGCGGCGCTGATGGCGGAGGTTGCGCCGGCGGGCGGCAATCGACCGTTCATGGTGATCGATGACGGCTGGTCGCTGACAAATACGGCGGGTCCGTGGGAGCACGGGAATGCGGGCTTTCCGGACATGGCGGGGTTGGCGGCCGCGATCAAAAGCAAAGGCGTGCGGCCGGGCATCTGGCTGCGGCCTTTGTACACCACCGCCGATGTTCCGGCGTCCATGAAACTCCGCCCCCGGGCCAACGCGCGCGCGAACACGCTCGATCCGAGTGTTCCGGAGACGATTGAGATGGTGCGCCGCGATATCGGTCGGACTGCGTCGTGGGGCTACGAACTGATCAAGCACGACTTCACCAGCTTCGATCTGCTGGGGCGTTGGGGCTTCGCGATGGGCGCCGATCTGACCGATTCGAATTGGCATTTTGCGGACCGCAGCCGTACGACGGCGGAGATCGCGCTCAGCCTGTATCGCGCAATTCGCGAGGCTGCGGGGAACGCTGCGATCATCGGGTGCAATACGTTTGGTCATCTTTCCGCCGGACTGTTCGAACTGCAGCGAACGGGCGACGACACGAGCGGCCGTGACTTCAACCGCACTCGCCGCATGGGCGTCAACACGCTGGCGTTCCGGGCGCCGCAGCATCACACCTTCTTCGATCTCGATGCGGATTGCGCTCCGTTGACGCCACAATTGCCGAAGGAGCTTGCCGCGCGCTGGCTGGACTTGCTGGCGCGCAGTGGGACGGCGCTGTTCGTATCGCCGGACCCGGCGGCAGTGAATTCGGAATCGAAGCAGGCGCTGAAGCGCGCGTTTGCCGCCGCGGCGAAGCCTCGTCAGACCGCAGAGCCGCTCGATTGGATGGATACGACCGCCCCGTCGCGGTGGCAAATTGACGGGCGAGTGGCGGAGTACGATTGGTACGGCCCTGAGGGAGCGTCGCCGTTTCCGCGGTAGTAGGTTCGATTGCTATTCGGTGGGCGCGCCGGCAGCGTCGGGACGATAGCGCGCCGCAAGCAATCCGGTGGCTTTGG
>DATAUH010000188.1:0-16344 GCA_036268375.1 Bryobacteraceae bacterium | reverse complement strand
TGACGATGGCATAACACCTCAACCTTCTACACAAGCATAGGGCAGCATAGGTCGAAGGTCAAGGTAATGACGTGGCCGCGTCAAAAGCGTTAGGCCCGCACTCGCGCCCGCCGTTCACATTCACAACACTTCAAAAAAGATCCGCCTCCTCTTATCAGTCACTTACCGCCCAACCCACCTTCCAGCGCCAAACTCGAATGGGAATATGAAGTCGAGGCAACCTGCCTCGGAGTATTTCCGATGTTGAACGAAGACATCGCGGCAGGCCTGCCGCAAGATTCCACCACCACCTCAACCGAACCCAAAAAGCGCGGAGGCGGCCCTCGCACTCCTGAAGGCAAGCGCCGCTCCTCCCTAAACGCCACAAAGTTCGGCATCTTCAGCAAGATCTGTATCGCTCCCGCTGAAGAGCTCGCCACCTATACCGCCCATTGCGCCGCCTACGCCGCCGCCCTCGCGCCCGTCGGCATCATCGAGTCCGACATCGTCCAGCAGATCGCCGATCTCCGCTACCGCCTCAAACGCTGCAACGCCGCCGAGCAGTCCATCTTCGCCCGCGGCTTCGAAGACCACATCGACGAAATCTCCACCGGCCTCCCCGAAGTCGACACGGCGCTCGCCGAAGGAGCCACCTTCCTCGAGCACATCAACTTCCTCCAACTCCTCTCGCTCTACGAGAGCCGCCTGCAGCGAGCCATCGAGCGCAACACCGCGCAGCTCGAAAAACTTCAATCCGAACGCAAGTCCGCCCCCGAAAAAGCGGAAACAGAAGCGGTCAACGCGAAGAAACAACCCGCGTCCGAAGTCGCGGCCCACGCCGGCAGCGCTAAATACGCTCCCAACGAGTTCGTTTTTTCAGAATCCGGCGCCGCCCCGGCGACCGCGCAGCCAAATGGCGCAACGCACGCCTCGAATCCGCCCCGAAAGGAGAATTCCGCCGCCTAAAACCGCATGAAAAGCTCACCAAACTCCCGCGATCGCACACATCGCCACTCAAAATCTGTCCAGAAAGAGGTTGAAACACACGTGCCGTCCCGCAATCCGCACTTTACCCGATTCGCCTTGTTTTCTTTGCGATCTTTGCGGCTTTGCGAGCGCCAAAAACAAAGCCGCACCCTTTAATACCGTCCCGGGTACGGAAGAGATCGCAAGTTCTAAGAAAATCAGCAGCCGGGACCACCCTCACCCGCCGCAAGCCGGTGAGTAAAGTCGCCATCGATCTTTGACAATTTGCCCAACACGCGCACGTCGCCAGCCCAAAATGCGTGGCGGTGACCGATGCGAGAGTTACCAAAGGACCTGTCGGACCGGCCGCCCGCCGCCCCGCTCATCTGTGCGGGGCGGCCGCGGCAGTATGCACTTTTAGTGCGAAACCGGAATCACAGCCTGAATGTTGTCGCTATCGGCCTGGTCCAGCATATCGATCTCGATTGCGCAGCTCGTCGCGCCGGAACTGTTCAGCGTCATTCCCGAAGGCACCGTGAAGTTCACCTGGTAAAGCCCGCCCAATCCCGGCGCCAATCCCTGATATGTCACTGTCGCCTGACTGGGGGCGCCATTCGCATCGTACAGCCAAATCTCAACCGGCGCGGAAAGCGTTGTGGTCGCCGGAGCTGCCGTCCCCGCCGTCACCGAAGGCGTCACCGCCCCCAGTCCCGTCAGAAACAGTTGCACGGTTTCATTCGCCTTCGCCGGACTCGTGCTGCTCACCAGCGAATAGTCGGCGTGCAGAATTGCGCCGCTTCCCACGCCGCCCGCCGGCACCGTAAACACACCCGCCGATGTGAGTCCCGTGTAACTCTGCACCGTATTCGACGGCGTCCCATTCGCAATCACCTGTATGCTCGCAAGCGACCCGTCTCCCGCTATCGAATACGGGACCACCGCATTGATCTGCGTCGGGCTCACCACATAGATCGGCGCCGCCGTCCCATTAATCATCACCTGCACGCCCCCGAGCGTCGGCGGGAATGGAAGCGCCGCCGTTTGCACCTGTTGAATCGAGGTGAAACCAGTCCCGTAAAGCGTGATCACTTCTCCCGGCGAAATCTGCGCTGTGAATGGCGCATTGCTCGCCGCATTCACCACCCCGGTCGGTAGCAGGAACGGTCCGCTCCCGCTAAACGATGGCGTCTTCACCCACACTTCCAGAAAATAGTCGCCCTGCCCGCCAGTGTTGAATGCGAAGTTGCCGTTGCCGCCCACCGCGAAATATCCAAACACTGTAGACGTCCCATTCGCGTCTGGCGCGAAGCTGTCGTCGTATGTGTAGTCGTAGGCCAAACCCGCATATCCATCGGTGTTAAAGCGCTCGTGATACAGTTCCAGTTGGCTTGCGGAAACTTCGTTGCTCGCGCCGTACCACGCGTCGATCCCGCCGTTCGCCCCCGTCACGTTCTCCAGCGTCGCGGCATAATATAGCCCGTTGAAGATCGTCGCGCCTCCCGATCCAATTGCCTTCACGCCGATCTGCATGTCCCAGCCCGTCGGTGAGCCGGCTATAAAGAACGAGCCGTCCGGCGACACATATAAATTCTTCGTGCCCGAGATCAACTGATTCGCCGTCGTCACACCGGTCGGCGCCGGCAGCGTCATCGTGCCACTCCCTGCCGCAACTAATGTGTAAGTCGCCCCTGAAATCGTCTGCGTCGCCGTAGCGTCATTCAAGCTGCTCGACGATCCCGACAGCGATAAGTTCCCCAAATTCCCGTTGCCGTCCGCCGCCACATCGAAATTCAGGTTGCGCATGTTCGAAACGCTTCCACCGGCGAACTCGATTCCGCCCACATGATACGTGCCAGTTAAAGTCGCTTTAGTTGCGCTCGTGCTCGGCGGAATCCCGACAATCAAGTCCAGGTATCCCGATTCCGTGCTGCTCGCGATAAACACGCCGTTCGCGCCCACGCCTCCGTATAAGGTGGCGTTGCCCTGAGAAAATGGATTCACCATCGAGACTTCCCCGCTCGACAAAATGGTGTACGTTCCCGTCGTGGTCAGCGGCACTGCTTGCGAACTCCCGCTAAAAGTCACTCCGCTTCCGCTCACCGTGAAGTTACCGGGCGTGCTGGCCGTCCCGGTCCCATCAAACGTCAGCGTGCCCGCAAAGCTAACCGGAAAATCGTTCGGATACCCGTTCACTCCCAGGTACCGCACGAAGTAAGCTCCCTTCAAAGCCGCGTTCGTAAGCGGAGCCTGTGCAGCTCCCGGCAGTGCGGCCGCTAATATAGCGAAGCAAATCGGTGAGATTCGGCGCAATGTATGAGTACGCATAGACCAATCATCGCATGCGCCCACAGGCGCAAAACGCGGTCCTTTCAGCTACAAGACAGCTTCCGCGTGTCTATGGATACAGCAGATACTTTGCCCGGAAGTTAACAAAATCTTTGACGCGGTCCGTGAAGCTGTCGACAATCGAGCGCGGATCCTCGCCCGTCGTCAGTTTCTGAATCACATCGTTGCTTCCAATCAGCTTCGCGTTCGTTCGAAAGTCGATCTTCCCCGGATACAGTTTCTGCAACGCTCCCGCCACTTCGATGCCCACGTGCGTGGCATCCAGCAGGTCGCGATTCGTAAGCTCAAACCGCACCCCCTCGATGCGCTTGCCCTTGAAGTTCGAATCCGCCGGCGTGAAGTTGGTCGGATACACGCGCACGCCCGGTATCTCACGCCCATTCAGATAGGCTCCAAACTCACGCCCGCCGATGAAGTCCGAGCCCACCTGTTCAAACGGCGCCTCTGTTCCCCGCCCCACCGAATAGTTGCGCGACGATTCAATCAGCGCTAATCCCGGATACAGCGTCGCCGCCTTCAGGCTCCGCATATTCGGCGATGGATTTACCCACGGCAGGTTGGTCGAGTCGAACCAGTCGCCGCGCTGCCAGTCGGTCATCTTGACGACGGTAAGCTTGGCGCCAATTTTGTTTTCGACGTTGTACATCTGCGCCAGTTCGCCCACCGTCATGCCGTGCCGCATCGGCAGCCCGGTCCAGTACCCCACGAACGACCGGTTTGCCGCGTCCATTAGCGGCCCTTCCACATGCGTCCCCGTTATCGGATTCGGCCTGTCGAGCACATAATATTCAATGCCCGCCTTCGCCGCTTCCTCCATCGCGTAGGCCATCGTGGTTTCGTACGTATAGCAGCGCGCGCCCACGTCCTGTATGTCGAACACCAGCGCGTCGAGTCCGCGCAGCATCGCCGCCGTTGGCCGCTCGGTCGATCCATATAGGCTGTAGATCTTCAGCCTGGTCTCCGCATCCACCGAATCCTGTATCCCCGCGCGGTCTTCCGCCCCTACGAATCCATGTTCCGGCGAGAATAACGAAACCAGCTTCACGTCCGCTGCCCGCAGCAGATCGATGTTGCGTTTTCCCCGGCTATCCCGCCCCGTCTGGTTCGTGATCAGCCCTACGCTCTTGCTCAGCAGCGGCGCAAACCCGTTCGCCACCAGCACATCGAGCCCCGTCTGCGTCTTGGCATTGCGCCCTACATCACGCCGTGCGCCAGCCTGCGGCATCGCTTCGTTGTATCCCGTCAGCGTCACGCCTTGAGTCGCGATCCCTACCGAAGCTGCGACAATTGTCGCAACCTGCGAGCGCAGCGGCGAAAGCGCCGGCCGCTGTGCCGGATGCACGCTGTTCGATAGCAAAATCACATACGTTCGCGTCGAAGGATCGATCCAGAGCGACGTTCCCGTGAACCCCGTATGCCCAAACGATCCAATCGGGAACAACTCGCCGCGATTGCGCGACAGCGGCGAATCGATGTCCCATCCCAACCCGCGCAAAATCGGTTGATCCGGCGGACTCTGCGGCGACGTGAACTTCTCAATCGTCAACGGATTGAAGAAGCGCGTGCCGTCCATCTCACCCTTGTTCAGAATCATCTGCGCAAATCGCGCCAGGTCGTCCGCGGTCGAAAACAGGCCCGCATGCCCCGCGACGCCGCCCATATTGCGCGACGTCGGATCGTGCACCACGCCGCGTAATATGCGATCCGTGCCCGCCAATCTCTCCGTAGGCGCGATCCGCGGAATCAGCGAAGCCGGCGGCAGGAACATCGAGTCCGTCATTTTCAACGGCTCGAAGACATTTGTCTTCGCGTACTCGTTCAGCATCTGGCCGCTTAAACGGTGCACCAACTCACCCAGCATGATGAAGTTGATGTCGCTGTACACAAAGCGCAATCCCGGAGGCCTTGCCGGCGCAGTCGTGCATGCCAGCCGGATGCCCGTTTCGTAACCGGTCCACGGCGTAGTCAGCGGCACGTCCGGGTTCAATCCCGAAAAATGTGTGAACAAGTTGCGGATCGTGATGTCGCTCTTGCCGCCTTGAAACTCCGGGATATATTGCGTGATCTTGTCGTTCAGCTGAAACTTCCCCTGCTCAAACAGCTTCATCAGCGACGATGTCGTCGCCACTACTTTCGTCAGCGAGGCTACGTCGAAAATCGTATCCAGCGTCTCCGCTTCTACCTTGGGAACTTCCGCCCGGTCCCCATAGGCTTTGCGGTACACGACGTTCGCATCGTGCCCCACCACCAGCACCGCGCCGGGCATCTTCTTCGCGGTTAGAGCGATGCGAATTGCGTCATCCAGCGTCTGCGCGCCAAGGAAATTCTGAGCGCGTAGCGAAGCGGCGCCAGCGGCGGCGAATAGTACTGCGCGGCGTGAAACATCCATGGATCTAGCATAGAACCTGTGCGCGGTGCGCGCCCTGGCATGTCACACTAGAACCAATGCATTCTTCTTTACGCCGCGCTGTTGCGGCGCTACTGTTCCTACCTTTACTTCTCTTCTCCGCCGCGGCTGCTAAAAAAAGCACGAAAACCGCCAAAACAGCGAAATCTTCCAACATCAAGGCATCCGCTACTGTGCGCCGCTGGATGCGCAATATGACGCTGCGAGATGAAGTCGCTCAACTGGTCTTTATTCCCTTTTACGGCCAGGCGCCCAATTCGCGAACCCGCGCCTACCGCAACTTCATGCGCCTTATCCGTGAAACCAAAGTCGGCGGCCTGATTCTTCTGAACGCTTCCGGTCCTCGCGGCACCGTTCGCGCTGAGCCTTACGCTCTTGCCGCGTTTCTCAATCGCATGCAGCGGCTCGCGCGCGTACCGTTGATGGTCGGCGCCGATTTTGAACGCGGGGCCTCGATGCGCGTGGACAACGTTACGGTCTTCCCGCACGCCATGGCTTTCGGCGCTACCGGCGACCCTTCCTATTCGCGCTTCGAAGGCGAGGTTACCGCCAAGGAAGCCCGCGCCATCGGCGTACAGTGGGTCTACTATCCCGACGCCGACGTCAACAACAACCCCGACAATCCGATCATCAACGTCCGTTCTTTCGGCGAAAACCCGCAGGACGTCGCCGCGCAAGTCAAGGCTTTCATCGAGGGCGCACACTCCGATAAGAAGAACTACATTCTTACGACGGCTAAGCACTTTCCAGGACATGGCGACACCGCTGTCGACACGCACCTGAATCTGGCGACCATCCCCGCCGACCTCGACCGGCTCCAACACCTCGAACTCATCCCCTTCAAAGCCGCAATCGAAGCCGGCGTGGATTCCGTCATGACGGCGCACATCGCCGTGCCCGCGCTCGCGCCGCCCGATCTTCCCGCGACCTTGTCGCCGGCCATCCTCACCGGCTTGCTGCGCGAGCAACTCGGCTTCAAAGGACTGGTCATTACCGATTCGCTCGAAATGGGCGGCATCGCGCAAGGTTTCACTTCCGGAGACGCCGCCGTGCGCGCGATCGAGGCCGGCGCGGACACCTTGCTGATGCCCGCCGATCCCGATGCAGCCATCCGCGCCGTAGTCGCAGCCGTGAATAGCGGGCGCATCACACGCGCCCGTATTCAGGAGAGCGTCGTCAAGATTCTGTCTTCGAAGGAAAAGGTCGGATTGGATCGCAAGCGCTTCGCCAATCTCGAAGGCATTAGCGACGTCGTCAACTCGCCCGAGGACAATGAACGTGCGCAGGAAATTGCCGATCACGCCGTAACGCTGGTGCGCAATAACAGCAACGCCGTGCCGCTCGCCGACCCGCAATCTGCGTGCTTTGTGGTGATGCCGGAGAGCCGCTATTCGGTCGAAGGCCAGGTGTTCACGCAAGAAGTCCGCAAGCGCGCCCACAGCGCCAACATCACCTCGCTCGACCCGTCGATGCCTTCGCAAACGGTGGACGCTGCGCTCGCGAAACTCGAGTCTTGCTCCGCGTTCACCATCGCCGCCTTCTCCGCCGTGATGTCCGGCCGCGGTTCCGTCGGCCTTTCAGGAGATTTGCCGCGCGCGCTCGAATCGATGATATCCTCCGGCAAACCGGTGACGATGGTCGCGTTGGGCAATCCGTATCTGATGCGCAATTTCCCGAACGTGACCGCTTATCTGGCGACCTTCAGTACGGTGCCGCCTTCTGAAGTCGCTGCCGTGAAGGCGCTGTGGGGCGAAATCGCGATCACCGGACATTTGCCCGTGACCATCCCTGGCATTGCGAAATATGGAGAGGGCATCTTGTTGACCGCGAAGGCGGCCAAACCGCCTCAGTAGGTAGACTATGGAAGATCTGCGGCGCGACGCAAACGGTCCAGCACGCCCGCCCATTCCGGTGTCGATGGGGGCCGCTCCACCGCAACCCAGTTGAGCCCCTGCTGATCTAACTGGTGCAGCGCCGCATATAACGCTGCCGCATATTCACGCGGATCGCGCGGCATCTCGCGGCCGATCCGCAGCCACGCCCCGCGTCCGTGCGGAGTCTGCGCGCCAGGCTTCAGAAGATAAGTCGGCGTCCGCGGCCGGTAATGCCGCTCATGCATGCCCGGCGACGGATGCGCGCCTTCAACCGGCTCGTTCGCAACCGTGATGGGACCGATCAGAGCTTCGAGTTCGGGCAGCGGGATTACGCCCGGCCGCAGCAGCGTCGCCGGACCGGCCAATGACAGCACGGTCGATTCGATACCCACGCGCGCCGGGCCGCCATCCAGTACAAAATCCGCCAGCGCCTGCGGCACATGCGCCGCATTCGTCGGCGAAAGCTCGGTAAATCGATTGGCGCTCGGAGCCGCGATCGGAACGCCAGCTTCGCGGATCAGTTGCAGCGCCAGCGGATGCGCGGGAACGCGCAGGCCGACCGTCTGCAAGCCCGCGGTCACTACGTCCGGGATCGATTCGCGCTTTGGCAGCACCAGAGTGAGCGGTCCCGGCCAGTAGCGCTGCGCCAAAATCTCCGCAGCTTCCGGCCATTCCGACACGAATTGGCGCGCCATCGCGATCGAATCCACGTGCACGATCAGCGGAGCCGTGTGCGGCCGCCCTTTCGCTTCGAAGATGCGTTCACAGGCCGCCGCATCGAGCGCATTCGCGCCCAAGCCGTACACGGTTTCGGTGGGCATCGCCACCAGTTTGCCTTGCCGAATCAGCTCCGCTGCCTTCGCGGCATCGCTTCCGGCCGTCATTCGGGCAACTCGTCCTTGTCATCGCCCGCAACTTTGCCGGTCTTGCGCCACACCAGGAAGGCGTGAATCAACGGGTCCAAATCGCCTTCGATCACGCGGTCCACATCGCCCAAAGCAAGCTTGCTGCGCAGGTCTTTCACCAGACGGTAGGGCGCGAGCACGTAATTGCGAATCTGACTGCCGAAATTGATCTCGAGTTTCGCGTCTTCCGTCTTGCGCGCTTCCACGCGTTTTTTGTCCAGCTCGAATTCGTACATACGTGCGCGCAGTTGCTTAAACGCGCTGTCGCGATTCTTGTGCTGCGAGCGTTCATTCTGACACTGCACAACAATTCCGGTGGGGAAGTGCGTGATGCGCACCGCCGAATCCGTCATGTTTACGTGCTGGCCGCCCGCGCCCGACGCCCGGAATGTATCGATGCGCAGATCTTCCTGTTTGATGTCGATTTTGATCTCGTCATCAATCTGCGGGTACACAAACACCGAAGCGAACGACGTGTGCCGCCGCGCGTTCGCATCGAAAGGCGAAATGCGCACCAGACGATGTACGCCAATCTCCGACTGCAGCAGGCCGTATGCATTCTCGCCGTTGACCTCGAACGTCACGGACTTGATCCCGGCGCCTTCGCCCTCCAGGCGATCCGTTACGACGATTTGGAAACCCTGCCGCTCCGCCCAGCGCAGGTACATGCGCAGAAGCATCTCCGCCCAGTCCTGGCTTTCGGTGCCGCCCGCGCCGGGATGGATGGTAACGATGGCATTGCGCGCGTCGTTTTCGCCCGAAAGCAGCATCGCGGTTTCGAGCCGTTCCAGCGTTTCGCCGTAGCTCTTCATTTCGCGCTCGATATCGGGCTCGACGCTTTCGCCTTCACGGGCCAGTTCAAACAGCGTGTCGAGGTCCTCGGTCATGCCGCGCACACGGCCATCGTTGCCGATGGATTCTTCCAGGCGCTTGCGCTCCTGCATCACCTTCTGGCTTTTTTCCGGCTGGCTCCAGAAATCGGGCGCGCCGATCTGTTCTTCGATTTTGGTTAGTTTCTGTTTGAGCGTGGCCGCGTCAAAGATACCTCCGCACGGCCGAGGCCTGTTCGCGGAGGGGCTGATATGCGCGGTCTAATTCTTCAAGAGTCATGTGGGATTAATCCAATTCTAACAAATAGGCCGCTTTTCCCACGTTCCGTGCGTGGGTCTTGCCAATAGAGATCTCTTTGCCCTGCGCCTCGTGAATGTGCCCGCAGAAGAACCACTCCGGTTGATAGCGCTCGATGAAATGACGCACCGCGGTGGAGCCCGCGTGCAGGCCGGAACGCACCCGGTCAAGCTCGGTTTCAAACGGCGGAGCGTGGCAGATCAGGACCAAAGGCTTGAGTTCCGCGAAGCGCTCCAACCGCTGCGCGAGTTGCGCCTCAGTGTATTCGCCGGGAGTATTGAATGGCGTCGGCCCGGAATACCCCAACCCCGCGACGCGCCAATTTCCCACCGCGATATGCCGTTCATGCAGGTCGTGGAGTCCGAAGCGCGCGCACATCGCAGAGGTTTGCGCGGCCGTTTCATGGTTGCCCGGCAACACGTAGACCTTCTCTCCGCGCGTGCGCAGGATTTCGCCGCAACGGTCGAGACCCCGTCCCCAACTCACCTGGTCGCCGGCGGAGACATAGTAGTCGGCTTCGACGGCGAGTAGGCGTTCAAGCGTCTTCCAATCACCGTGGATATCGGAGAAGATTTGCAGCTTCATGCGCGATGCGCGCGCATCGCGCGTGCAATCAACCCGAGCCCTCCCACCAGCAGGGTTAACATCACAATCGTTTCGAACAAACTGGCCGGCCGAAAATAGATATGCAGATTCGCAATCACGCCCGCGAGGATGAACAGCGCTCCCGCCAGCGTAAGCAACCAGCCCGCCGCGCTTCGGCCGTTGAAAAATAGGAGACCGATGCCGAACAACATGGGCAGCAGCGTGATGCCGAAGGTGTTTCCGCCATAGAAGCTCCAGTACGAGCCCATCACCAACACCTGGTTCGTCAGCAGATATCCGCCGACGCAGACCATGATGAACCCGAGCAGGAAATGACGCAGACCGCCGGGCGTTCCGCCGACGTCCGTATAGCTGCGATCAGGCATTTCAAGAGAATATCATTCGTCCGCTTCGAGACGCTCGGCCATCTCCAGCAGTTTCAAAACGCTGTTCCAGTTGCGGCCACTGCCTGTCACATTTAAGGCGCGTTCCACCGCGGCGAATTTCAATTTCGGACGCGCCATGCCGTTGGGAAAATAGATATAGAGCTCGTTGTCGAAGACGTGCAATTCTTCCTCTTCGGCTGGGACGCAGCGAGCCTTTTCGCGCGCTTCGTGGCCGGGGTCTTGCGCCAGAAAGTGCACCAGCAGGCTGGCCGGGTTGAGGCCGGTGCGTTTCGCAAATGGGTTACGCGCGATCGCCTGCTTCCATTCGGCGGTAGTCCGCAAGATAACCGGCGGCCGAAATCCGAACTCTGCTTCGATGGCCTTTTCGAGCTTCGCGGCCATCTTGCGGGGGTCGCTTTCCTTGCTGCGGAAGACGATGTTGCCGCTTTGTACGTACGTCTGCACATCGCGGAGTGCGAGCGATTCGCACACGGCGCGCAGGCGATCCATCTTCATTCGGTTGTGAGACGCGAGATTGACGCCGCGCAGCAGCGCAATGAAGACGGTCATCTATGCCGAGCCTCGCGCATTTATGCTTCGACAACTTCGGCCAGCGGAATCACGATCGGCGTGCCTGGAATTCGCAGCGTATTTTCGGGAACCGATTGGAAGCCGTTGGCTGTCCGCAGTTCGCTCCACAGCGTGTTCGGATCAATGATCCAGACGTACGGCACGCCGTTATCGATTAGCTCTGCAGCCTTCGCCCACACATCGACCATGCGATCGTCGTACGACAGAATCTCGATCCAGAGCAGCGGCGGGCGGTCGGGATAGCGGCCTTCGAAGCCTGGCAGCTCGTAGACGCAGACGTCCGGAATCGGGAACCATTTTTCGCGGACCTTGATACGCAGTTCGGTGTAGATCTGAATATTCCACTGTTTCCGGCGGTTGCCAATGTAGATAGTCAGCAACGCCTGCAGTCCGGCGTGCGATTTGTCCCCCAAATTTCGCTCCAACAGAACGCCATCGCGATACTCCCTGTCGGGCGAATAGGAAGTTTGCAAATACTCTTCGACCGGAATCAGAGTCGCGGCACTCATGGCTATCAACTTACCACTTACTCGGACCGCAGAGCGATGATGGGGTCCACACGTACGGCGCGCCATGCAGGAATCCAACTGCCGAAGATAGTCATGGCCGCGCAGAGGCCGGCGGCTGCGCCGAAGGTTACGGCATCGTCCGGGCGCACGCCTGCCAAGATCGATTGCATGGCGAGCGCGGCCTGATAAGCAAAGAAGGTTCCGAGAGCCACGCCGGCTAACGCTACAAGCGCTGCCTGGCGCATCACCATCGCGAGAATGCGCGTGGGCCGTGCGCCCATCGCCATGCGTACCCCGATTTCGCGTGTGCGTTGCGAAACCGCGAACGCCAGCAAGCCGTGAATGCCGACCGCCGCCAATAGGAACGCCAGCGCGGCGAACGCGGTTAGCAGACGCGCCTGCACGGAACGAGTTTCAATGTCTTCTTCCACGACGCGTTCCATCGTCTTTACGTCGATGATGGGCTGCTCCGCGTCGGCCGCGCGGATGGCCGCACGCACGGCAGGCGTGATGGCTTCCGGCGCTCCTACGGTTCGGATTGCGAGATCCTTGGGAGCGTAGAACGGAATATAGGGATCTTGCTGCTGATACGACAGGTAGACCTGCGGCTCACTATCGCGCTCCAGCCCGCGCACACGCACGTCGCGGACCACGCCAACTACAGTGCGATCGTGCATGGCGAACTTGAACTGGCGTCCGATAGGATTGCCTTCCGGCCAATAGCGGCGAACGAAGGAGCGGCTGACCACCGCGACGCTGGCGGAAGTGGACGTGTCGGATTCCGACACGTCGCGACCTTGTTCGAGCGGGATCCGCAGGGTATCGAAGAATCCCGGAGTGACGTAGCGCATACTGGCGGTGTTATTCGCGGAACGTGTAATGGAGCTGGCGCCGATCTCGACGGGGAAAATTCCGCCGCGCATGCTGCCCATCGGCAGATAAGTGATATAGGCGGCGTTGACTACTCCCGGCAGGCGGCGAACGCCAGAAAGCACTTGCGTGTAAAAGCCACGCCGCTGCGCGGCCTGTTCGTACTTCGGGGGCAAGGCCGTCTCCATGGTCAGGACGTTCTCTGCACGAAAGCCGGGATCGACAGACTGCACCCGCAGTAACGCGCGCAATAGCAGTCCCGCGGAGACCAGCAGCACCACCGACGCCATCACTTCCGTAACCACCAGGGCGAAGCGCAGGCGCTCGCGGCGGCCGCCGCCCGAACGCGCGCCTTCGCGCAGTCCGTCAATGTCGACGCCGCGGCCCATGCGCCACGCGGGCCACGCGCCAAAGGCAAAACCGGTAAGTAGCGTCAAGCCCGATGCGAACAGGAGGACACGCAGATCTACGGCGGGCCGATCTGTGATGGGTAATTGGGAGGGCACCAAACTTGCCATCAAGGGCACACCCACGCCGGCCAGGAAGACGCCGATGACTCCGCCGGCAACTGCGAGCATCAGACTTTCGGTGATCAATTGGCGCACCAGGCGCTCGCGCCCAGCACCCATGGCGGCGCGAACGGCGAGCTCTTTGCGGCGCGTGACGGCGCGCGACAGAAGCAGGTTCGCCAGATTGGCGCAGGCAATCAGCAGCACGCAAAACGCCGCCCCGCATAGCGCCTTAAGCAGGAGCGCCGTGCTCCGCGAGAAGTCATCACTTAGGCGGATGACGAACGCGCGCGTGCGTTCATTGGCGCGGGGGAATTCACGTTCGAGTTGCGCCGCGATGCTGTCCAATTCCGAGTTGGCCCGCTGCAACGAGACTCCGTTCTTCAAGCGGCCGACGCCGACGACGAAGTTGTTGGCGCGATCGGCATACGTGTCTTCCGCGAAGATAAGCGGAAGCCAGAGGTCCACGTAGTTAGACGGAAAGCGAAAGTCCAGCGGCATTACGCCGATGATCTGTGTGGAGTGGCCATCGAGATTCATCACGCGTCCGATGATGGATTGATCGGCGCCAAAGCGCGATTGCCAGACGCGATAGCTGATGAGCACGGTATCGGCGACGTTGCCCTTCTCGTCCGTTGGCGTGAACCATCGACCAAGAATTGGCTTCACGCTCAAGGTTGGTAAGACATCGGAGTCGACCGCGACGGAATGCAGACGCTGCGGGTCGCCATTGCCAATCCAATTCACCGCGGAGGTGTAGTACATGCCGAAGGATTCGAATGACGAGCTGCGGTTCTTCCAATCGCGAAAGTTTCCTGGTGAAAGCTCCATTTTGTAGCCCGGAATCTTTTCGTAAACTCGTACGAGCTTATCGGGCTGCGGAAAGGGCAAAGGCCGGATCAGGACGAAATCGGTGACTGAAAAAGCAGCCGTGTTCGCGCCGATGCCCAATGCAACCACGACGATGGCGGTGATGGTGAATCCAGGCGTGCGGGCGAGCGTGCGCGCGGCGTAACGCAGGTCTTGGCGCAGGATATCCCAGTGTGCGCCAGCCGCGTCGATCATGGTCTCGAAGACGACCGCCAACCACATTCCTGCCGCTGCGAACGGACCGGAGCAATCGCGCTGACGGCGAGCGAACAGCGCCGCCATTTCGCCACCATATTCGGCGCGAAAGGACGCTGGAAATAGCCGGAGCAACAAATGGTAGAACAGCATCACACCCTCCCTGGAGCAAAGCCGCTGGCGCGCGCGAGTTTTACTAATTGGGTGAGGCGGCGGGCCTCTGCGCGGGCTACCTGTTGACCGAACCCGGTGATGCGGTAGTAACGGCGGCGCTCATCGTCGAACTCAGGCGCGGGCCGCTCCTGCGTTTCTACCAGAAGTCCCTGCTCCAACATGCGCTGGATGGAACGGTAAAGCGTCCCGGCGCTCAACCTGAGTTCGCCTCCCGTGCGCTGCTCGACTTCCTGGATGATGGCGTAACCGTGACGGTCCTCATCGGCAACCGCCATCAAGATATGGAAGGTAGCCGGCGGTAACGGCAGAAAGGATTCCGGATTTTCCATTGCTCTAATTATACCCACTGTGGATATATCCCATGCGGCTATAGACGTGCGCCGTCGTACAATGGTAGGGAATGCATAGGATGTTTTTTGCAAGTCTAGCCGCCCTGCTGCTGGCGCTATCCGGCTCGGCGCAGAGCCAGTCCCACAAGACCGCCGAGGCTTCCACGCCAAGCGCTGCGAAGAAATCGGCGCTGGATAAGGCGACGCTCGAAGCGTACGTGCGCCACCTTTACGTGATGGACTCCCACGTCAATATTGCGGTGCACGATTCGGAGCCATCGGATGTTCCGGGCTTCGTGAATGTCACGGTGCATGCGTCAGTGGGACCGCAATTCAAGGATCTGAAATTCCTGGTGTCAAAGGATGGCTCGAAAATTCTCGAAGCCACCGTGTACGACGTGAACAACAATCCCTTCAAGCGCGAGTTATCGCTGCTGCAGACGGAAGGCGAGCCGGCGCTGGGTACCAAGGGGGCGCCAGTGATGCTGGTGGAGTTCAGCGACTTCGAATGTCCTTACTGCAAGCAGGAAGCAGAGATACTGCAGAAGAATCTTCTTTCGACTTATCCGACGCAGGTGCGGTTGTATTTCAAGACCTTTCCCCTGGAATCGTTACATCCGTGGTCGAAGGTCGCGGCGATCGCAGGCAAGTGCGTCGCAAAGCAGAACAATGACGCGTTCTGGGCATATCACGACTGGATTTTCGAGCATCAGGCCGAGGTTACGCCCGAGACTTTTCACGATAAGACGCTGGGCTGGGCCAAGGATGAGAAGGACCTGGATTCGCTGAAGCTGGGCCAATGCATGGACACGAAGGCGACCGAAGCCGAGGTGAACGAAGAAGAACTGCAAGGTCAGAAGCTGGAAGTAAACGCCACGCCGACGCTCTTTGTAAACGGCCGCCGCATGATTAACAGCGAGTGGCCGGCGCTGAAGAGCGTTATCGACTACGAATTGAATTACCAGAAGACGGCGCACGACGCCGGCGACGATTGCGGCTGCACGCTGGATCTGAAACTGCCTGGTATGCCTGCGCAGAGTTCGACGCCAGTGAAGCACGAGAAATAGGCGCAGGCCCAAACACCTGCGCCTCCGTTTGTTCAGCTTATTTTGCCGCTGCGGCGTTCTGCCAAAGACCAAGATGCGCGCCGGTGGGATCGGTAATGATGCTGAACCAACCCATGCCGGGAACTTCGGTGACATCTTTCATCACTTGCGCGCCCAATGACGCGGCCTTTTTCGTGGATTCCTTTACGTCGTCCACGAGCACGTACGCCAGCCAGGCCGAAGGCGCGCCGGGCATCATCTGGGACATCATGCCGCCCCCTGTGCCGGAGCCGACGCCGATGGTCGTGTAGGTCATACCATCAAAAGGCATCTCCTGCAGTTGCCAATTGAAGAGCTTCCCATAAAAACCCTTTGCTTTCTCTACGTCCGTCGATGCAAGTTCTACGTGTACGAAGGGATTTGCCATAACTCTCCTTTTCAATTGCTAAGACGAATGGACGCGCCGCGTTTCGACAGGTAACGCGAAATTTCGCAACCAGAGAACCTTGCCGTACGCCGCCTCGCATTACAACTATGAGTAGAGCAGTTCGCAGATGACGATTTAGTGAGACATCGCGTAAGTGATGTAGTTGACGCCGAGCCGGATTCCGAGCGCGGAGAACTTCTGCGGGTAGCGGATGTCGTCCGCGTTTTCCCAAGAGTCGCCAAGGTCCA
>DATAUH010000187.1:0-10900 GCA_036268375.1 Bryobacteraceae bacterium | reverse complement strand
GTGCGTCGCCCCGTATCACACGCCCGCGCAAGTCCACGCAGTCCCCGCAGTCATAGCTTTCGACGTCCATGCCGTGCGTCAGCCCATATCACACGCCCGCGTAAGCCGCACGCAGTCCCTGAAGGTCACAGCTTTTGGTACCCATGCCGTGCGTCGCCCCGTATCACCACGCCCGCGCAAGTCCCACGCACTCCCTGCAGTCACAGGTTTCGATGCCAGCCGTGCGTCGCCCCTAACACACACTCGCGCAAGTTCCACGCACTCCCCGCAGTCATAGCTTTCGACGTCCATGCCGTGCGTCGCCCCGTAACACATACCCACGCAATCCCCACGCACTCCCTGCAGTCACAGGTTTCGACGCCAGCCGTGCGTCGCCCCTAACCCGGAAATCTCACGGGTGTCAGTTGCAAACATTTTGGGGGGCGGTCCGCGATTTTTTACAGGCCGGTTCCTGTTAGGAGCTCTGACTAGCTGCCATCCGTGGACTAAGAGATCGCCGTAGCCGGAGCGCAGCGGCTATTGGAGGCTTTTCGGGTTAGGCGCAAGCCGCTTTTAGACAACGCTCCGCAACGTCTATGGCGCCGATGGAAGGTTCATGTATCGCTTGAGGCTTCGGAAACTGCTCAGCAGCGCAGGTTGCTCCAGACCTGCCGATACAGGCCCTGCCACGGATAACTCGAGGTCATGGAAACCCAAACCTTCCGCACCGTTACCCGAATCTGCGCGCCAATCTTCAGCAACTTCGTGCGGATCGTCGATACCTGCGCCTGCGCCAAAGTGGTCCCTTTCAGGCCCAACCGGCGCAGCCCACTCACCAGCAGGTAGGCCATAGCAGACAGATAAAGCCGCATCTGATTAGCGCGCATTGTTTCCGTACTCACGCGATCGGCGAACAGGCTGAACTGTTCTTTGATGCGGTTCTCCATCTCACCGCGCGCGCAATACAGATCCTCGTATAACCTCCGTCCTTCCCAGTGATCTGGTTTCAGCGTCGTCACCACGAAGCGCGGATTCTCTTTCCCGTCGATATGTTCTGCCTTGGCAACTACACGGCGCTCGCAATCCCAGCCGCCATTGTTCCTCTTTCGTGTCCGGTAATCGAACTCGGTGAAGATTCGCGCCGGCTTGCCCAACTGGTTCCACTGCTGCGTGGCTTCGTGCATCTGCTGACCGATAATCTTCCGCAGTCTCTGATTGCGCGCCAGGCCCAAGACGTAGTCCACGCCATTGCTTTCGCACCAGCTCATCAGCTCGTTGCGGCAGAAACCGGAATCGCCGCGCAGGATGATTTTCACTTCTGGCCACGAGGCGCGAATCTGCGCCACGATGCGCCGGATCTCCGCCACACAGCCGAAAGCCGCATCGTGATTGGCTTCTCGCAAGCGGGTGCAGAGGATGTGGTCGCCGCAGAAGACGTACAGCGGCAAATAGCAGTAGCAATCGTAATAGCCGTGGAAGAAGCGTCCCTCCTGCTTGCCGTGCAGCGGCAGGTCCGTGGCGTCAACGTCCAAAATGATCTCGGCGGGCGTATTCGGGTGAGCTTCGAGAAAGACCTTGACCAGCAGTTCGTCCACCGCTTCTTTCCAGAACGTAATCTTCTTGTACCGGTCGTGGATTCCGGCGCCCAGTTCCATCCGATTCAGCGTGCTTTTGCCAGCCAGCGGTTGCTCCAGTTTCGCGCCGCCTGCCAGAATGCCGAAGACAGGGTCGGTTCGCAGTTGCTCGTGATCGTTGACGTCTTCATACCCCAGCGCCAGCCCGTAGATCCGCTGCGCCAGCATCTCCTGAATCGGATGCTCGACTTGTTTCTGACTGCGCCCATCGAGGAAGCACGCGGCAAGCCTCGGCAGCAGATTCAAGCGCTTGTCCGTCTCGCGCAGCAGGAACGCTCCGCCATCGGAACTGATGGTTCCGCCGTCAAAACGGGCCACGACTTCCCGCCTTCCGCAGGCTTCAAATCCGAAACTCGATTGGCTACACTCTGTCATAGCGGAGCCGTTTCTCCTTTGGCGCTAACTGCTGTGTAGAAACTCAGTTATGCCAAAACGAACGGCCTTTTGCCAAATGTTGATGAGATTTCCGGGCTAACACACGCCCGCGCAAGTTCCACGCAGTCCCTGCACTCACAGCTTCCGGCACCCATGCCGTACGTCGCCCCGTATCACACCCCCGCGCAAGTTCCACGCAGTCCCTGCAGTCACAGCTTCGACCCATGCCGCGCGTCGGCTCGTATCACACACTCGCGCAAGTTCCACGGAGACCCCTGCAGTCACAGCTTCGGCGCCCATGCCGTGCGTCAGCTCTTATCACACGCCCGCGCAAGTCCCACGCAGTCCCTGCAGTCACAGCTTTCGACGCCATGTCGTGCGTCGCCCCGTATCACACGCCCGCGCAAGTCCACGCAGTTCCCGCAGTCACAGCTTTCGACGCCGATGCCGTGCGTCGGTCCGGATCACACGCCCACGCAGTCCCCACGCAGTCACCGCTCTCGGCGTCCATGCCGTGCGTCGGCTCGTATAAGAACGCCCGCGCGCAAGTTCCACGCAGTCTCCGCATAGCTCCAGCGCCCGCGCTGCGCGTGAAACCGCATCACACGCTCGCGCCCGCTCTGTACTGTTTCGAACAATCCCTATCCGAAGTTAATCTTCTCTACCTTTTGACAATCGCGCGACAATGCACTACGGAAAGGGAAATTCTCATGTATCTTTTGCTCAGGAATAGTTCCGGACGAGTCACTGAAAGCCTCCTCCTTGCCGCAGGCCGCAACACCATTCGCGTCGTCCTGCACGGCGTCGGCGACACTCTGGAATTGAGCTTCAGCAACGGCCAGTGGCGCTCCGATCGCGACGAAACTTTCGAGATCGAAGCCCTCACCTCCGGCTCCAGCGAAGCCATGATTGAACTCGGCAGTCTCCTGCGCCCGCAAACCATGACCGCCGGCTCTTCGCCGTCCTTCTACTAACGCGGGACCGCGCCACAACTCCGTGCGACGTCGCGCCGCCTAGCGCTGGTTGGCCCTCAGCAACTTTTTACGCAACCGAATCGACTGCGGCGTCACTTCAACATACTCGTCGTCGCGTATAAACTCGATCGCTTGCTCCAGGTTCAGTATCCGCGGCGGTACCAGCCGTATCGCCTCATCTGCGGTCGACGCACGCATGTTCGTCAGCTTCTTCTCGCGCACAATGTTCACGTCCAGGTCCGCATCGCGCGCGTTCTCGCCCACGATCATGCCTTCGTAGACTTCCGTGCCCGGCGCCACAAAGATCTCGCCGCGCTCCTGCAGGTTGAAGATCGCGTGTCCCGTCGCCTTTCCCGGCCGGTCCGCCACCAGCGACCCCGTCGGCCGCGACGTAATCTCACCCTGCCACTCGATATACCCGTGGAACAGTGAGTTCATAATCGCTGTCCCGCGCGTATCCGTCAGAATCTCGCTCCGCAGCCCGATCAATCCGCGCGATGGCACATTAAACTCCAGCCGCACGCGGCCTGACCCGTTGTTGACCATCTTCGACATTTTGCCCTTGCGGCTGCCGAGCTTCTCGATCACCACGCCCAAAAAGCTCTCCGGGCAATCGATCACCAGCAGTTCCACCGGCTCCTGCAGCTTCCCATCGACCGTGCGCGTCAGAATTTCCGGCTTTCCCACCGTCAACTCATACCCCTCGCGCCGCATCATTTCGATCAGAATCGCCAACTGCAATTCGCCGCGGCCCATCACCTTGAACGTGTCCGGCCCCAACTCGTCGACGCGAATCGAAACGTTCGTCAGCAGCTCTTTGTCTAGCCGGTCGCGCAGATTCCGCGACGTCACCCACTGCCCTTCCTTGCCCGCAAACGGCGACGTGTTGATCGTGAACGTCATCGCGATCGTGGGCTCATCAATCTGTATCGGCGGCAGCGGCTTCGGATCTTCCGCGCTCGTAATGCTCTCCCCGATCGTGATTCCTTCCACGCCCGCGATTGCCAGAATATCCCCGTGCCGCGTCACCGTCTCGTCCACACGCTTCAGACCTTCAAACGAGTACAGTTTCGTAATCTTCGTGGTGTGAATCGACCCATCCCGCTTAGCAATCGCAACCGTATCCCCCGACCGCAGCGTCCCATTGAACACGCGCCCGATGCCCAGCCGCCCCAGGTAGTCGCTGTAATCCAGATTCGCAATCAGCGTTTGCAGCACGCCTTCCGAGTCCCCCATCGGGGCCGGAATGTGCTTCACAATCGCATCAAACAGCGGCCGCAAATCGCTCGACTCGTCCTCCATCTTCGCCCGCGCCATCCCGGTCTTCGCAATCGTATACAGCACCGGAAAATCGAGCTGATCCTCGGTCGCATCCAGATCGATAAAGAGGTCGTAAATCTCGTCCAACACTTCCGGCACTCGCGCATCCGGCCGGTCGATCTTGTTGATCACGACAATTGGCGGCAGCTTCGCCTCAAGCGCCTTCTGCAATACGTAGCGCGTTTGCGGCAGCGGCCCTTCGCTCGCGTCTACCAGCAGCATCACGCCATCGACGATCTTGAGCGCGCGCTCCACCTCCCCGCCAAAATCACTGTGACCGGGCGTGTCGACGATGTTGATCTTCACGCCGTGATACCGCACGCCCGTGATCTTCGCCAAAATCGTAATACCGCGCTCGCGCTCGAGCTCATTGGAATCCATCACGCGCTCCGCATGCTCCTCGTTCACGCGGAAAATCCCGCTCTGATTAAGCATGGCGTCGACCAGCGTCGTCTTTCCGTGGTCCACATGCGCGATGATGGCAATATTCCGAATAGAATCGTTAGAAGTTTTCATTTTGCGGGAGCGGACCGCGCGCGGGAACATCCAAGCGGCCCGTAGGATTGAGTTTATCACGCAGCGTTCCCCGCATAAACATCGTCGCGCGAAGAACGCCAAGGGATTGAACCGAGGAGTAAATCTGCGTGAAAGCTCGCGTTTCAATCAGACCGGGAAACTAAAAAGCGTCGCTCTGTCTCGCTTTTACCTGAAGCCGCGTGAGTTTGCAGTGTTTTCTTTAATACTTAGTTTTTACGAGCATATCTTGCGAACGCCTCAATCAACATTGATATTAGATACCAAGGCAACGTCACATGAAAGCGCTTCAACTTACCTCACTCTTACTATTACCTCTCTCCATGGCGTCCGGGGCGCCGCTACGCGGATTCCTTTGGCAGAATGGCGCATACATATTTCTCGGAACTCTCGGCGGGGCGGAAAGCACTGCCTCCGATATCAACAATTCGGGACAAATTATTGGTTCGTCAGATAACGCAATGGGGCACATGAACGCGTTCATTTGGCAACACGGCGTGATGACGGACCTCGGCGTGTTGCCAGGTGATGATGACAGCTACGCAACCGCTATAAACTCGAGCGGCGCGGTAGTGGGATTCTCAACTCTAGATGGCAATAATCCTCATGCGTTTCTCTGGCAAGACGGCGTAATGACCGATCTGGGTCAGGGCGCCGCCGAAGACATCAACGACTCCAATCAAATCGTGGGCTATGGAGCTGGAGTTGTAGGTTTCCTATTGCAAGATGGCGTGGAAACGCCACTAAGTTTCTCGCCAATCGCCATCAATAATGCTGGGGTGGTAATAGGAGGTAGCGTCGTAGGGGGAGTAGGCAATATCGCCTTGGTTTGGAAAGATGGTGAGATCATCACAAACATCGCGCCGGTGCCGGGAACGATGCAAGATACTGCCGAGGCGATAAACGACGCGGGTGAAATTGTGGGAGAAGCATATACCCCGACATCCTACCTCGGCTTCCTTTGGCAAAACGGCGTGACAACTGCCCTAACCGATGGTCATTCCGACATCTATGGCCAAATTCACGACATCAATTTGAGCGGGCAAGTCGTCGGTTTAAGTTCACCTGGCGGCCGAGCATTCGTTTGGCAGAACGGCCAATTCGAGACCTTAGACTTCAGTCCACTTTCGACCGCTAACGGCATCAATGACCTCGGCCAGATTGTTGGCGCCGCGCCCGCTCCAGAGCCCTCCGCTTGGCTCCTCCTGATCAGCGGTATCGGAATGTATTTCATGCGGCGTGTGCGGTCGCGCTCCTAAAATTTCCCGCAGCGGCGTGCTTGCGCCGCCGCGGATCCTTCCGTAACCGCAATCGCCCAGCGCCGCACCCTGGGCAACTTACTAGTTAGCTGCTATGCCGTTAAACCCCGCGTTTTTCGGGAGTCCTGTAACTTGGTCGTTGCTCGTTAAGCTCCCATCTTTATTGATCGTGAACACGCTGATGCTCCCAGCCGCGGAATTCAGCGTGTATAAGTAGTTGCCGTCCGCGGAGACGACCATATCGAGGTTACCGGTGTTCGGTGGATTCGTGCCGACGATCGTCGAACCAAGCGGAGTGAGCGCGCCGTTTTTCGCAATCGCAAAACCCGAAATATTGCTGGAGCCTGCATTGGAAGTATAAACCCACTGCCCATTGGGCGTAATCGCATTCCAGCAATTTGCCGCCCCCAGCGTGGGAACCGTTTGCCCGATCGCCGCCAGGGTGCCATCCACCTGGACTGTATAAGATGAGACAGTGGATCCATTGGCGGCGCCCGCTGGTCCGGTCTCCGAAACGATCAGCGCTCCATTCGGCGCAAATCGCGCGGAGAACACCCCGGCCGGCAAGCCTGCATTGACAACAATCGGCCCAAGCGTGCCGTTGGAGTTGATCTTGAACGTATCGATACTATTCGTCAACCGCTCGGTTACCGCCAGAGTTTTTCCGTCCATGCTAATCGTAATCGATGAACCGCCGGCGGAGGTCCCGCTCAGAAACACAGTGGAGTTAGGAATGCGGCGCAGTTGGATGCCCGTCCACTGAAATCCAACCACCGAACCCGCGGCGGCGCCGTTCAGAACGTAAACCGATCCCCTGCTCTCGGCAATAGCGAGCGGCTCACTTCCGCCTGAGCTGACCTTGTCCACCATAGTTAGAAACGCGCCCTTCACCTTGAACACCGATATCGTTCCGCTTCCCGCATTTGCCGCGTAGAGCAGCGAGTAATCCTGGCTGAACACAAGAGAGCCTTGGGACTGCAACGGGTCATTGACGCCGCCGCTGCCGCGGCCTCCGGTGGGAAGCCGGTAAATTTCGAATAGTCCGGCCTGCGTGCGCTGATAGGCGACTATCTCGTTTCTGGTTGCGTCGTTGGTCATGGCAAAGACCGCGTTGCCGTTCCCGGTCTGAGTACCTGACGTGCCCTGACCGGAGGCTGTAAGTGATGCGATCGTGCTGAATCCTAGGATAGACAACAGTATTCTGCGGCTGAATTGTTGCATGTTATACCTTTCTGTTAGTCGAATGTAATTCGCAGTGACTACGCGACGTGAGCCACCGTTGTTGCTTACTTATTGGTTTACGGAGGTCGTCTCGCGCACAACTAACCATTCGCTTGGCCGACGGGATAAGTTACGGTCGATCAGATGTTAAATCGCCGCGCAGGAGGCATCGTCTTTTGTTCGCGTTTTCGCGCGCGGACCCGCGGCGCGGCGCGACTCACTAAGCTGCATCGGCGCAATGGCGTTTGCAGATCTCAAGAGCCGCGGCCGCGCTGGCGGACAAAACGCCCCGTAAATAGCCGTGGAAGTCCTGCCGCGGCATCGAAAAGGAAAGGCCCGGATTTGCGTTCTCACCCGGGCTGCATCCCGCGGCAACTCATTTACATGGAGGGAACTTTAGCGGCCAGCACGTCGATACTCTCGATCGTTGGCGTCGTTTTGAGCAGGCGAGGAGCCTGTTCCATCAGAGCCTTGGCGATCGGCCCATTCAGATGCGCCTGACGCCCCGCTTCATCCTCGAATGCATCGAATATCGCGAATGTGCCGGGCCCGATCCGTAAAGCAAACCACACCGGCGTCGTCGCTTCCTGATTCGCAAGTTCAAGACCCTGCCGGAGAAACGCGGCTACTTCTTCTTCCATTCCGGCCTTGGCTTCTAACCGTACAAAAAGGCTGACTTTCAACATATCGCTCCTCTAGCCTGTATTTGTTCTTCGACGCTAGGTATCCCGCGTGCGAAGTCCTTCCTGCTCCTCATGAGAACAGACCGACCACATAACTTATTCGCCACAGCGCTCGATTCGGTTACTGTAAATTTCTTCCGAAGTTTTTCGCGACGAAAATGTATCGGCAGTCGCCACAAACTTCCACGCCCGTAACTTTTTCCGTCTTCGATGCGAAGAAATAAACGTGACCCGATACGTGTTCCAATTTACTCCATACCTGATGACGCTGCTTTCCGCCGTTTCATTGGCGGCCGGCGCGACGCCCGCAATTGGCGAGAAGCCGCCAAATTTCAAGCTCGCCACACTTGAAGGAAAGTCCGTTCAACTTTCCGACTACCTGGAAAAAGGGCCGGTAGTTCTGGTGGCTCTCCGTGGGTACCCCGGCTACCAGTGTCCCTACTGTAACCGCCAGGTTCAAGACTTCATTACCAACTCCGAGAAGTTTAAAGAACTGGGAGCGCACGTCCTTCTGATCTATCCTGGCCCTCCCGGGGATCTCAAAACCAAGGGCGCCGAGTTCCTGAAAGATAAAAAACTGCCGGATAACTTCGACCTGCTACTGGATCCCGGCTACACATTTACGTCGCTATATGGTCTGCGCTGGAATGCTCCCAACGAGACCGCGTATCCATCGACATTTCTAATAGACAAACGCGGCCAAGTCGTCTTCTTGAAAATCGTAAAGGAGCATGGAGCTCGAACCACCGCGGCCGAAGTTCTGGATGCCCTGCCAAAAGACGAGAAATAACTGGCTCAGTGCCCGCCCTCATCCCGGCCGTCCCCGCGTGTTTCTGGCAAATCTCGCTCCAAGCCCAATAACTCGCGGCGACGGCGCATGAAACGCAACCGCACGCGCCTCGGTCCGCGATCGTTCATCTTCCTTCGAACGTTCATAAAGCGAACCCGCGCCATCCTGCATAACTAAGGATCAGTACTGGACCGGCATCCGTTCAGAACGGCACATAACGTGCATATAGCAAGTCGGAGTCCAGTGCTAAAATAGGTTCCGGATGAGCTTACTTTCACCCAAACTGCAGCTCCGAGTGGCGCAGAAACAGATCCTGACGCCAGGCTTGGTGCAGATGGTAACTGTCCTTCAGCTCAATCGTTTAGAGCTGAAGGAGATGCTCACCCAGGAGATGGTGAAGAACCCCGTCCTGGAAGAGGCAGGCGAGGAAGGCGACGAGATTTCCGCCGAGGAACTGCTCCCGCTCCTCGATGTGGAGCGCGTTAGCGATCCGGCCGACCGTGAAATTCTCGACGCGACTGTGCTCAATGCCAGCAGCGCCATCGACGGAGCGCTCGGCGACGTCGCCATCAACGGCAGCGTATTCGCGGATGCGGAAGAATCCGCCGCATCGGCCGTCACCGAGCCCGATATCGCCGCCGCCCCCGATCCGCTGCTCGAAACCCCGGCCGCCACGGATCCCTTCGACGAAATCGATTTCGGCTCCTTTTTCGACGACTATCTCGACCCCGGCTACAAAAGCCCCGCCTCCGAGTCGGTCGAAAAGCCCTCGTTCGAGACCTTCCTCTCGTCGCCCGTAACTTTAGGCCAGCACCTTCGCGAACAGCTCAGCGTCACCGTCATGGACGAGGCCGTCCGTGACGCCGCCGAATCCATCATCGGCAACCTCGATGAAGACGGCTACGTCTCCGCCTCGCTCGACGAGGTCGCGGCCATCGGCGACCATAAAATGGAACACGTCGAGGCGGCCCTGCGCATGGTGCAGTCGCTCGACCCCTCGGGAGTCGGCGCGCGCAATCTGCGCGAATGCCTGCTCCTGCAAATCGAAAGCATCAATGGCAAGGACGGCGTGGCCTGGCAGATCATCACCAACTATCTGCGCCTGCTCGAAACCCGCCAGTACAAAGAGCTCGCCAAAATCATGGGCCGCCCGATCGACCATATCGAGATCGCCGTCTCCATGATCCAGCACCTCAACCCGCGTCCCGGCCAGCGCTATTCCGGCGCCGGCGCGCGCATCGTCGAGCCCGACGTCTATTTCATCAAGGACGGCGACGATTTCATCATTCAGATGAACGATGAAGAGGTGCCCCAGTTGCGCTTGAATTCGCAATACAAGCGCATGCTCGACCGCGACAACGGAGCCACCAAGGAAGTCCGCGAGTACGTCCGCGAGCGCTACACCTCCGCCATTCAGTTGATGAAGAACATCGAGCAGCGCAAGCAGACCATCATGAAGGTTTGCCAGTCCATCGTCCGCCGCCAGATGGAGTTCCTCAACAACGGCATCGATGAATTGAAGCCGATGATGATCAAGGAAGTCGCCGAAGAGGTCGGCGTACATCCTTCCACCGTCAGCCGCGCTGTCGCCAGCAAATACGTACACACCCCGCAAGGCGTCTATGAACTGCGCTATTTCTTCTCCGAGGCTGTGCAGGGCCCGTCCGGCGGAGGCACTCCGCTGCTCATTCTGAAGCGCAAAGTGAAAAAGATGATCGAAGAAGAGGACAAATCAAAACCCCTCACCGACGAGCAGATCACCACGCTTTTAGAGCGCGAAGGCATCGAGGTAACGCGTCGCACCGTCGCCAAATACCGCGAGGACATGAAGATCCCGTCCACGCACCAGCGCCGCGTCCGGAACTAACAACAAAGCGGACGATCCAAGCCGATCTCGGCGATCGTCCGCCTCATTCATTGCGCCGTATGCGTTTAAGCAGCCGTCCAGGGGCGCGTACATCCGCTTAAAACCGGAAATTCCTAGCCCCCATTCTAGCCTGTGACTCTTTCCGCTGCCGTTAGCGGTGCGCTGCTGGGGACCAAGTGGTAACCGAGTTCTTTTGCTTTGGCTTTCAAGGAAGACACGCAAACATGCGCGTGCCGTTTCTCGACTGCCGCGGCGCCTTCGTCG
>DATAUH010000186.1:0-5360 GCA_036268375.1 Bryobacteraceae bacterium | reverse complement strand
CCCACAATGCTCCGCGAGCGCACCACGATCCCACGAACAATCCCAAAATTCCTCACCACCCGATACCCCGGCAAATCGTTCGCCGTCGTTACCATCCCCATCTCCACACGTCCGTTCATCGTCTCCTCCTGGATCGTAAATCTCGCCGCAGTCCGCAGGCTCACCGCTTGTGGCTCGCGGCTCCGTGCGTTGCGTCGCGTCGCTCCATCACCGCTTTGTGGGTCGCGGCTTCAGCCGCGACATCACTTCGCCCGATAGAAAGGGGCTTTAGCCCCTGAAGCCCGCCGCAGCGCCGCCCCTCACCCGTTACTGGTGCGATTCTACCGCTTCACGTCGCCAATTCGCGGCCATACCCCTCTGCTACGCTCAACACACGTGGAAAACACCTCTTACCTGGCAACCGCCTTTTACGTTCTGTCTGTCTTGCAGATCGCCCTCGGCCTCTATCTCCTTTTCCAGGGCCTGCAATGGCTCTACTACGTGCGCCGCCGCGCCACGACCGACGCCGGCTTCTACGCACCGCGCACCGCGGTTCTGTGTGCCTGCAAGGGGCTCGAACCCGGCCTCGAGCGCAACCTGACCACGCTCACCGAGTTCGATCACCAGAACTACGAAATCTTTTTCGTCCTCGCATCCGAGTCCGACCCCGCGCACTCTATCGTCAAACGCGTCGCCGCCGCTTCGCGCCCCAAAGCCCACGTCCTCATCGCCGGAGCCCCCGTCGAATGCGGCGAAAAAGTGAACAATCTCCGCTTCGCCATCGAACAGCTGCCACCCGAATTCGAATTCCTGGCCTTCGCCGACTCCGATGGCCGCCCCGGCAAATCGTGGCTAAAGCGCTTGGTCGCTCCGCTGAGCGATTCCCGTATCGGCGCCACCACCACCATGCGCTGGCTCATCCCCAATCGCAGCGACCTGCCCTCGGCCTTCCTCGCCGCATGGAATGCGCCCGTCGTCACCATGCTTACAGAAAAAGGTAAAAACTTCTGCTGGGGCGGCGGCACCGCCATCCGCCGCAGCCTCTTCGACCAGCTCGGCGTCCTGGAAGACTGGAAATACTCCGTCAGCGATGACTATTCCCTCACGCGTTCGCTGCACCAGGCCGGGCGCTCGATCATGTTTCTGCCCGATTGCCTCACCGTTTCCTACGTCGAAGCCACCCTTCCGAGCCTGCTGGAGTTCACGAATCGTCAGATCTTGATCACGCGCGTCTACGCCGAACAGATGTGGGCCTTCGGATTCGCCACGCACACCCTCTACTGCCTTACGCTGCTGCTCGGCATCGGGCTCACTCTCAGCGACCTCGCGGCCGGCTTGCCTGCATTCCATCACGCCATGCTCACCTTCCTGCCGGTGCTCCTCGGCATCATGCGTGGCAGCCTGCGCGTCGCCGCCGTCACCGAAGTCTTGTCCTCCCTGCGCAGCCAAGTCATGGGACAAGCGTGGATCTACATCCTGCTACCCGTCGTCATTCCCTTTCTTTACGTCTTTAACTTCATCACCTCTTTGATCACTCGCAAAATTCGCTGGCGCACCATCACCTACGAACTCATCTCGCCGAGTCAGACGCGCATCCTCGCGAACTGATACGGCGAACTGATACGACGCCTATTTGCCATTTGGAAACACACCCAAAATCCAGCGAATCTGAAGTATCCTAGGACTGCTCATACTAGTTGTACGGTGGGATTGAGCGCGCCTGGCAAGGTCCTGTGGAAATTTCTCAGGCGCTTAAATCGTTCGCGCAAGGTAACCGTTTACCACGGAAAAATTGCGCGGTTCATGCAATTCCTACCGCTAAATGGCATCGGGGCAAAGTACTAAGGCCAAATAAGTATAGTTATTCGAGCAAGTTATAGTACCCGGGTATTAGGCGAATTATTTGCACAGTAATGGCAGTTCGGTGGGTCGTATAACACAGGTTTTTCGCGAGCGAAGTTCAAAGGGTGCTCCTTCTCACGTCTCGGCGTGCTGGTCTGAGGGTTAACGCTGGGTCCCCAAAGCCCCCAAAACTTGGCTTATGCCCGATCGCTCGCTGTTGCAAAGCAAGACGCCTCGCCAAGAGGCTAACAATAAAATCCAAGCGGGTCTCTAGATGTCGAGGTGACGTCGAGGCTTCGTCCGGAGGGGTGCACGTGAAAGTAGTCCGCAGAACTGAACAGTCTCACCACGGCGAATCACACCAATTGAGCGAATCCATGCCTTCGCGGGAAACCTTTTTCTTCTACGAGAAAAACACTGGCGTCTCTCATTTTCATGTCGAAGCCACTCCTGATGGCCAGTTTCCGGTCGAGGAAGCCGCCGGTCTCCTGGCAATGCACTGCATGGTCCGTGGCCAATCGCCTCGCGACTATGTCGTCATGGTGGAAGCAGCGCACGATTCCCTGGAAGGGCTAACCGAAAAGGCCGAGAAACTCCTGCAAGCCGGTCACTCGGTCGGCAGTTCCGTCAAGCTGACGCGCCGCGAAGAAGAAGTTCTCGGCGGCGTGATGCGCAGCCTGGCCAACAAGGAAATCGCCGCAACGCTGAATCTTTCCGAGCGCACCGTGAAATTCCACGTTTCGTCGCTGCTCACGAAATTCCGAGTCCGCGGCCGCATGGAGTTGGTGCGTGAAGCGACGCGCCGTACGCCTGCCATGCAGGGTCCGCAGAGCATCGCGACCCGTGAAGCTCGCGGTGGCTATATTGGTCAGCCGCCCAGCTTCCACAGCGCGCCTCGCGTTGGCCCGATCGCTATGGCCAAGCGCCACGCGCTCGCATAAATCAAACCTGCGGAGCTGCTAAGCCGCGTTTACGACATTGCTGAGGGGCAATAGAAAAGGCCCGGTCCAGAAAATTTGGATCGGGCCCTTTACTTTGTACTGGCAAGTGTAGGGCGCAGCACGCTGCGCCCCATGTCCGCAACATTTAATCCGTATCGCGGCCCGGTCCCGCTCTTACTTCTTCGCCTTATCAAACAAATCCGCCGCCGAATCCCAATTCACGACGCTCCACCACGCCGCGATGTAATCCGGCCGCTTGTTCTGATACTTCAAATAATAGGCGTGCTCCCAAACGTCGATCCCCAGCACCGCCTTAGCCTTCAGCGAAATCGGCGTGTCCTGGTTCGGCGTCGAATCGATCGCCAGCTTGCCGTCCTTCACGAGCAGCCAAGCCCAGCCCGATCCGAATCGTCCGACGCCGGCCGCTGCGAACTTCGTCTTGAACTCATCGAACGATCCGAACGTCGACTTGATCGCGTCGCCCAGCGCGCCCTTCGGCTCGCCGCCGCCATCCTTCTTCATCTGCGTCCAGAACAGCGAGTGATTCCAATGTCCGCCGGCATTATTTCGAACGGCATTGCGGATGTTCTCTGGAATCGCATCGAGATTGCTCAGCAAATCTTCCAGCGATTTCGACTGCAAATCCGCATGGCCGTCGAGAGCCTTGTTCAGGTTGGTCACGTAAGCGGCGTGATGCTTGTCATGATGGATTTCCATCGTCTTCGCGTCGATGTGTGGTTCGAGCGCGTCGAACGAGTACGGCAGGGGGGGCACTGAGAATGCCACGGTTATTCCTCCAATGTGAGTTTAGGTCCGAAATTCCTTGCGGTGCTTGCTTGCGAAAGGCTAGATGATGCGAGTGCCTGTTCCAAACAATTCTGCCCAAATAATTCTGCGTTTAGAAACATCGTTGTGGACTTGAGCCCGCAACGCCTTGGCGGTTTTGGCCTGCACATAACCCGGCAACTGGCGCTGGGATTATACCGCCGCAATATACGGCTGAGTAAAGCGGCCAAAGCTCGGCGCGTCTCACGCCGTTTGCCTCTGCCGCAATTTATTGGATGCGCGCTAACGCCCAAAGGGCAGACTCTGAAATCACACCGTCGCTCGACGTCGATAGCCGCAGCAACACCGTGACCGCCTCCTCGTGCGCGGCGCCGCCGCGTTCGAACTTCGCGTTCCCCAGCGCGATGCACGCGTTCCGCACGATTCCCCGATGCTTCGTCCGCTTGATAGCACTCCCGCGAAACGCCGCCTTATACTCGTCCTCGCTCATGCCCGCGAGCGCCGTAAGCTTCGGCCGGTACAACGAATCCAGCTTCTCTTTGCCTCCGCCGCCATCCGCCATCGCGGACACTGCCTGTTCTGCCCGCTCAAACTCGCGCGGCTGAAATTCCATCACCGTGGTCGCCGGCGCCCGCCGGTTCCACGGACAAACATCCTGGCAAATGTCGCACCCATACACATGCTTCCCGATCCCCTCGCGAAACTCATCGGGAATCGGCCCGCGATGCTCGATCGTTAAATACGAAATACATCGCCGCGCATCCATCTCATACGGCGCAATCAGCGCATCCGTAGGACAAGCATCGATGCATCTCGTACAGCTCCCGCACAAATCGGCCGCCGGACTCCCCGCCGCCCCAAGCGAAGGTGTCAGCTCCAGCGTTGTCAGCACCGCTCCCAGAAAAAACCACGACCCCATCGCCTGATTCAGCACCAGCGTATTCTTCCCAATCCACCCAATCCCCGCATGCTTCGCAAACACCCGCTCCTGCAGCGGCCCCGTGTCCGCATACGCCAGCGTCTCAAAGCCGTCGCCAAATCTCTCCCGCATCTCCGTAACCAGCGCATTCAATCGACTCCGCAGCACATCGTGATAATCGTCGCCCCACGCATACCGCGAAATCCACCCGCGCGGCCCGCCCTCACCCGACTCCACACCGTCTCCGCCGTCGTACGACGCGCGACCGGTTTCTCCGTGCGTCTCTGCGCCCTCAGCGCCTCTGCGTTTCATCTTCTCCAGCTTCTCATCCTCACCAAGCTCAACCGACCTCGGCATCTCGCAGTTGTAGTTCATCCCGCAAACAATCACGCTCCGCGCCCCCGCCAACACCCGCCCCGGATCGCCTCGACGCGCATCGCCCAAATACTTCATCTCCCCCGCATATCCCCGCGCAAACCACTCCTCCGCCCTCGCAAGCTCCGGAAACTTCTCCGCCGGCGCAACTCCACACAACTCAAACCCAAGCGCCCGCGCGCGCCCCGCAATCCACTCCGTATCTGCCGCGTTCCTCATCCCCATAATTGTGGCAGCAACCCGCTCACAACGAGAAGCTCACTCGTCTCCAAATCGAAATCAAAATTGGAATTTCAGCAACATCAGAAGGAGGGAACCACTCAGCGCATCTACACTCAACGCATCTACTTGAAACTCTGAATCACCACAGTCTCGTCCGAAAAAACCTCAAACACCGTAAACAGCTTCGTCAGCTGCAATATGTCATGCACCTTCTTTGTCAGGTGCAACAACTTCAAATCCCCGCCGGTTTTCTTCACGGTAGTGAACCCGGTCACCAGCTCACCGATCCCCGAGCT
>DATAUH010000185.1:0-16344 GCA_036268375.1 Bryobacteraceae bacterium | reverse complement strand
GCTGGTGCTCGGTCCGGTGGCGGGGATATTTTCAGTGGGGTACGTACGGCTGATTACGTGGGCGGAGCGGCACAAGCCCGAAAATTGGCAGCGATTGGCGGCGCCGGTGGTTGGGCTGAGCTTGCTGGGACTGGCGTCCGTGAAATATCCGCAACTGCTGGGGAATGGCAAAGATATTTCACAACTGGCCTTCACATCGCACGCGCCAGTGCTGCTGCTGGCTGCGCTGGTGTTGCTGAAACCGCTGGCGACGGCTCTCTGCGTACGCTGCGGCGCGCCTGGCGGATTGTTTACGCCGTCGCTCACGGCGGGCGCGATGCTCGGAGGCCTGGCTGGATATGTATGGGCGGGGCTATGGCCCGGAGTTCCGGTGGGCTTATTCGCGCTGCTGGGGGCAGCAGCGGTACTGGCAGCCACCACGCAAGGGCCGGTCTCTTCAGCGATGCTAATGATGGAGCTGACGGGACGAAGCCGGTCGTTTATTTTGCCGATGCTGCTGGCCGTCTGTTTGGCGACCCTTGTGGCGCGCTCGATTGAGCCGCGCTCGATATACGACGCGCGCTTGAGTGATGAGGAGTTGGAAGCGAGGCGGAAAGTGCGGGAAGCGCTGGTGACGCCGGTGACTCTGAAAACTTGACTGCGGAAAGAGTGAAGGGCGAGCGCGAACGCCCGCCCTTCATAGACATCAGAAGTGAACGCGAATGCCGAACTCCATGTTGCGGGGGGTTCCGCCTCCGCCCATTTGACCGAACGTTGTCGGGCTCGTCAGGCTGAGACTGGGACTGCCCGACTGGAAATGATTCATCACGTTCGTCACCTGCACGAAGATCTGCGCCCCAACGCGCTCGCGCCAGATGGCGATGTCCTTCACGACGTTGGCATCAAGGTTCCAGGTGGGCAGACCGCGCAACGTTCCGGAGCCGCAGCGCGAATCGTAACCAAGAACGCAGGGACGAAACTCGTTCCAGACGGTGGCTGGGTTAGCAAACGCATTGAGGCCGAAGAAACCGGCGGTCTTGGTGCCAACGGCGGCGACGCCTTCGACTAAGTTGTTGCCTTGCGTGCCGGTGGGATAGATGTTGTAGCGAGTTTGCATGTTGCCCGTGTAGGGCATCAAGCCGACTGCGCCTTCGCCGGAGCCGCCGGTGCCACTGGTGCCGGGCGTGGTAACTTCGCCGAATGCCTCGCAACCCGTGCAGCTACCTTCGGTGTAAGTGACGTTGGTGGGGCCGCCGCTCTGCGCGGTGAAGAGGGGAGACACCGTCCAGCCGCCGAGTATGTGGCCCAGGATGCCGTGTTGCCCACGGTAGAACGGCAGGTTGTAATACATCGAAAGGTTATACAGGAACTTGATGTCGTAACCTTGTGGGCCATATTGAGCACCCATATCGAACGGCGTCAGCGGAGTCAGTGAACTAGTGGCTTGCACCTGGAAACCCGTACCGAGCGCGCGGCCCCAGGTGAAGTTAGACACCGTGGTGAGACCTTTCCAGTTCGTGGTGCGCAGCGAAACGAACAGGGCGTTGTAATTGCCGTAACCGAGGCTAGTTGTGGTCAGCAGCGACGTCGCTTGGCCAACGGTTCCGCCCGCCACCGGTTGGCTGAAGACGGTGCGGCCGAGCGCCCAGCCGGGGGTTTTGGTCATGGCATTCCAGATATCGCTTACTGCGGTTTCTTTGAACAACGCGTTGTTTTTAGAAACCAACGCGGAAGTGCAACTGGCGTAACCGGCGCAGTAACTGGAACCCGGACCACCCAGCGCGGCTTCAAAAAACTTCTGTGAAGCGACATTGGCCGGCGCGACGCCGCTGAAGAACATCTGCTGCCAGACGGCGGAGTAGGCCTGTTCGAAGGACTGGCCGTTCAAGGTTTCCATGTAAGGGACGGAGTCGAGATTGACCTCCGTGAATTCGTTGCGCACGATCTTGCCGGTGTAGCCGACCTCAAGCGAGATGTGTGGACTGATTTCACGTTGAAGGGTGACAGTGAATTGATCGGTGCGATCGGGACGGAAGTGCGGGTCCAGAACGTCTGCGTCCACGCTCTCTGGATTGGCGCCGACGCCGGGGAAGAAGGGCTGGCTGATGCCAGGCGAGGGAGCCGCGAGCGGAGCCGTGAGACCATCTGTACCGATGCGAAACGCGTTGACCGGAGTGGCGACGCCGCTGCCGGCACATGCACCGCTCATCAACGGGTTGACGCAAGTGACGCCCTGCAGCAGGCCGGGTCCGAGGAGCGGCACGAGTACGAGATCGACGCCATTCAAGCGGCCGAAAATGCGGCCATAGCCGCCACGGATGACCGTCTTACCGGGACCAAACACCTTCCCCAGGAGGCCTTCGCTGAAGTGGGGATTCCACGCCAGCGAAGCGCGCGGGCTGAATTCACCGTAATACGGGTCGTAGGGATACTTGGGGCCGGACCCGACGTTGCGGATCAGCGTGTAACCAAGCGTTGGCGTGTAGGATCCGCCTTGCAGGGCCGCCGTCTCACGTTGTTTGATGAAGTCGCTGGCGATGATCGGCTGATTATCGGAGTCGACCAATGCGACCTGCTTGCCATCGAGTTCGTATGGCGGCATCTCAAGATTCCAGCCGAGACCATAAGTGAATGTAAGTGAGGGGCGAACGTGCCAGCTATCGTTGAAGTAAGTCGTAAAGCTGGGAATGATCGACTTATCCGTCGCAGGCGTGCCGATTGGAAGCGGTGAAAGCGACGGCAACGCGCGCGTGTACATCACCTGCGTGGAGCTGAGCATGCCCAATACTTCGGAGTACAGGGTTTCCCAGCTCGCGTAACTGGTGGACGGCACTGAAGTAGGGATGTATTGCAGCGGCGACGTCCAGTTGAAGCCGGAGCTCGTCGAAAGGTAGCTGATCTGGTCATTGACGGCGGACCCGTTGTCGGTGCGGGAGTGGTAATCGAAATTGCGTTGGTAGGATCCGCCAAAACCGAACAGATGGTTTCCCTTGAGCATGCTGACATCGTCTTTGACCGACTTATCCTGACCATCCCAGAAGCGCTGGCGAACGCTTTGCGTGTTGACGTTGTACGGGATCAACCCTGGCGAACTGGATTCTCCGCCGATTTCAACCGCGCCGCCTAAACCGGGAAGCTGTGCTGGACCGTTATTGTCGCCCCACTGCCAGAATTGGCGCAGATAGCTGAAGACGAACGTATTGGTGACGGTAGGACTAATGGTGGTAGTAAGACCAGCAGTCCAAACGGAAGGCTGCTGAGGACGGGGCGCGACGGCGGAAGGTATGCCAAACCTATCGCCGGGAAACACACCGCCAATATCCACTTGATTGGTCGTCAAATTGACCAATTTGAAATCGCGATAGCTGAGATAAAAGTGCCATTTATCGCTGAAATCGTGGTCGATGCGGGAAACGTAGGTGTTGGAAGTAAGTGGCGCGCGAATCGTGCTGAGAAAGCCCTGAGTGTTGTAGGTGTCGCCGCCGAGCGGGTTGTTGGGGTTGGGAATTTGCGTGGACCAGATCTTCTGCACGATCGGATTGAGTCCCAAACCGCGAGGATCGCAGGCGCCAGCCGGACAAACGGCGCTGGGATATGTGACGCCGTCTACCGTGACGGGCGCGGGGTTCAGATTGTAAGCTTGGTAGACCCCTTGCGCGTTTTGGACCTGGATAACACCGGCTCTCATCAGATTGGTGGGGACACTGACCTGATAACTGCTGGAATTTGGATAGCGCAGGCCTTCATAGTTGAAGAAGAAGAACCATTTGCCGCCGAGGAAGGGTTTCGGAAATAGCGGGCCGCCCAGCGCGCCGCCAAAGCGATCGCGGTGGTTAGAAACGATAGGCGTATATCCGTAGGAGACGCCATTGACTGTCGTGGGAGTGTGATTGGCGGTCCAGGAGCGCGCCGAGCCAATGGTCGTATCGAAATACCAACCGTAAACGGAACCGTGGAACTGATTGGAGCCGCGCTTTGTAGCCATTTGTATCTGGCCGCCAGAGGAGTTATTGAAATCGGACGTTTGATTACTAACGTTGACTTTGATTTCTTCAATGCTTTCGATCGGCGTCGGGATAACACCGGAGGGAAGGCTTCCCCCCTGGCTGCCGCCAAGACCGGAGTAATTCGTCTGATAACTCACGACGTTACCTGACATATCGTCGGTGATATTGGCGCCATCCAGCGTGTAGGTATTTGCGTCCTGCGCGCTTCCGGCCACCTGCCCGTTGGGCGCAGTGGCGGGCTGCAGTACGGCCATGGACGTTACATCGCGGCCTAGGTTGGGTAAAAGCAGTAGGGATTGGCCATTAAGGCTGTTGCCAACGGTGGCATTCATAGTTTGAAGCTGCGCGCCCGCGCTTGCGGTAACTTCGACCGTGGTGGCGGTGGAACCTACACGAAGAACCGCGTTTATGGTGAGAACGGAGCTGATCTGGACTACCTGGTGATTTACTTGATAGGTTGCGAATCCATCTTTTGTGAACAAAATGTTGTAAGTTCCGGGCGTGACCGAACTAAAAACATAGCGCCCTTCGCTATTACTGGTCGTGCTCATGGTTGCGTTGGTGGACGGCTCGACCATTTTGACGGTAGCTCCCGGCACGGCGGCGCTCTGTTCGTCGGTAACCTGGCCGGCTACGGTACCCACCTGACTGGTCTGCGCGGTGGCGAGGGTGGAAGCAAGGTGGATTACGGCGCCCAGGCAAAAAACAAACCCCAGAACGCGAAAGGAAGCAGCGAAAGGAACAACCGGTCGGCTAAGTTGCACAATCCCTCCGTAGTTTGCGTGGCAAACAACCCCAAAAAAGGACGCAGTTAGCCTATCTAGCACCGTTTAAAAGGCGCGGCGCTACACGTATCAGTTATACCGGTCGTGATGGTTCCGTGTGCTCGACTTAGCTTCCCCGAGGCGCGCAACCGCTTACTGAGCGGCGTGCACCTCCGTATCCCCAACCAGTTTCCGCGCGTTCCACAATGAGAACGCGAGATACATTACTAACTACGTTGTCAACAGTTGGAAGGATTCTATCCCAGCGAATTGGAAGGGTCAAGCAAAAAATAGCTTATGACCAGGATTCAAGAAACAGTGGCAGGAGAAGCGCATGGCAGGCGAAGCGAAACACGATAGACGTCCGGTTGAGGCTCTATTTCAAAGGTCGCATCGTCGCCATATCGCACCGCTAACCGGCGTTTGACATGCGCCTGACCTATTCCGGCGCGGCCGGGCGGCGACTCCTCAGACTCATATTCATTTTCGATATCGATTGCCACTCGCGATCCTTCGCGGCGCACGAAAAGACGAATGGCGCCCCCCTCCAGAAGCCCGGCGACTCCGTGTTTCACCGCATTTTCGATGAGCGGCTGGAGGAGCAGCGCCGGTACCAGACAATCTTCCGACCCGGCGGCGATGGATTCTTCCACTTTCAAACGATCGCCGAAGCGAACCCGCTCAACCGCCAGGTAGCTGCGGGCCAGATCCAGCTCTTCGCGCAGCGGAATGCTTTCGCGGTCGCCCAAGCCAAGGCCGGCGCGGAGAAACTCGGAGAGTCGGATGCACATTTCGCGAGCGCGCGTCCCGTCAATCGTTGCAAGGGCCGCAATCGAGTGAAGGCTATTGAAGAGGAAATGCGGATTGAGCTGGAATTTCAGGGCCTGGAGCTGCGACTCGCGGGCCAAGGCGCGGGCTTCTGCGGCCAGACGCTCAGCCTCGCGTTGATCCATAGCGGCGACGGCGGCGTAGTGGAGACCAGTCGAAAGCAGGTAAAGAAGCGCGCCTAAACCGAAGAGGAGCGCGGTTTGCGGGGCAAGCACCGGGGCGGAGAGACGCGCGGTGATGGCGAAAACTCCACCCCCAAGCAGCGCGGCGGCTAGAGCGGGCGGCAGCGCACGCTCCACCTGGCGCAGGGGGCGAAGGCGGCAGAGATACCAGGGCGTGAGGCAGATAAACGCTTCGAGCAGGCAGGCGGGAATGATGCCGCGCAGCGTATCCTGCCAAGCAAAGCCCGCATCGTTCCATAGAGCATAGACGACCAGGGCTGCGATGGCGACCCACGCGCCGGCGTAGAAAAGAGCGCGGCGCGCGGATGCGAGGATGGGGTGCATCGCTAATTTTTGATTTCGGCGCCGCCGAAGATCGCGTAGCCGCGCACGTAAAGACGCTTGATATTCGGCAGGTCGGGTTCGGGATGCTCGGTGGAATCGGCGAAGCCGCCGAAGATTCCCATGCCTTCCATCACTACCATCCAGTTGCGGGGCACCTTGACTTCGGCGCCGCCACAAAACGCATTGATTTCGATGCTGGCGGATTCGCCCTGAATCTGCGAGCCGCGCAGATCAACTTCAAAGCCGCCGAAAACAGCGTCGTATTTCGCCGAATAAAAGTTATCGACTGCGATTTTACGTTTACCCCCGCTGAAGAGCGCGGTCTCGTGCCGTATCCAAGGACCTTGAGGCGGCGCTGCTTTGGGGCCGCCTGCGAAATCGACAGGAAATCGATGTCCGCCGGTGGTGCGCTCCACCAGCATGTATATCCCGGCGCCGATAAGAAGGAGCGGCCAAAGGTCCCACAGGTGGATAGCGATGAGACCCAAATTACCTGCCAAGGCAATGGAGCCACCCATCAGCAGGAGGCCCCCGAGGGTGCGCTCACGGGAACTTTCGGCATCTACAAGACGGAAGACGCCAACGACCATGAGAATGACCGGCCAATACTGCCACAGATCGCGCATGCGCACTAAGTGGAGATTCGCCAGCAGGAAAATACCGCCTACCGTGATGAGGATGATCGAGGGAACTATGCGCTGATTCATGAAGCAGTCCGGGTCGCCTTGGGATTCTTGCAGCATGCTTTGAGCGTACGGCTTGGCAGCGGTGCGCGCATGCGGAAATCGGCCAATGGCGTCTGGCTGCCGGTAAACGGCGGCGCGATACAAGAGCCGCGGCGTATTCGTAATTCACCGCGCCGCCACTGGGGAAGTAAGGCGCGCCGGCGCGTTCGCCGATGCCTGCGGTGCGTTAACCGAAAGTAAGTTCCGTCAGCCGGCCGGGTTACTTAGCATCGGGACATGACAACTTATCTTTCCGCCGAGAAACCTTATAGAGGAATTGGAATGGAGGGCGCGATCGCCCGCTGGTATGCCGGACTCACCAAGAAATCGCTGGACGAATTTACAGCGTTGGCGCGGCGGGTATCGGAGACGTTGCCGGCCGGGAGCCGGGTGCTGGAGATTGCGCCAGGACCAGGTTATTTCGCAATCGAATTGGCAAAGCGCGGCGAGTACCGCATCACAGGCCTGGACATTAGCGGGACGATGGTGCAGCTTGCGCGCACCCACGCGGCGGAAGCGAATTGCGTGATCGATTTTCAGCACGGGGATGCGGCGCACATGCCGTTTGAAGGGCGAACTTTCGACTATATTATGTGCCGCGCGGCGTTTAAGAACTTCACGCAGCCGGTGCGGGCGCTGGAAGAAATGTATCGCGTGCTGAAGCCGGGCGGCCAGGCCGTGATTATAGATTTGCGCCGCAATGCTTCGCAGGAATCCATCCACACGGCAGTGGCGCAGATGAAACTAGGCCGGGTAAATGCATTTGTGACCCGTCAGACGTTTCGCTTCATTCTGCTGCGGCGGGCGTATACGAAGAGTGACTTCGCGCAGATGATCGCCCAGACGAAATTTCACGCGGTGGAGATGCGTGAGGATTCGATTGGCTTGGAGATTACGTTGACGAAATAGCGCAATCAGCCCGCAAGAGGAGGCGCGCCGGGCCTCCAGAACGGCTCGGCGGCTGGGGTGAAGACCACTGGCACTTCGGTGATGAACCCCTTGAGCCAATCGGCGCAGTGCGACATTCCCGCCTGCTCCGAAGGGATGTGACCGAGAACGATCAGGCCTTTCTTGCGGCCGGAACTGACCGTATCGGCCGCATACTCGATCAACTCCCACTCGCGAGACTCGCCGATGATCAGTACGTCGAGATCGGGCCGAGTGAACGGGGCCAGACTGCCGGCGTATCCCCAGTTGCCAGAAACGGTACGCACACGAAGCGCGGGGTCGCCGATTACGCGCATAGTGCGAATCTTCAGCTTCGACTCGATCTGCGACGCGAGAGCGGCAAGCGTGGTGTTTTCGAAAAGGAACCGCCGCGGATTTTGCGGGTCGGTGTTCTTCTCCCATCCGAGAGCCTGAACCATGCCGGTAGCAATCCCATCCGGCCGGTGCGCGTGCCAGTGATCGTGAAACCGGAAGACGACCATTTCGTTCTTATCCAGAAATGATTGCTTGAACTGATACACCGGATCGTCGCGAAGGGCTTCCGTCTTATCCTCGTGGGAGTAAAACGTGGGCTCATGTGTGATGACCATATTGTGGCCGGCTGCGGCAGCGCGCTGCACAACATCGAGCGTGGCCATCATGGTCACGGCGATCCCGTTGATGCGCGTCGAAGGCGTTCCCGATTTGATGGTGTCGACGGTCTGTTCGCGCCACGGCACACCAACGTTTTTCTGAATCCGTTCGATGATGTCCTTTGCCGTGAGCGGCTGCGCGGCGGGGACGGCAGCGGCTGCAGCGGTGAGAACGAAAGCGCGTCGGGATGTCTGCATCGGTTTCCTCTGGTGAGTTTCAGCTTACTTATTTTGGTGGGCAGCGCGCACGATCAGCATAGGGACGTCCAAGTTGTGGCGCACCGGGTTGATCGTGTTACCGAAGATCAGGTCCTTCAAGCCGCCGTGCCCATGGGCGCCCATGATCACCAGGTCCGGATGAATTTCACGCGAATAGCGCACGATCTCGCGCTTGGGCGAAGGAGAGTGGCGAATGGCAGTTTCGACGTCGATGCCTTGATCGCGGAAGGATCCGGCCATTCTTTCGAGGTATGCGGCGCCGGCTTCGACTTCGGCGGTGGACGAATCGCCACCATAGACCCGGCTGGTAACGCCTTCTTCCACGTGGAGCAGGTAGATGCGCGCGTGATGCAGGCGCGCCATAGCAGCCGCGTGGATAACGGCGAGGCGGTCGAGTTCACTGTGATCGAGCGGCACCAAAATTCGTTGGTAGACAGGCGCGGGAGCCGCCGCCGCTTCAGGAGGCGCGGCTTCGGGCAGGGTAACAGTGGCGGAAGCGCGACGCTGCACGCGGCCACCGATCCAGGGTTCGAAAGTAACCCACAACAGCAACACGAGCAGCCCAAGCGTGATGGGAGCCACGGCGCACCAGATGACTCCGCGCCAGGGCCCGGTCGCGCCCAGCCAGCCGGCAATTGTCTGCGTCGCCAGACGCAGGTTGAGGGCGATGATGATGGCCGCGACGATCCACGCCAGCGCCTTCACCCAGACGCGATTGGCGAATGGGCCCATGCGGGAACGATCGTTGGTGAAGTGAATTAGCGGGATGATGGCAAAGGGAAGCTGCATGCTGAGGACGCACTGGCTAAGCAGCAAAAGCCCCAACGTGGACTTTGGGCCGGCGAAGTAGATGGTGAGCGCAGCCGGAACGATGGCAAGCGATCGCGTCACCATGCGGCGCATCCAGGGACGCATGCGGAAATCTAGAAAGCCTTCCATCACCACCTGGCCCGCCAAGGTGCCGGTGAGAGTGGACGATTGGCCGGAGCAGATCAGCGCGACGGCAAAGATGACGCTGGCAAAACCCGCGTGCAGCAGTGGTGTAAGCAGCAGATATGCCTGCTGGATTTCGGTGACTGCGATGTGGCGCTGGAAGAAAACGGCCGCGGACATCACAAGGATGGCGATGTTGACGAACATAGCGCCGTTAAGCGCGACTGCGGAATCGATGAAGTTGTATCGGCAGGCGGCGCGTTTTGCCTCATCGTTTTGGCCGATGTGGCGCGTCTGCACCAACGCCGAGTGCAGATACATATTGTGCGGCATTACCGTGGCGCCGACGATCGTGATGATCAGATAAAGGCTGCCCTTGTCGAAATGCGGCACCAATCCGGCGGCGAGATCCCCGGCGGAGGGGCCGGCCCACAGGACTTCGATAAAAAAGCAGCCGCCGATGATGGCAATGAGCGCGAGGACAAACGCCTCCAGAGTGCGGATACCGAGGCTCTGAAACCAGAGAAGCAGTAGCGTGTCGGTCGCTGTCAGCAACACGCCGAATAGCAAGGGTATGTGGAAAAGCAGATTCAGCCCAATTGCCGCGCCCAGCACTTCCGCCAAGTCGCAGGCGGCGATCGCGATTTCGCAAAGGACCCACAGCGCCAGGTTCACGCCGCGCGGATAGCGTTCACGGCACGCCTGCGCCAGATCGCGTCCGGTGACTATGCCAAGGCGCGCGCTGAGCGTCTGCAATAGAATTGCCATGGCGTTCGACATCACCAGAACCCACAGCAACTGGTAGCCAAAACGCGCCCCGCCTTCGAGATCGGTGGCCCAATTCCCCGGATCCATGTAGCCCACGCTCACCAGATAGGCGGGGCCAGCGAAGGCGAATAGACGTCGCCAGAAGGATGGCTGGGACGTGGAGACGCTGGAGTGCACGTCAGCCAGGGAACGCGCCTGCAAAGGCGATTGGTCCGTAACAGCCATCGATACCCATTATGGGGGATGTTTCGATCTACGCGTCTGCCACGCGCGCGGCCGCGGCGGCCCTGGCCGGCAAAATCACGCGAAAAACGCTACCCCGCCCCACCTGAGACTGCACCTGAATCTCACCCTCGCGCGATCGCACGATTCCCATGACGGCCGCGAGTCCCAGGCCCCGGCCGGTGAACTTGGTGCTGAAGAAGGGGTCGAAGATCCGTTCGCGTGTGGCATCGTTCATGCCGCATCCTGTATCGGTGACTTCCAGCATGACCCGGGCATCCGCAGCCTCGTGAGTAGCGATCGAAATGATGCCGCGGTCCTCGATAGACTCGACCGCGTTGATCACGAGATTCATGACGATCTGTTGGAATTGGGAGCGGTCGGCCTGGACGGTGGGAAGTGAAGGCGCGAGTTGGAAATTGAGCGCGATCGCGCGTGGCATGGTGGTGCGAAGCAGCGGCGCCATGTCTTCCACTTCACGCGAGAGATCCAGATTCTCGACCACGAACGCGCCTTTACCCGCGTACGCAAGCATCTGCCGCACCAGCAGGGCGGCGTGGTCGCAGGCCTGGAGGACAGCCGCCAGGCGTTCGCGGGACGCCTGATCTGCGATCGCGGAGTGCACCAGGCTCGTATTGCCGACGATTCCGGTGAGCAGGTTGTTGAAATCGTGCGCCATGCCGCCGGCGAGAACGCCCAGGCTTTCGAGCTTTTGGGTTTGCAACAGGCGCTGTTCGAACTGCTTACGCTGGGTAATGTCACGCGCGATGTAGGAAATACCGGAAATCTGACCGTGCGGATCGTGAACAGGCGAGATGGTGAGCGAGATCTCAACGGGCGCGCCTTCACAGCGCGTGCGCACGGTCTCAAATTGCCTGGCGGGAGCGCCGGCGCGAATCTGGTGAATTGTCTGAAGCTCCTCGGCCACGCTGTCCGGCGGCGTAAGCAGCGAAATGTTGCGCCCCAGAACTTCGGAGGCGGAGTAGCCGAAGATCTGCTCCGCGGCGCGGTTCCAGCTTGCAATTCGACCGTCGAAACCGACCGAAGCGATGGCGTCGCCGGAGGACTCCACAATCGCGCGAAGCTGCGCGGAAATGGCCTGCTCGCGCTCTCGGCGCAGCGATTCCTCCCGCAGTAAGGCCAAACGGTGGTCCGCGCGTTGGCCGGCGCGGCGCATGGCGTCCACCAGAAGGCTAACCAGAAGCGCTGCCAAAAGAAACGGCAGTAGCCCGACAGATTGGGCGGCGGGCATCCACTGGTGGTCGTGAAAGAACAGGAATCCGCCCACTGCAGCGGCGAGCGTGGTGGCCACCGCGGGCCCGAACCCCCGAAACCATGCCACTATCACCACTGACGCGAACGCAAACAGGAGCGGAAAACGCTTTCCCGATGGCCAATCGAGGAGCGCGCGCAAAACGAGCGCCGCCACTGCGGCCATCACCGCGGAGACGTATCGAAGGACAACTGATTCTTTGGAGCCGAGGCGGAGCAAAGTGGGATTCTACTCCCATGATACCGTTCGGAAACAGACCAAAATAACCTTAGGTACTACGCCAAGCCCGCGCGGATCGCCGTTGCTGGAAGCGCCTGCGGAGCCTGCGATAATAGAAGAACTTCCAGCGTCTCCTCCCAATTCCAAAATGATTTCGTTTTCGAACATTCACAAGCAGTACGGCAAACAACTTGTCTTCGTGGACGCCTCATTCCAATTGAACCCCGGCGAAAAGGTGGGTCTGACTGGACCTAACGGCGCAGGCAAAACCACACTTTTCCGCATGATTGTGGGGGATGAAGGGCCAGATGAAGGCGAAGTCACCGTGCCTAAAAAACTGACGATCGGCTATTTTTCTCAGGATGTGGAAGAGATGAAGGGCCGCTCGACGCTAGACGAGGCGATTGCGGGCAGTGGGCGCGTGGGCGATCTGCATCACGAACTGGAAGCGCTGCAACACGCCATGGAAGACCCGGTGCGCATGGATGAGATGGATTCGATTCTGACGCGTTTCGGCGAAGTGCAGGAAGAATATGAGCACCTGGGCGGCTACACGCTGGAGGCGCAGGCGCGCGAGGTGCTGCACGGGCTCGGCTTTCACGATGAGCAGATCGACGCGGATGCGGGAGCGCTATCCGGCGGATGGAAAATGCGCGTCGCATTGGCGCGCGTGCTGTTGGGGCGGCCGGATGTGCTGCTGATGGACGAGCCGACCAACCACTTAGACATTGAATCCATCGTGTGGCTGGAGCAATTCTTGAAGACCACGCCCTGCACGCTGCTCATGACCTCGCACGATCGCGACTTCATGAACCGTATCGTGACCAAAATCGCGGAGATCGATTCAGGCGAGATCGTCACGTACTCAGGCAATTACGATTTTTACGAGCGCGAGCGCGCAATTCGTGAATCGAACCAGCAGGCGGCATTTGCGCGTCAACAGGCGATGCTGGCGAAGGAGCAACGCTTCATCGAACGCTTCCGCACGCATGCCGCAAAAGCCGCGCAGGTGCAGAGCCGCATCAAGGCGCTAGATAAGATTGAAAAAATCGAACTGCCGAAGAAGCGACAGGTGGTGAAGTTCGAATTTCGCACGCCCCCGCGATCCGGAGATCAGGTGGCGGTGTTAGAGAATCTAGCGAAACGGTACGGCTCGCGTGTTATTTACGACGGCTTCAGCATGATCCTCCGACGTGGCGAGCGCTGGGCAGTGATGGGCAAAAACGGCGCGGGCAAGAGTACGTTGCTCAAAATGATTGCGGGCGCGATCACCCCCGACGGCGGAAACGTGAGGCTGGGCGCAAGCTTAAGGATGGGCTACTTTGCACAGCAGTCCTTGGACGTGTTGGACCCTGACCTAACGATCATCGAACAGTTGCAGAACGATTTTCCGCAGGACGGGCTAGGCTCATTGCGTACGCTGGCCGGCGCCTTTCAATTCTCCGGCGACGATACGGACAAGCGCATACGCTCGCTTTCAGGCGGAGAGAAATCGCGCTTGGCGATGGCGCGCATGCTGTACGACCCGCCGAATTTTCTGGTGCTCGACGAGCCGACAAACCACCTGGATCTGGCGACCAAAGAAATGCTGGTAGACGCGCTGAAGGACTTCGAAGGCACGATGATTTTCGTCTCGCACGACCGCACTTTTCTGCGCGGCTTGGGCTCGCGAGTGCTCGAATTGGGAGGCGAAAGCGGCACCGATCGTACGCCCCTGCTATATCCGGGTTCGTATATCGAATACGTCACGAACTCCGGGCATGAGGCGCCGGGAACGCACGCGTAGTTACGCCCTTCCACTCACCACGGGGCCAGCATATAATGCGGCTATGCTTCGCTTGCTGACTGTCGCGTTGGCGCTGGCGGGCGCCGCATTGGCGGCTCAGACGGTGCAAGGACGCGTGGTGGATGCCGCCAGCGGAGCGCCGCTTGCGGACGTGAACGTGATTCTCGGCGCCATCGATAGACCCGGGGGCGGCCCGTACCGCGCGACAACAGACCGCAGCGGCAACTTCGAAATGCAAGGCGTGGCCGAGGGGACTTACATCGCCACGTATCGTGCGCGCGGCTATTGGAGTACGTATGAGCCGGGCGATTCACGGCAACCACACTATACAGTGGGAGCCTCAGGGGCGCCGCCGCGACTGGAGGCGAAACTGCAACCCATTCCGAAGCTGTCGGGGCGCGTTCTAGACGATGAGGGCAATCCGGTGGCTTCGGCATCCGTTCGGTTGTTCTATCAAAATGGCCACTGTAGTCTGCCATCCTGCTTTATCAGAGGGCGAGATCTAACGACCGATTCCAACGGCAAATTCACCACTGCCGATTTCTTTTCTCCTGGACGTTGGCTGGCCGCTGCGATCGCTCCGCAAACATTCAAGGCGCCGCCGGATCGCGATCAGCAGAAACTCACTTGGATGGAGACCTTCTATCCCAGTGCAGTGGATGCGCAATTCGCATCGCCAGTCGATGTGCGCGCGGGATTGGAGTTGCCCTTGGTCGAAATCAGGCTTCGCGCCGCCCCAGCATTCCGGCTGCGCGGTCGCGTTCTAGATGAAAAGGGCAATCCTGCGGCGCGAGCGGCGCTCGCGCTGCACAACGGGCTTGGCGCCGAAATGACCGCCAATGCGGGAAATGACGGCTCCTTCGAATTTGCCGGCGTGGGACCCGGTGAGTGGCGGCTCTCGGGGACCCTGCTCAAAGACAAGATCCCGCTGTGGGTGGCGCAATCGATGGAAGTGAAAGACCACGACTTGGCTGACGTGCGTGTCAGGCTCACCTCACCTATGCGCATACATGGTCATAGCGTTCTCGAAGGTCCTGACGGTGACCGGTTACCTGATCAGGAGCCCGCAGGTGTTGTACTGAACTACGACTCCGGCGAGTGGGGACAAGAGAGCATCATGCCGTCGCGTCCGATTGGGCTTGGGGATGAAAACGGTGGTTTCAGCCTGTCGCTCTATCCCGGCCGATATCATGTCTCCATCCTGGAGCCGCCTCCGCCGGGGTACTACGTTAGCGCGATCGTAATGGGAGATCGCAATGCGCTCACACCCGAAGGAATCGAGATATCGTCGGCAGCGCAGGAATTGGTGATTCGATATCGATCGGGCGGGGGAACTGTCCGGGGCAAGGTGGAAAACTGCGGGAACAGCGATGTGTTCCTCGTTCCACGCGAAGCTGCCCTGCGCCAGCCACAGTTTATACGCCACGCCGGATGCGAAGCGGGCGGTCGGTTCGAACTCGGATTGGTACGTCCTGGCCAGTATTTCGCTTTCGCCACCAGCGGAGACACTGGGTTCCTGCAAATGCCTGATGACGATACGCTGAGCCGTCTTGCCACGCTTGTGACGGTTCGCGACCGGGAGCCGGTCACCGCCGACGTCCGCATCATGCAGTAACTATTCGCCGCGCAGCGCGATGGCCGGATCCACGCGAGTGGCCCGGCGCGCCGGTAGCCAGGAAGCAACCAGCGCGATCACGCCGAGAATCGCGACCGACGCCGCGATCACAGCGGGATCGCCGGCTTTCACCTGGTACAGTTCGCTTTCGAGATAGCGCGTGAGCAACAGCGCGCCGGCAATGCCAATCAGACTGCCCAGCGCGGATAATCTCGCGCCCTCGCGCAGAACGCGGAGCAAAACCGCGGCGGAGGTCGCGCCCAACGCCATGCGGATCCCGATCTCCCGCGCTTGCAGGCTGACGCCGTACGAGATGACGCCGTAAATCCCGATAGCCGCGAGCGCCAATGCCAGCCCGGCAAAACCGGCCAGCAGAGACGCGGAAAAGCGAGGCCGCCACACAGCGCGTCCGACAACGTCGTCCATAGTCTGAACGGCAGCGATCGGCACGTCCGGATCGACTGACCACACAGCCTTTTCGATCTCCGGAGCGAGTGCGGCCGCGTCTCCGGCCGTGCGGACAACGAACGTGGCGTAGCGCTGTATGTCTTGCGGATTTTGCGCGAACGGAAAGTAGAATTCGTTGGCGACAGGTTGGCCCCACGTGCTCTGCTCCGCGTTGCGCGCCACGCCCACGACAGTAATGTACGTATCTTTCACGTTCAGGCGGAAACGCTTGCCAATCGGGTCCGCTCCTGGCCAGGCCCGGCGCGCCATAGATTGGTTGATGATCGCAACGCGCGGAGCCGACGCGTTATCGTGCTCGTTGAAATCGCGTCCAGTGACCAACGCAATTCGCATGGTTTCGAAATAACCAGGAAAGGTTACGCGGAAAACAGCGCTTGGAGCATCCTGCGGGCGCGGGATGGGTGTGCCCTCTACCAGAAACCCGAAGTCCCACTCGTCTCCGGCCAGCGGCA
>DATAUH010000184.1:0-6067 GCA_036268375.1 Bryobacteraceae bacterium | reverse complement strand
CACTGTCGTCCAGAACACCCCGGGAGGAATTGGAACTTTTGTCGCCCATTCGCCCCTTTTGTCGAGCAAGCCAAGCACGATTCCGCCTTGCTTTACTTTGACAGACGCGGCCACCAGCGCTCCCTTGGGCAGATGATAGAGTACCGAAACCGCGCCGTAGGCAGCCGGAATTGATGGCACGCCTTCAATCGTCAACCCCTTGCCCTCAATACGAGCGGGAGGCGAAATCGTCTCCCACGCGCCATCGCCCAACGCCACGGTACCGGGCGGGCGATCGGCTGGGGTTGTCGCTCCCTCTTCGCCCTGCTTGTTTGCGGCAACCCTAAAGCGTATCGATCCGATGCCAGTCGAGACGGTGGTCTTTGACTCGAATGAAAAGCCCTCGGCGACGGCCGCCGGCGCTTGCGACATCGCAACGGTCGTCACAACCACCGTACAAAGAAGCGACGTGATGCGATACCCGCCGGCAAAGCCGCGCCGCCCGGTTCGATCCGGGCGCACGCTCACGCAGACCGCCCGATCGCGATCCGAACCGTGTTGACGAAACGTCAGAGTGAGAATTTCAGGAAGCATGAGCGTCACCGGCGGTTTCAGTTTCGAGCCACACCCATTCGCACGCGTGGGCTCGACGTGGATGATGTTTCGTAGCCAAGCAGCCGGAGCTTATCTCGTCACCCGCCATCGCTCAACCGAAGAGGCGAGCGGGACCGCGAACACGCAATTTGAACGGGGAGTCCAATGCGCTGATCTACGCGCCGTTCCAAACTGAGCGGCGCCTTTCCTCGACCCATTTTCAACAACCAGGCGCATGTGCGCGCAACCGGCATGAATCAACTGGCGGCTTCTATGGCGAAGCGATAGCCCATTCTGCTATTTCCGAGAGGCTGCAGAGGCGCGGGTCAACGTTAATTCGCCGGGATCAGGTTAGCGGCGCGCAGGTTGGCTGTGGCCTGCGCGCAGAGTTCAGTTTTGTCCTGCCGGTCCCATTCTCGAACTCCGTCAACATTCAGGGGCATCGCCCCGGCAACCACCTTCGGATCACTGAAATATGCGGCGAGTTGACGGCATACAGGGTTCGAAAGCGTTGCTGCGCCTTGCTCACTACCGCTTGGCTTCGGCGCGGCTTCTGAAATTTCCTTTGCCGGTGGATTCGCAACTTGCTGTGCGGTCGGGCTCGCAACATCCGTCGTGGGCGTAGAACTGGCCTCCCAGTAATTGAGGATAGCGGTTGTCGCAATGAACGCGACGACCACGGCCGCTAATGCGCCGACGATTTGCAATGAGACTCGCACGGCTATTTCTCCTGCGTCAATCAGGCTTGGAACGACTTGAGCATATGCTTAAGTCGGTTACCGGCCTGGGTCTCTGTACAAAAATGCGTAGCCCCACTCCATGGATTTTGAGCTAGCCCGGAAAGCGGGCGATTTGGCGGCATGAAAGTGAAGAAGCCGCTTGGCAGCACTCACGCGCGCCGCGTTGCTGTTGCGTTATTTGGTTGGCGAACCGCCCCCCTCCGGTCGGGGGACAAGGTTTATTTTGTCGAAGCCGCGGCTGGCACTAAGCCTCCCGCACGCAGGTTCCCCAAAGCCCGCTCACAGAGATCACTCTTGTTTTGTTGCTCCCACTGCCGCACTTGGTCCAGCGTGAGGGGCTGGGCGGCGGCCACGACCTTCGGGTCGCTGAAATATCCGGCAAGCTGACTGCACGCGGATGACGAGCCGCCACCCTGATTGGAGGACGTCGAGCTACTGCCCTGATTGGACGACGTCGAGCCGTTACCCTGATCGGAAGACGAATTTTGCCCCTGCCCGCAGCCCGCGATGCCAAGGGCAATGGCGACAATGACGATTGTAGCAATTCCGTATGACGACCGCACTGGAAGGTTCCCATTTTCAGTGGCACAAGCACTTCGTCAAAGCAGGCCGAAGCATGGCTGAAATCCCCTGAAATATACCCTCAGGGCATCTCCTGTCATGGTCAAGGCATCTACATCTCCAGGTCCAATATCCCGGAGATTATCCATAGTCGCAGCAGGGTTTCCGCCAATCTGCTTACCTCACAATTCTACAATACGCCATAGTCTTCCGGGTGGCTGGTATTGAGGTTCAGGACAACGGATTTCGGCACCGAGCCAATCGGGGAAATCGGCATAGCGGGCAGACCCCATGTGAAACGGTACTTGCCGATCGACCGCAACAGCAGGCCGTTCGAGGCCTCTCACCTCGTCCTCGATTCTCAGCCGTCCCTGCGCGTCGAACGCAATACAACGCTCAAGCCGAGCCGCGTGCGGCGCTTTACGTCGAATCAACAGACGGACCAGAAGTCCTTTGAGGCCGCGCGCGACGACAGGCAACCGGCCAATTGTCAGCGTGAATGCGCGGAAGGCAAGGAAACGCCAGGGCCCGAAGCGCAAAGACGGCACTGGCGTAAAGGGCGCCATGAGCCGAAATCGCAGTTCGCCGTTAATGTCCTTCTCCACGGTCCAGCTGCTCGCGCTTTGCGAAGAAAGCCGCGCTTGCGGACCAACTAGCGCGTACCCGCAATCCTCATAGATCAATGCCCCACGCGAGGCGTCCCAGAGTTTGCATGCGCCGCCGAGCGACAGTCCGCTCACAAGCAAGCGGCCGCCGGCACACCCGACGGCAAGTCCAGCCCGCTCAAAGATATTCCAGCCAGCATGGTCCTGCCAGGGCAGGCGCGGCGCGGCTGAAAGGTCACCCGCAGCATCGCAGGCAAACAGGTAATTGTTGAGGACCGGAAAAATATTCCAGGCGTCCATCTGATGCGGGCCGACGCCGCGCCCCTGCGCCATGCAGCGCCGCAGGTGCGCCGCGACGCCGGCGGCTGCGGGCACATCGCGGGCGAGCATTTCGAAGGCCGCCGGGTAAGCGAACTTGGTGCCCCGGCTGGCATATTCGCCGCCCAGAGTACCATCGGGATGCGCGAACCAGGCGATGAACCGGGTTGCGCGGCCAAGCCGCTCGAACAGTTCCGCATCGCCGCCGCGACGCCAGATTTCCGCAAGATAGAACATGGCGTGGCTCTGATAGCCTGGATCAGCGCCGCCATATTCGCGCAGCCATCCTTCCTCGGGATCCTGATTCGCGTAGATGATGCCAAGATAGCGATCGCGCGCCGCTTTGAACCGGTCGGTGGCGAGAAGATCTCCGGCGACATGCAGCGCCGCTGCTGCAGCGGCGAGGTGGTTCGACAACACGCCGTGGTATTCGCCGTTGCGCGCAAGCCAGTCGGCACCTCGTTCGATGGCCTGCAAGCCAGCATCGGCCGCGTTCGGAGTCAACTGGGAGCGCAGACGCTCAAGTCCGGAACCGACATAAAAGCCTGTGAAGGCCGTGGCGGCCAGGCTTCGTTCGAACGGGTACGCTTCATCGAAGCTGCCGTCGCGATGCTGCAATTTGCGCCAGAAGTGGATCGCGGCCACCGCACCTTCAAGCAGGCGTTCGTTGCTGCGCGCCCGCGGCGGCGCGGCCGGTGACGTGAGCAGCCAGGCAAGCGTGAAGAGCCCCTCCTGGAAGCGGGCCGCGGAAAAGTCGGTAAACTTCCATCCCCACCACGTGCGATCGAAGCTGCCGCGACTCGCCGATGTTGGCTCCCAATCGAGCCGGGAAAGGGCACGCCCCAGTGCACCGTCGACGACCTGCCGATAGATTCCCACGCCAGGAACCGGCGTGGCAGGAGAGTTATCGTTAACGCGCATATGGCTATCGCTCAAAATCAAAGCTACCGCAGCCTGATTATTACGACCGCGATGCCAGCAACACTCTACAGACGACTGGGAGAGCGAGAAGTGCATTCACGACACGCGCACGTCGGGCGTTGAGCCGTATGCCTGCGGCTTTCGGCAAATGAACACGCGTAGAAGACCATCGCCGGAAATAAAACGACCGAAGGGCCAGCCGCAAAACACATCGAAACTTGATGGGAAGTCGGCCTCAACCGTCAGCCCGGCCCGCGCAAGCTCAGCGCGGGCGTCCGACGCCGTGAAAAGCCATAGCAGCGGGACGTACATATGATCGAGAACGAAGTTGTTCAGAATGCGCGAGTGCCGGGCCATGCCGCGCGCAACCCCGTATGGAACTACATGCGATGTAACCCGGATGCCGCGCACGAAGGCATCGAACAGGCTGCGTCGGAAGGTGTAGAGGGAGATATAGGCGATCGCGCCAGGCTTCATGACCCTGGCGATCTCGTGGAAGGCCCGTAACGGGTCGGGAGTGTGATGGGCCACGCCGGAACAAATCACCAAATCAAACTGTTCATTGCCAGATGGAATTTCCAGCACGGAACCAACCCTGAACTGGATATTTTGGATTTCTCCACTCAGCTCGGCGACGAGATCAGGATTGGCGTCAATGGCCTCGTTGCGCGCGAATCCGCTCCGTTTGCATGATTGAATATTGAACGCGTGTAGGCCGCATCCGCAGTCAAGGGCCGAAAGCCCCGCGGCTCTACGCCCAAATTCTCGCGCAAGCCAGTTCGCGAACTCCATGCTGGTTGGGGGCAGCACGTCATTTCGCGACCGGTCCACCATGACGCGATGGATGTCGCTGTAAAAGCGCTCGGTGGAGTGGGCGCCGGCAAAGGACAAATTTGCAGCCATTCTTGCTCCATTCGCGAATCGGCCGTCATAAGCAGTGCTGCCGACGATCTGCAAATTCCGGCGACGTCAGGATTAATTTTTTCCCTGGGCAATCGGTCGCGGCGGCACGGCATCGCGGCAATATTGAGGCAGCGGCACATGCGAGCGGTGGCAAGAAGCCAATTGATAAATGTAGTCCGGGGTATAGCTGTGCAGCAGGTACAATTTGGGCGATTGCAGGACGAATTGATTGGGCTGATCTATCGGCCTGTCGTTGTCATTGGCAACGATGATCTGGATCGTCTTGTTTTCTTTCGTGGAAAAGTCAGCGCGGATTTTCGAAGTCTTCGGGGGAACCAGCCAGGAGCCGGTTTCGCCGACCACGCCAATTGCAGTGACGCCATCGATATTCTCAAGTTGAGCCTCGATCCGCATTTGGTCGTTGGGCTTAATTTTTATCGGCGGGCTGGCAAGTTCATACGTGTAAGCCCCGCGGCTTCCGACAACGTGGGTACCGCCGTCCTCCGGCGGACTGACGCTTTGCACTCCGGGAGTCGCGGTCCAGGACGAAACCGGCGGGACATCAATCGGGTTATGCTCTTCCAGCGGCGAGAGGCTAATAATGGGACGTACCTCTGCCACTGTGAAGCTGGCCGTAGGGTTCCGATCGAATTGGCTCACGTAGAGCGGACCGCCGGAATGGTTGACGATGAAAAAAACCCGTCGCTCAGAGGCAAAATAAGGCGCCTGGGCGAAGCGGAACGGCAAGTCACTGGCGGTGCCGGTGAATTGCCGTGTCTCGGTGGCGGCGATGAGCCCGACATCCTGTGGCTGCGCACCGCTGACGTCGACCGAGATCAGATAATGTCCCGCCGGCAGATTAACCTCGACGGAACGGTCCGCCAGCGCCTCAGTCGTTCGACCGAGTGTCAGCGAAAATCGCACCGGCTCGACTTCGCGGGTTGCGAACTGGGCCGGATCGCCGATTATCTTGGCCCATTGCTCCGACACGCCGTTATTGATGGCGACGAGCGGCAGCTGGGCCGCGCCGGTATCGCCGACTTTCGAATAGAGGCGGGTGCTGCCATAAGGCGGTGCGTCCACGAGCGCGATCAGCCGATATTTCGCGTTCGGAAACATCTCAGCCGTCTTGATGAGGTCCTCCGGCCACGCTCCCTCAATCGGCATCGCCCTTGGGATTGAGCCGCCGGAACGCTCCAGCACACGATTAAAGCTGAAATATTTGAGGGCATCGTACAAAATCAGGTAATCGGGGGCAACCTGCTCGTAGTTGGCTGCCCCGAACTCCCCAGTTAGCAGAACGCCGTCGGCCATTTGCACGATGTCATCCCGCGTGCCGCTGCGCAATCCGAACGCCACAGGACCCCAGGCGGACGCTCCATTCGGAAGCAGGCTTATGACCTGATCCAAATATTCACTGATGCTGACCTGGCCCTTGGCTAGCTC
>DATAUH010000183.1:0-27523 GCA_036268375.1 Bryobacteraceae bacterium | reverse complement strand
CTATTCCGCAGACCGCTTCGCGATTGGCCGTTCGCTGGTTGTCGACGACGTACCGCGCCGCATCATCGCCGTGCTTCCGCCGTCGTTCCAGTTCATGGACCACGAGGTTTCGCTGGTTTTCCCCATGCGCCTCAATCGCGCCAACATTCCGCTGATCGGCTTCTGCTGTCAGGGCCTTGCGCGGCTGAAGCCGGGCGTGACGCTCGCGCAAGCTAACGCAGACGTCGCGCGCATGCTGCCGCTCGCGCCGGCAAAGTTCACCGTGAATCCCGGTTTCAGCTTGAAGAACTACACTGACGCGCGCATCGGACCCAAACTGCTTCCTCTGAAGGATCGACTAGTCGGAGACATCGGAAAAACGCTCTGGGTGCTGATGGGAACGGTCGGCATCGTCCTGCTGATCGCATGCGCCAATGTGGCGAATCTGTTGCTGGTGCGAGCCGATAGCCGCCGGCACGAACTGGCCATTCGCGCCGCGCTCGGCGCAAGTATGGGACGAATTGTGCGGGAGCTTCTGTTTGAAAGCGTGCTGCTGGCATTTGCGGGCGGCGGTCTCGGTCTGCTACTGGCGTATGCGTCGTTGCGCGTTCTGGTTCTGTCCGCCGTGCCGCACATGCCGCGGCTCTCCGAAATCTCGATCGATCCCGTCGCAGTCGCATTCACGTTTGTCACCTCGCTGCTCGCGGGCATTTTCTTCGGGCTGATTCCGGTATTCAAGTGTGTGCGTCCGCAATTAGCCGGCGCGCTCCACGGCGGCGGGCGGACGCAAAGCCAGAGTAGGGAACGCCATCGCGCCCGCAGCGTCCTGGTGATAGCGCAGGTCGCGCTCGCAGTGGTCCTGCTGGTCGGATCGGGCCTGATGATTCGCACCTTCCAGGCGCTGCGCCGCGTGGACCCGGGCGTGTCACACATAGCGGAATTGGAGACGCTGCCTGTCTACATTCCCGCAACTCAGGTGAAGGATGACGCGCTTGCCATTCACATGGAGGAGGACATCCTGCGTCGGCTCGGGGCGATACCCGGAGTTTCGCAGGCAGCGATTAGCGATACGGTTCCGCTCGAAGGCGAGGGCTCCAACAATCCGGTTTACGTGGAAGATCACCTGTATCGCGCCACCGCCGCGCCGCCGCTGCGCGGCTTCCACTTTATTTCGCCCGGTTATATCTCGACTGTGGGGAGCCGTCTGGTGGCGGGACGCGAGTTTTCCTGGATCGACACGTACGATCATGCGTTAGTTGCGCTGGTGTCGGAGAACATGGCGCGCGAACTTTGGAAGGAGCCAAAGGCCGCGCTCGGGAAGCGAATTCGTTTTGGCAGGACAGACGCATGGCGGACCATCATCGGCGTGGTGGCGGATTTGCGCAATAACGGCGTGGACCAGCCTGCGCCGCCGATCGTCTATTGGCCGCTATTAATGCGCGATTTTGGCGCCAAAGATCTCGCGGCTCGCACCGTCACGTTTGTTATCCGTACGCCGCGCGCGGGGACGGCTGCGCTGCTGGCGGATTTGCAGCGCGCGCTTGGCGGCGTCAATTCGCGACTGCCGGTTGCCAACGTAAAGACGGTTCAATCCGTCTACGACCGTTCCCTTGCGCGTACTACTTTCACGTTCACGCTGCTTTTGATCGCCGGCGGCATGGCGTTATTGCTCGGCGTCATCGGGCTCTACGGCGTGATCTCCTATTCAGTCGCCCAGCGGACTCGCGAAATCGGGGTGCGCCTGGCGTTGGGCGCTTCGCCATCGGGCGTCTCGCGAATGTTCATTCGTCACGGCCTGCTACTCTCGGCCGTAGGGGCTATGGGCGGCCTCGCAGGCGCGTTTGCGCTGACGCGTTTGATGAAATCGCTGCTTTACGATGTCAGTCCCGCCGACCCGTTTACGTATGCGGTGGTTGCAGCGGGTCTGATGGTCATCTCTGCGCTCGCCAGCTATCTTCCGGCGCGCATGACTACACGCATCGCTCCATCGATTGCGCTGCGCTCCGAATAACTATGCCGCGGGTGATTCACCGCTTCAAGACGTAGCGATGTGGCGAACCGCCTAATCGGCTATCAGCGGCGTGATGGCGGCAGCTCACACGCCATTATCGGGCTTCGCTAAGGGGAAGTCGTCTTGGATATAATCATCCTGCAATGTAATATCATTTCTCTGTTTTCGAAACACAAAAATATGAGAGTCCCCAATGTGGTTGTTGGTCAGTTGGTTTGTATTTTGTTTTGTCTGTCTGCGGCCGGATCGCCTGTCGCAGCCGTATATACCTACACTGGAAATACTTACGACGAACTCTATAACCCGACGCCAAGCACATCGACTCCGTATACGTCGCAGGAACGGATCGTTCTTAGTTTCGGGCTTGCGGCTCCGCTTTTGCCGGGCACGGAATACGTTTTCAACATCCCCGGCTACGTCTCGAACCTGTCGATAATTAGTTGGGAAGTATCGGATGGAATCTTTTCTTTCGGCAGTTCCGATAAGACCTTGCATCCTACTATTGAGGGGCTAGTTGCGACTGATCTAGGTGGTCGTATATGGGCGTGGGACATATCGACGTACGTCAATGCAAGCTCCGCAGATGGTATGGAGGCGCTGAATGAAACGACATGCAACACGAACGCGTGTCTTTACGACATTTTCACGACTTCTTTGCCGCAGGATTACGCCTCAAACAACGTCAATCCATGGACTAACTATAGCGCGGCCGCCAGCGATATACCCGGAACATGGACACGAGGAGTGTCTCCCGAGCCTTCGTCGTTCTCGATTGCATTAGGTGGAGCGATGCTGCTGTTGATAACGCGAGCCAAGCTGTTCAATCGGGCTAGGCCGGGGACGGCAACGTTTAATAACTCACATTGACGTTTGGATGTGCCCTAGCCAGTTATCTTCCGGCGCGCATCACCACACGCATCGCTCCATCGATCGCGCTGCGCTCCGAATAACATAACTATGCCGCGGTGGCGCTATCGCGAGCGGGAAAATCGATCACTACTTCCAAGCCGGGATGCGCATTCTTGGCGCTGATTTTGCCGTGATGCAGTTCGATCGCGCGGCGCGCGATCGAAAGTCCCAGGCCGATGCCACCGCTGCCGCGTCCGCGATCGGTCTCCACGCGATAGAAGGCATCGAAGAGCCGCGGCAACGCCTCTTCCGGTACGCCTGGCCCACAATCGCGGATATCCACCGTGGCGCGCCCGTTCACGTACTGAAGTGAAACGCGGATGCTGCTTTGGTTGGGCGAATAGCGGATCGCGTTGCGAATTACGTTTTCGATTGCACGCCGCAAAAGCTCGGCATCGCCCGCTACAGTGACAGGGCCGGGCTTTTCAAATTCCACCTGGCAGCCGCGAGCCGCCGCTTCGATGCGGGCGTCGTCCACCAACTGCTCGACGAGTTGGTCCAATCGGATTGGATCGCGGTGTAGGGAAGCGGGATCGCCTTCGGCGCGCGTCACCTGCAGGAGTTGGCCTACAAGCGCATTCAGCCGGTCCGATTCCTTTTGGATGCGATTCAGCGCGGCTTCCGTATCGTCGCCCGATCGCGCCAATTCCACGGCTACGCCCAGGCGCGCGAGCGGCGAGCGTAATTCATGCGAGATATCGAGCAGCAGCCGCCGCTCGGCTGCAAGCAGCGTCTCGATGCGCGTTGCCATGCGGTCGAATGCCCGCGCCAGTTCTCCCAGTTCGTCGCCACGCGTGGAATTCAACCGGGTGGAAAATCCGTTTTTGCCGAACTGCTCCACCGCCTTCTGCAAATCGCGCACGGGCCGCGTCAAATTCAGCGCCAACCAGTAACAGAGCAAGAACGTCGCCAGCAGCCAAAAAAGATGGTCGGGCGTGATGAACCAGGAGGCCACCGCTCGCCTGGATGCACGAGTGATGAAGAAATATTTCCGATCGTCTGCCGCTTGGACCGCGGTGAATTCCCCAAAGGTCAACACATTGAGGAGCGGCTTTGAACCGTAGGTTTGAATCGCGTCCGCCCAGCTTTTTCCGGTAAGCAGATCGCGCCCTTTCTCATCCGTAAGAACGCCGTGCGTCCCGTAGATTTCGTACAGGTTGTCGAGAAACGCCGTCAGGGCGGGGCGTCCGCCATTCTCGTAGGCTGCGCGAGCCTCTTCTAAATCGAATTTCATGCGCAGCGCCGCCGGCGCTTTCGGCTCCCAAACGTTCTGCATCACATCGATTGCGGAGATGAAGGCGGAGCCGATCAGGGTGATGGCCAGCGTCCCCCAAAACCACAAAAGAATGCGCGCGAACAGCGATTTCATTCGGCCGCCGCATCCTCCGGCGTGCGCGCCAGCTGGTATCCCACGCCGCGAATCGTCTTGATGATCGAGTCGCCGCGCTCCAGTTTTTTGCGCAGGTGGCTGATGTGCATGTCAATCGAGCGGTCGAACGGCGTGGCTTTGCGGTTGTAGAAATTTTCCATCAGCGCGTCGCGCGAAAGGACGCGTCCCGCCGACCGCATCAGCATCTCCAAAATGTCGAACTCGAAGGTGGTCAAATCGACGTGTTTGCCGTTCGAGATCACCTCGCGGCTGGCCGGATCGAGCGTGATTCCATTCACTTCGATGCGGCCGGACGGGTTCGGAGCCGCGCGCGGTTCATACCGCCGCAGTATGGCGCGGATGCGCGCCGCCAGTTCGCGCGGGTTAAATGGTTTTGCCAGATAATCGTCGGCGCCGATCTCCAGGCCGATGATCCGGTCCACGTCTTCGCCGCGGGCGGTCAGCATGATAACGGGCACTTTGCTCTTGGCGCGCAGCCGCCGCAGAATCTCGAAACCGTCGATCCCGGGCAGCATAACGTCCAAGACCACCAAATCCACATCAGGCTGCAGCGCGCGGTCGAGACCGGCGTTGCCTTCGTTCACGCAATCGACATGAAATCCTTCGCGCTTCAGAAATTCGCTGAGGAGCGAGCACAGTTCCACATCATCATCCACCAGGAGAAGGTTCACGGCTCGAAATTAGCACAAACGCAGGCAGGCTTTCCGCTGCCGTGTTGCTGCCGCGGTTTTACGCGGAATCACAGACATTTACTCCATTCACATAGGCTCCTTACACGCGGGCTTTACATTCGAAAGTGGAGGTAATAAGCCGATGAAACGGCAAATCGTAAAACTAGCGGCATTGGGAAGCATCGCCGCCGGACTCATATTCGCTCAAGCGCAGACCCAGCCGCAGGCCGGGCAAACTCAGAACCAGACCGCGCCCAAGGCGCAGGCCATGCACAAGGGCAACCGTCGAATGGCGGGGCATCGCCGCATGATGGAAGCGCTTAATTTGACGGCCGATCAGAAGGCGACTGCTAAATCGCTTTTTGAACAGGCGCGTGAGACGGCTAAACCGGCCCGCGCCGAACTGCGGCAGAATCGTGCAGCTATGGCGGTGGCGGTAAAGGCCAACGACAAAGCGCAGATCGATCGCCTTTCGGCGGAACGGGGTAAGCTGATGGCAAAGATAAGCGCCGGTCGCGGCGAAGCGATGGCGAAGTTCTATCAGGCGCTTACGCCGGCGCAACGCGCCAAGGCCGATCAGATGCAGGCCCGATTCCAGGCGCGCATGCGGCAGTTGCGCGAACATCGCGGCGTGCGGACGAATGGATAGATGGCTAGGAATCAGAAGCTAGGAGTTAGCAGTCAGAATGAGGCGGACCGCGGTTCAGGTTTTGCGGTCCGCTTCGGCTTTCAGTAGCCGCGGTGCTAGAGCTGCACTTCGATCCAGCCCTGCTGCGGAATGGCGTCCATGGGTAGGCCGCTTTCCCAAACGGAGAGCTGAAAGCGCACTGGTCTGCCGGGTCCAACACCTACGCTTTGCGCTGGAATTTTCAATTCCAATACGCGCCCGTATGCGCATTCCACGCCTTCAATGCCCTCTGTCCGCGCTCCGCCGGGAATGAAGGTTACGGTCAGGTAGCCGGCCTCGTCTTTATCTACCGAGCGGGCCGTCAGCCGCAACTCCATTGCGGCGGCGTTGGAGCCGAAGGTGGAGTGGAAATCCACGCGCACGTAGAGGTTTTCGCCGTCGCTGCCGTATTGCGCTTCCTCGATCAGGAATTTTTTGCCGTGCATGGCGCCGGATCGTTCCTCGGCGCGGTAAACTCCCGCCCCCATCCATTCGAAGTAGGACGTCACTTCGCCATCAATGGTGGGACGAATCGGTCCTGACGGCGGTATCACCACTGCTTGCACGGCAATTCGCAGAATCGGCCGCGAAAGCTCCTCGGGCGGAGTCAGATTCAGAAATCGATAAATGTTCGCCAAATGTCCGCGATAGAGTTGATCGAATTCGGGCCGGTTGGCCGAATCGTGCTCCGGGCCATACCACCAGTTCCAGTCGCTGCCTTCAGCGATCAGCACTTCCTGAAATGCCAACTCGCGCTCGGCCGGAGGCGCTGAATCGGCCGCGGCTTCATACGCCTGCCGCGCGCGCAATAGCTGCGCCCACGCCTGATTGTCTTCCTCCGCGCCGATCCATACGTCGAAATTCGCGTTGATCCAAGATCCAGGGAAAATATAGTTCAGCTTCTCCGGCTCCAACAGCCGCAGCCCTTCGCTGACGGTAACGGCGTTCAACTGCGGATCGCGCGAAATGCCGCCGTAGAGCTCGCGCAGAAATTGCCGGCCGTTGCGATCGTAATACTCCCACGCGTTTTCGCCGTCGAGAATGATCGGCGCCAGCGCGTCCCGGCCCTGGGCTAAAATTCCGGCGCAATTTTCGTGAATGCGGCGCAGAAAATCACTGGCCGCGGTCCCGGCGTCCATTTTCGAATAGACGAAGCCGATGAGATCGCTCATGAAGTGATCGCGAAAGATCACGGACATGGCGCGCCCGTTCTGCTCCCATCGGTACGGGCGGTAGAGTCCGCTCACGTCGACGGAGTGCGAAAGCGTCCGGTTCAGCACGCCGCTATCGGTGGCTGTCCACTCAAATCCAAGGTCTGCCGCAAGCTGGAAGACTTCGTCGGAAACGGACCCTTCCGAAGGCCAGAGTCCGGCCGGGGCGACGCCGAAGTTGGTTTTCACGTACTCGCGGGCCATCGCCAGTTGTTGGCGCGCATCCTGAGGGTAGCGAAATCTCGGCGGCAGGGGTACGCCAGGGTGCGGCATCGTGGCGACGTTGGTATCGCAAAGCAGCGGCAGAATCGGGTGATAGAAGGGAGTTGTCGAAATCTCAATCTGCCCGGTTGCGGCCAGCTTGCGATATTGGGGAATCACCGCGCCTACGATTTCGCGCTGTTTTTCGCCCATGCGAGCCTGGTCGGCCGCGGTGAAATTACGTCCGCGCCGCACCCATTCGTGAACTTCGGGATCGTGTTCCTGAAACTCTTCATCGAACCACGCCAATTGCGACCACATCTGCAGATCGCGAAACTCCTGCGCGCCGAAAAGGCTGCGTGAATTGCCGCGCTGTACCTGCCACGCGTTGTAGAGCTCGCCATACCGCGGATAGCGGTAGATCATGTGCTGTGGATCGGAATAGAAAGAGTGCTTGAGCAAGAACGCTTTGTCTGAATCGGTAAGCGATTCGGAGGGCTTCAGCGCCGCTTCCAGAAACGGGTCGGCGGCGTCCCCCGACGCGTACTCCTCCACCTGTACCAGCATCGACGGCACCAGATTGAAGGTTTGATGGATGTCGGGGAATTCCTCCAGGATTTTCGCCATGCCATAGTAATCCTTCAGCGCGTGCATGCGTGTCCATGGCAATTTGTACTCGCCCGATACCAGATCTTTATAGAAAGGCTGGTGCATGTGCCAAAGGAAACACAAGTGAATTTGCGCCATGAACCAATAGTTTGGCAGACAGGGAGAGGCGGGCGCTGTGCGCACCCGCCCGAAGACGAATTGACCAATACGTTGACTGATTACAGCGTTCCGCCGCCATGGCGGACTTCCGGAACGTCGCTCTCCGCGTAGTCCGCGCCAGCTTCGCCTGACGACGAGATCTGTTCTCCGCCAGTATCTTCGAGAAGCTGCTTGGCGCGCTTCACCCAATCGGAATTGTCGCAATGCACCGAAAGCAGCGCCCTTCCTTGCTTGATCATTCCTTCATAGCGCTTGGCTTCATATTCCGGTATGCCCATGCCGACCAAGGCGCCGATGAGCCCGCCCACTACGCCGCCCGCGCCTATGCCGGCCAGTGCGCCCATGATGGGGCCGGCCGCGATGAATGGTCCAAGCCCTGGAATTGCGAGCGCGCCTATGCCGGCCAACACACCCAAAGTGCCGCCGACCACCGCGCCGGTTCCTGCGCCAGTGGCGATTCCTTCAGGCGTCTTAGTGTTCTTTTCATGCGCGAAGTCTTTCGTTCCGACGTTGCTGGGCAGCAGCACGGAAATGTCTTCTGCGCGAAATCCCGCCGCAACCAGCGAATCCACCGCGCGCTCAACTTGCGTGCGATCTTGATAAATACCGAATACAGACGTATTCTTTCCTGCCATATTTTCTTTCTCCTCTGCTGTTCGCGCGTCCTGGATGTAGTGTTTGCAGATCCAGGAAGAGCGGATTTACCTTGTCTCCGTAGAGTGAGCAATCAAGCGGCCTCAGCCATGCTCACATTGCCGTAATGGGAGCGATCTTCCACATATCGGCGGAGCGTGTTTCCCCGCACCGGCAATCGCGGTTGGTAAAATCCGGAAAGGTCAGTTATGGAACGCGCTTCCGCAACATCGTCGTCCGCGCGCGATATCATTCGCGAGATCCTGCGGAACATGCAGGAGGGCCTGGAGCCCCTGCACTATTCCACGCTTCCGCCCGCCATTTATCACGTCTATTTGCATCCAGCGGATATGGAGCGGTTGCGCGGCATACTGCCCCGCATCGTTACTGAGGCTCGCCGGGCGCTGGATGGGGAACTGGAAAGCCTCAATAAAGCCTCGATGGCGGAGCGGTTCAAGTTCACTAAGCGCGACACGCCGAAGGTCTCGGCGCCCGAAGGCGGCTGGCAGATCCGCATCCTGGAGAATACGGATGACGATGTTGAGCCGGGCGATATCGTGATTCATTCGGAGCTTGCGATGCCGACCAAGGACGAATACGGCTCCGGCTCCATGACCAAGCGCATTGCCACACGCCGCATGGCGGGCAGCGAAAGCGCCTCGCAGAGCTACGAGCCGGCCACGACGGTGATCGCGCAGACACAGCCGGAACCCGGCTGCTACGCCGTAATTGAGTATCAGGACACCAGCGGCCGCAAGACTTTTCGCATGACCAAAGAGCAGATCGTGGTTGGCCGCGGCGGACGGGACTATTGGACCGACCTCAAGTTGGAGACTGCGCCCGACGTTTCGCGCGAACATTTCCGTCTGCGCCGCGATCCCGCCACCGGTCAGTTCTTTTTGAAGGACCTCAGCCGTTTGGGCACCACTATCAACGGGGAAAAGGCGCCTTCGAGCATAGAATTCGTGAATGGCGAAAAGCGCGATAAAGAGATTGAAACGCCGGTTCCCGCGAAGGCGCGCATCGGACTTGCGGATGTGCTCTTCCTCGATTTTCAGGCGGGCGAGTAGCCTCAGCGCGATTGCGGCGAGGCGCGCACTGCGCGTTCGAACGCCCAACTGCGTATGTGAATGATCTGCTCTTTCATGGTTCGCGACAGCGGCACGATCTTCACTGCGATCGAGATCAGATCCATATCGTTCACTTCGCGGTCGCCCAGGCGCGCCTGCGTGATTGCGGAGACCACGCACTGTTCGATCTCGGCTCCGGTCCACCCTATGGTCAATTTCACCAATTGCGGGATGTCAAAGCGCGAAGCATCGGCGCCGCGGCGGTTCAAATGGATCTTGAAGATCTCCGCGCGCTCCGCATCCAGCGGAATGTCGACGAAAAACACCTCGTCGAAACGGCCCTTGCGGATCATTTCGGCGGGCAGCAGGTCGATGCGGTTCGCGGTCGCGGCAACAAAGAGGCCGCGGGTTTTTTCCTGCATCCAGGTGAGAAAGAACGCAAAGATTCGGCCCTGCTCACCGCCTGAATCGGTGGAGGTGATGCCCATTTCGATTTCGTCGAACCACAGCACGGCCGGAGCCATGTCCTCCATCATTCGGCAGGCAGCGACAAACGCGCCTTCGGGCTTGCCATGGCGTCCCGAAAAGATCTCGATCATGTCCACGCGATAGAGGGGCAGTTGAAACGAACTGGCGATCGCCTTCACCGAGAGGCTTTTGCCGCAACCGGGAATGCCCATCAGCAGCAGCCCTTTGGGCACGATCTCCGCGCTTAGTGAATCGCGCATCTCGAACAACTTTTGGCGCTCTAGCAGCCATTTCTTCAGGCCTTCGAGTCCGCCGACTTCACCCAATGTCGCGCCGTCGGCGATGTATTCGATGTATCCCGTGCGATTGATGAGCAGGCGCTTCTCTTCGCGCACCGCCGGCAGCGCGGCCACGCCGAAGCCGCCCGTCGCCATCACCGCGCGGCGCAGCGCGTAGCCCGCTTCGTCCATGGTCAAGCCCAGGAGCGAGCGGGCCATCAACTCCACGTCGCCCTCGTCCGCATCTTTCGCGGTCAGCCGCTTTGCCTCCGCGCGCACGAACTCCTTAAGTTCGATCATGTCGGGCGGTCGCAGGTCGATATACATCACGTTGCGTTCGAGTTCTTCCGGAATCTGGCGCACGGGCGACGTGATCGCGACGTATTTTCGCCTGCCGCCACAGGCTTCGTAGACATCGCGCAATCGCCGGCGGATCTCCGCCGATTCGCGTAACGGTTCGTGAAAATCCCTGAGGTGAAAAATCGCTGGTGCAGTGTGCGAAAGGATAAAATCGAGCGCCGTCCTGGGATCGCGCGTGCCCGGATGCGGCTCCTGCTCGCCGTGGCGCATTCCCTCCGTGAGTGTCCATGTCCAAACCGTGGGGGCAGGCGCGGGCATGCGGTCGCTCACTTCGTGCAGCAGTCCGGCGGCGCGTTGCTCCTCGGACGAACGGATGTAAACCAGCGGACGCCCGGATTCGAATGTCTCCCGTATCGTCTTCGAGGCGCGGCTTTCCAACGCCGCTACTGGCTTTTCCACACTCAAGATTGCACTATGCACTCTGACATTATGGACGGCTTCGCACGGTGGAAAGACGGATCAGCAGCGGTAGCCCGGGATTTGAGCATTTCCTCACAAATGAATGCTCTGGACGACCATTCACCAAATAAGAAGGGCGGCTTGTCCCTGTCGCAGTCGGGAAAAGCCGCCCAAAGTTTCAGCCACCGGTATTCACCGGCTTAAAAAATAGACTAGGTGGTGGAGCGCTTTGCAGCAACCTTCGTCTTCGTCGGTTCGCCACCATTACGGCCTGGGCGCTCGACTTCCAGATTCAGCGTGTCGCCGTCCAGCGTACCCGTATACTTCGTGGTGAACGAGGTGCCGTTCATGTCGCGGCTAACCGTGAAACTGACGTTATTGCCGTCCACCTTGCCGTCTTTGATTTCAGTCGGACCGCCGCGGCCCGCATCGAGGGTGCCAGTCAGATTCGAACCATCGGCCTTCAGCGTTAACGTCTGCGTGGTGGGGTTGCCACCTTGACGGCCCGCTTGTTCCCAGGTCCACTTGCCGCTGGCATCGGCCGCGAAGACGGCCAGTGTCAGAGCGCACAAAATTGAAACTACAAAAAGCAGCTTTTTGGTCATAGTAATTGTTTTGACGTAGCTCTTTAGGCGGATGTTACTGGTGTGCCACACAGTGAGACATTTCCACAGATTAAAATTACGGAACCTGGCGGCATAAAGGTCTCGAACTTACAACTACTTAAGCCTCCTGGTTCGAGCATTGTAAAATAAGACTTTGCCGGACATTCTCGTTTCCGTGATTATTCCCACGCTTGCCGCGGATGCGAGACTCCGCGAGTGCATTCATGCGCTCGAGTTCCAGACGCGCCAGGACTTCGAAGTGATCGTCGTAGACAATAGCGGTCGTGGATTGGTCAGGAAGAACGGGACCGCGGGCGCGGCGCGCATCATAGAGAACTCGCGTAATAATGGCTTTGGGGAGGCGATCAATCAAGGCATCGACAGTTCCACATCGCCATATGTAGTTTGTCTGAATGACGACGCGGCGCCCGTGCCGCAATGGTTGGACGCCCTCGTCAGCGCCATCGAATCGCGTCCCGACGCCGGCATGTGCGCTTCGCAGGTACGGCTGTTCCATGAGAATCGGATCGATTCCGCAGGCATGTTAATTTGCGCCGACGCCAGCAGTAAACAGCGCGGCCACGGGCGTTTACCGGAGGACTTTCCCGTTACCGAGGAAGTTCTGCTGCCTTCCGGGGCGGCCGCGCTGTATCGCCGCGCCATGCTGGAGGAGACCGGCGCCTTTGACGGCAGCTTCTTTCTCTATTGCGAAGACACGGACTTGGGTTTGCGCGCGCGCTGGGCAGGCTGGAAGTGCCTCTATGTTCCCGCTGCGATCGTGGAGCATCACTATTCGCACTCCGCCGGCCGCGCCTCGCCGCTCAAAGCCTACTATGTGGAGCGCAACCGGCTCTTCGTGCTGGCCAAAAACTTCCCGCTTGGTCTGCTGGTGCGCGCGCCGCTCGTCTCGCTGGCGCGATATTTCTGGCACGCGTGGTTCATCGTCGAAGGACGAGGCGCCGCTGCCCGCTTTCGCGCGGAAGGCAACGCCGGGCCGAAAATGCTGTGGTACGTGCTGCGCGCCCACCTCGCGTTTCTTGCCGCTCTGCCGCGCTTGATTCGCGAGCGCCGCCGCATCCAGAGGCGCGCCCGCATCACGCCCGCCGTTTTTCGTCATCTGCTGAAAGCGCACGCCATCCGCGCGCGCAGGGTGGCCGCGCTTTGACGCCCCCGCGTCATCCCGTGAAACCGGCCACAGGCACGGATTCGCTGCTGGTGTTGATCCCCGCTTACAACGAGGAAGGCGCCATCGCCAGCGTCGTCTCTGAGGTGCACCGCTATGTGCCTGGCGCGCCGGTTCTGGTGATCGACGATTGCTCCCGCGACGGCACCTCTTTTTGCGCACGCAGCGCCGGCGCCGACGTGCTTGCTTTGCCGCACCATCTCGGTTTAGGCGGCGCCGTGCAGGCAGGCTACAAACTTGCGTTCGAACTCGGCTACGAGTACGTCATTCGCGTCGACGGCGACGGCCAGCATCCCGCCGCCGATATTCCGCGCATTCTCGAAAAGCTCAAAAGCTCGGATTACGAAATGGTGATTGGGTCCCGCTTCCTGGAGGCAAACGGATGGCGCTCCAGCTTCGCGCGCAAAATGGGACAAAGTTTTTTTCGCGCCGTGTTGCGCCCCATTCTTGGCCAGTCCGTTCACGATCCCACTTCCGGATTCGTCGGCGTAAACCGCCGCGCGCTGCAGGTGTTTGCCAGCAGCTTCCCGCTGGAGTATCCCGAGATTGAAGCGCTGGTAGTGTTACAGCGCCGCCGTTTCCGTTTTATCGAAATTCCCTGCAAGATGCGTCCGCGCACCACCGGACGCTCCACCATCACAGCCGTCAAATCGTTCTATTACATCATCCACGTGCTGCTGGGCGTCTTTGTGAACGTCCTGAAGTGGGACCGGCGTCCACGCCCCAGTCAAGCTCCCGGGTCCCGCATAGACTCCGTCCACAACACTGGCCGCGATATGCGTCATAGTTGAGGTTTTCATGGAACGGCTCTTAAACGTAACGACAGTTGTCGCCATCGTCCTGCTGCTGCTGGTGCTGTTTTCGATTCGCCGCGCGCACATTCGCGTGGAGTATTCAGTGGGTTGGCTGGGCACGGCCGTCGGCCTGATCGTGCTATCCCGCATGCCCTCAGTGATGCGATTCGCGGCGCGCCACGTAGGTTTGGGAGACGACCCGCCGCTCGCCCTTTTCTTGACAGCCGCAGCCGTGTTCCTGATGATGTTCTACCGGTACTCCATCATCGTGTCGCACCTGCGCGACGACAACATCGCGCTCGCCCAGCGCGTCGCGATTCTGGAATTTCACATACAGCACCTGCGCCAACGAGTCCCTGAGTAGCACGATGTCGAAGAAAGCCGAAGCCGTGCGCCCCGTGCGCAAACCAATCCCCGCCAAGACCATCTCCGTGTGGATCTGGCCAGCGTGCATTCTGGGCGCGTTGATTCTCGTCTTTTGGGCATATGCTCCCGCAGCCCACGCCCCCTTTCTTTTTGACGACAATACGCTCCTGCTGAACCTGCCCTCACGTTCGTTGCTCGAGTGGTTCAGCACCCTGCGCCCGATCCTGATGATTTCCTACTGGTTGAACACGGCGATTTCAGGTACGGACACAGGCTCCTATCACACGGTCAACGTGCTGATTCACTGCGTAGCCTCTGGTCTGATTTACCTCGTCACGCGCCGCATTCTCGATTGGGCTAATGTGGAGCAGCGCCTTCGCACGCCTCTCGCGGGTTTCTGCGCGCTGCTTTTTCTCTTGCACCCCGTGCAATCGGAAGCCGTCGCCTATCTCGCTGGGCGCTCTGAGTCACTCAGCACTCTGTTCTTCTATGCCGCATTCGCGATTTTTCTTTACCGCCCGCAAGTCAGGATTGGCTGGGCCTCCGCGGCCGCTGTAATCATCCTGTTCCTGTTCGCGCTCGGTTCGAAGGAGCAGACCATCGCCTTGCCCGCGCTGCTCCTGCTGACGGATTACTGGTGGAACCCGGCCTTTTCGTTCAAAGGCATCGCCGGCAACTGGAAGCTCTATGCGCCTCTCGCGCTCGGCGCCATTTTGGGCGTCGTCCGCTTTCTGCCCCTGATGCTGCACGCCACCACCGCCGGTTTCAACATGGCGGACCTGACCTGGTATCAATACCTCTTTACTGAATTCCGCGCCATCTTTGTCTACATCCGCGAATTCATCTTTCCGGTCGGCCTCAATGTCGATTGGGAATTTTCCTTTTCTCGCAGCATCTTCGAATACGGGGCGATTGTGGGTCTCGTCGCCCTGCTTGCGCTGATCGTTCTCGCATGGCGCTACCGCCGCCAGTTTCCACTGGCCTCCTACGGCTTCTACGCGTTCCTGATTTTGATGGCGCCGACGTCGTCCATTTTGCCGATTCGCGACCCGATCGCGGAACGCCGCCTCTACTTCGCCATCTTCGGGCTTCTGCTGATTGTTGCCGACCTGCTTCGCCGCGTGAAGATCTCGCGATCCGTCCTGAGCGCCGCTTGCGCAGCGGTTCTGTTGCTGGCGGCCTTGGCGACCCACGCTCGCGCCGAAGTCTGGTCCTCCGAACTCACGCTTTGGACCGACACGGAAGCTAAATCGCCCGATAAGCCGCGCAGCCATTTTCAACTCGCTCACGCCTATTACAATTCCGGCAACTGCGCCCAGGCCGCGTCGGAATTCGAGAAGACCTCGCATTTCAAGCCGGAAGGCTACACGCCTTACAACCTGCTGGTCGATTGGGGCCTCTCGCTCGATTGCGCCTCGCAGCCCGGCGCGGCTATCTCTAAACTCAGCCAGGCCGCCACGCTCGAGCCCACGGCGCACGTTTATACGCAACTGGCGAAAGTTTACGGCGATCAAGCCAATTGGGCGATGTTCGACGATGCGCTGAAGCGCGCGCAGGCCATCGACCCGAATTTCCCGACGATTTACGCCTATCGCGGCATCGGCGACCTGAAACTCAATCGTCCCGCCGAAGCCATGGCCGAATTCAACCACGCGCTTCAGCTCGATCCCACGCTGGAGCCGGCCAAGCAAGGCCTGATGGCCGCGCGCCAGCAGCTCATGAGGCAGCAGCAGGCTCCCCGCGCCATTCCTGCTGGACGCTAGGCCCGCATGCGCATTGGCGTCAACGCGCTGTACCTGATCCCCGGCGGCGTAGGCGGCACTGAAATTTATTTGCGCTCGCTGCTGCCCGCGCTTGCCGCGATCGATCCGGTAAATCAGTACTTCGTCTTTACCAATCGTGAAACCGGCGCCGATCTGGTTCCGGATGCGCCCAATTTCACCCACATGCCGCAAGGCGTCCGCGCCGTTTCGCGGCCTTCACGTCTGATTTGGGAACAGACCGCACTGCCACTCGCTTCGGCCCACTTGAAGCTCGATGTTTTGTTCAACGCCGGGTTCACTGCGCCATTTTTCGGCTCCTGCCCGCGCGTCACCGTATTCCACGATCTACAACACAAGCGCCATCCCGAATATTTCCGCCGGTTCGACCTCCCCTTCTGGCGCTTTTGTCTTTATTGGTCCGCCCGTCGCTCCGCTCGCATCATTTGCGTCTCCGATGCGACCGCGGCCGACCTGTTGCGTTTCTATCCGCGCACGCCGAAGCCGAAAATTTACGTAGCGCCGCACGGCGTCGATCCGGAATTCGCTCGCCTGCGGGTGCGCCGCACGCCGGAGAAATTCATCCTCGCGGTCTCCACGCTGCACCCGCACAAGAACCTGGATGGATTGCTGCGCGCCTTTGCTGTTTTTCGCCGCGCTCACCCCGAATTTCGCCTTGTCGTCTGCGGCATGCATGGATTCTTCACGGGACCGCTGCACGAATTGCGTGCCGAACTCGGACTGCAAGACGCCGTCGAGTTCCCCGGCTGGATTCCGCGTCAGCAGGTCTACGCTCTCTTCGCGCGCGCCTGGGCTTTTGTCTATCCCACCCGCTTCGAAGGCTTCGGCATGCCTGTTTTGGAAGCGATGGCCGCCGGCGTTCCTATGGCCTGTTCTCATATCGAGCCGCTCGCGTCGATTGTGGGCAGCGCCGCGGTGCAATTCGATCCCGATGATCCGGCGCAAATCGCCGCGTCTATCGAACGCATCGCTTTCGACGATCGGCTGCGCGCGGAACTCGCTGAACGCGGACCGCGCCAAGCCGCGCCTTACACCTGGGAATCCTCCGCCCGCACAACGCTGCAGGCGCTGACGTTTTAGTTCCTGACTTAAACACGCCCCGCGGCCGCGGCTGGTCACCCAAGAGCTTTCGCTCTCCCTTTGTTCCCTAATAGCCCTTCACTCTCACTTGTTACCCTAGTAACAATGCGACTGTTGGTAGTTGAAGACGAGAAGCGCATCGCCGACTTCCTTTCTCGCGGCCTCCAAGGCGCTGGGTACGCGGTCGATGTTGCGGGCGACGGGGCTGCCGCTCTCGATCAGATTCATGCAACCGATTACGACCTTGTCATCCTCGACATGATGTTGCCCGATATGGACGGCCTGCAGGTCCTCGAAAAGGTGCGCAACCGCAAAGTCGGGCCGCCAGTGCTGATCCTCAGCGCGCGCGGCGCGCTGGATGATCGTGTGCGAGGACTGGAGATGGGCGCGGACGATTATCTCACCAAACCGTTCGCTTTCGTCGAACTGCTGGCCCGCGTGCGCGCGCTTTTGCGACGCGGCCAGCCCGCGCCCGAGAAGTTGCAGGTAGCCGACCTCGCGCTCGATGCCATCCGCCGCAAAGTGACGCGCGGCGGCGAGACCATCGAGCTTGCGCCTAAGGAATTCGGCATCCTCGAATATATGATGCGCAACCGTGGCCGCCCACTGAGCCGCACCATGATCGTCGAACATGTTTGGGACATGGATTACGACGGTCTCACGAATATCGTCGACGTCTATATTCGCCACCTGCGCAGCAAGATCGACGATCGGTTCCCGCAGAAGCTCATTCAGACCGTTCGCGGCATCGGCTACATGATCGACGCGCCCGAAAAACAGTCTGCGCAAATCCCTGAATCGGCAGGGGACCGGCAGGTGTAGCATGCGGCGCCGGGGCGATCTTCGACGCATTGCGCGAGGGCTGCGCTTTCAGCTTACCGCCAGCTTCGCCCTATTCTTCGCTGTCATGCTGATTGCGTTCACCGGCCTCTTTCGCGAACGCCTGATCAAAACTCTCAACGACCAGTCGCAAGAGCTGCTCAATCAAGAGTGGTCCACCATGAAGGGCTACATGCACATCGACCGCGTGGCGGTGACGAAGCCCTTAAAGGTCTACTGGATTTACGACGCCAGCGATCCCGACGAAACCAACAGCGTCACCGAAATTCAAAAAGTTTATCTGGTGGCCGATGCTAACGGCCACGCCATCAACGAAGTTATCAACGATACGGAATCGAACGGCCCGGCCGAGTCTTCCACCTATGAAGATCTCGGCGGCGACCCCCCTGCCGTTATCACCAAGCGCGTTCGCGACGCTCTCGCCGGCAAACCCAACACGCCCTTCTTCATCACTCGTTACAGCAAGTCCGGCGAGCCGTTCCTGATTCGTTACGGACTGGTTTATGACGACCGGCACGCGAATCCCGCGCCATTCTACGTCGCCATCGGCACCTCACTCAGCAATAATGCCAAAATCCTGAACGGCTTCACGTGGATCTATGCAGGCGTGTTTCCCGCCTCCGTCATTCTCGGCCTGGTTCTTGGCTGGATCGTCGCAGGACGCGCTTTACGGTCCGTTCGCGACGTTGCGCAAGCCGCGCAGCGGATCACCGGTTCCAATCTCAGCCTGCGCATTCCCTCGCGCCAGGCTGGTGACGAACTCGATTACCTGATCCTGACATTCAACCGAATGACCGAGCGCCTGGAGGCCTCATTTCAGCAAATCAAACAGTTCTCCACCGACGTTTCACATGAGCTGCGCACACCCATCACGGCGATACGGGGCCAGCTTGAGGTGGCGCTCTTCACGGCCAAGACTGTTGACCACTACCGCGAAGCGATGTTCAACGCGCTGCAGGATATCGATCGCCTTTCGCAAATTGTGCGAGCCCTGCTGTTGCTCTCACAGGCCGAGTCCGGCCAGCTAGCTTTGCAAAAATCGCGCTTAAATCTATGCCGGGCGCTGCACGATCTGGTCGATCAGTTTCAAATCCCCGCGGAAGCCGCGGCCGTTCACCTGAGTGCGGACCTGCCCGTCGAGTGCTACGCCGACGTCGACCGCGTTCAGATCGACCGCATGGTTACCAATCTGCTCTCCAACGCCATCAAGTTCACGCCCGAAAAGGGTCATGTCTTTGTGCGCTTGCGACCGCGGCAGGATCGGGTCGAAATCGTTGTTGAAGACACCGGCAAGGGCATTCCAGTCGAACATCTGCCCCACATCTTCGACCGTTTCTATCGCGTGCCCGGCTCCGGCACCGCGCCCAGCCCGGAGCAAGGCCTCGGTCTTGGACTCAGCTTTGTTGCCTGGATCGTGAGGGCGCACGATGGCAAAATCGATGTCAAAAGCGAGCCCGGCAAAGGCACGTGTTTCACGATCTCTCTTCCCGGCGCGGACGTTCCGGCCGGCGCGATTCCGGAAGTTGTGGAACACGCGTAGGCGCGCGGTTTACTCGCCGATTTCTCGCCGGATTACGTCCGCAATGCTCGCGCTGAAACTCTCCACCTGCGCCAGATCGGGACCTTCCACCATCACTCGCGCCAGCGGTTCCGTGCCTGAGAACCGTACCAGCACGCGTCCCGCGTCGCCGAACGCCTCTTCCACCCGCTTGATTTCGCTGGCCACTGCAGGCCGTTCCAGCAGGCCCTTCTTCTCGCGTACGCGTATGTTCACCAACCGCTGCGGATAAATCTCCAGGTCGGCTGTAAGCTCATCCAAACCCTTGCCCGCCAGCTTTGCAATTTCGAAGACGCGCAACGCCGTCAACAATCCGTCGCCGGTGGTCGCGAACTCGCGAAAAATTACGTGGCCCGATTGTTCTCCGCCCAGCGCGGCGTCAAGCTGCACCATCTCTTCCAACACGTACTTATCTCCCACCGGCGTTCGCGTCATCCGTATGCCGCTTGCTGCGAGAGCGCGTTCGAGACCCAGATTCGACATCACCGTCGCAACCACCGTATCGCCGCGCAGCTTTCCCGCAGACTTCAATGCGCGCCCCACCGTCAGCATCACCGCGTCGCCATCCACCGTTTTGCCGCTCGACGCCACGAAGATCGCGCGGTCCGCGTCGCCGTCGAATGCGACGCCGAAATCGGCCCTTTTCGCCACCACCGCTTCGCGCAAACCTTCAATATGCAGCGCGCCGCAGTTCAGGTTGATATTCCGTCCATTGGGCGACGCGTTCAGCATCTCCACATCCGCGCCCAAACTTGCGAACAGGCGCGGAGCCAGGCGGCAGGCCGCGCCATTTCCGCAATCCGCCACAATGCGCATGCCGTCAAAGCGCGTGCTCACCGTCGACGCGAGAAAATCCAGATACCGCTGGTCCAGCGATTCGTCCGCCTCCAACTTCGCAGGCTTGCCCTCTACGCCGTCTTCGCGCAGCCGCAGGATCTCTTCTTCGATTGCGGACTCTTCGTGGTCCGGCAGCTTGAACCCGGAGTGTCCAAACACCTTCAGCCCGTTATCGCGAAACGGATTGTGCGATGCCGAAATCATCACGCCCGCTGCATACGGGCCGGTGCGCGTCAGGTACGCCACTCCCGGCGTCGTGATCACCCCCGCATAGTGCGCAGCCACGCCGCGGCTGGCCAGACCTCCCGCCACCATCTCCGCAATCCACCGGCCGCTTTCACGCGTGTCTGCGCCAAGCAAAATTCGCGGCGCATCGTTCTTGTGATTGCGCAGCGCATCGTCTGCCAGCGCCACGCCAAACGCGTAAACCGTTAGCGGATCGAGCGGATATTCTCCCGCTACGCCGCGAATTCCATCTGTCCCGAATAGCTGTTTTCCCAAGTCGATTACCCTTTTATACCGGCGGCTTCACTTCTGAATGCGCTGTCCCGGATCTCCCTGCTTTTTCATCGTAACGGTGATGTTCACCTGCTGTCCCTTTGGCAAATGCACGAAGGGGTCGGTGGTGAATGCCGTCACGCGAAATGTTGTCGTTCCCACGGCTTCCGAAACGTCCACAGGATCCGTCATTACCGCGCCCGCAGCCGCCACGTGGCTCGCCGCGCCTTCTATTCGTATGCTTGGGGGCGACACCTTCTCCGACGCCACAACGTACCCATTCTTGCCTTCGCCTGAATAGCGCACCTCGACCGGCACGGTCTTCTGCCCGCGCGTTTCGAAGATGAAATGGACCTGCGCCGGAAGCGCACTCACCAACCGGACGCCTCGGGGCAACTTCACGACGCTGTCTCCAACGGTGTATGTGTGTTCGCCTTCTGTGGCGGACCCCATATCCAGAATGATCTGCGGATGTACGCCCTCTCCGCCGAGGCCTTGCAATTCGCCCGAAGGTCCGCGCAGTTCCAACAGCACAGTGGTCACGGGGTTTGAGGCAATCTCCAGATCGCGCGGCAGGCTCTTGTACTCCACTTGCACCGAAGCGAAGGTCGAAAGCTCGGGCTCCGTGGCCACAGTTGCCCAAATAGCGACCGCTGTTGCCAGAGAGAGCAGCTTCCAGCCGATGCGATCGAAAATCAGCCGGAATACGGCCTTGAAAAAGCGCGTCACGCCTGTCCGCTCCGCGGTGACGGGTGCGTTTCCACGGGCCGCTCTGTCGTCAGCGGAATATCCGCGGCGTACTCATCCACCGGCGAGAGCGCCGGCCGCTCCACGCCGAAGTGCCGGTTGATGCGTTCGCGCACTTCGTCGAACGAAAGGCCCTGCGCCAGCTCGCCAAATGTCGCCACTGAAATCCGGCCGGTCTCTTCCGACACCACCAGCGACAGGCAGTCCGTCTCTTCCGTGATGCCGATGGCTGCGCGGTGCCGGGTGCCCAACTTCAGCGAGACCGCGGGGTTCGTCGTCAGCGGTAGGAAGCAGGCGGCCGCCGCGACGCGATCTTTCTGCACGATGACCGCGCCGTCGTGGAGCGGCAGCGGCGGCTGAAAGATCGAAAGCAGCAAGTCGCGCGAGATGCGCGCATCCATCGTCACGCCGCTCTCAACGAATGTGCGCAGCCCGATGTCGCGCTCCAGCACAATCAAGGCGCCAGTTCGTTTTTCCGAAAACTGTTCCATCGCCATCAGGATTTCGCTAACCGATTCCGGCGCGCGAAATCCCCCCGCCAACCCGAACATACGCTTGCGGCCGATGCGCGCCAGCGTCCTCCGGATTTCCGATTGAAACAGCACAATTATGGCGATGCCTAAATACGGCACGATGAACGAAAGTACCGAGCGCAGCGCCTCCAACCCCGCCCACAACGCCGCCGCATATAGCAGCACCATCACGAAGATGCCGGCCAGTATGTGGCCCGCGCGCGTTCCGCGCACCACCATCAGGCACTGGTAGATCAGAAACGCGACCACGAAGATGTCGATCGCGGCCGAAGCCGTGAATTCGGGCATAGACATCCGTAAGTGGAGAAAAGGCGGCATCACGACTCAGAAGTTAAATCTATCTTAACTTGTTCAGTTAGAAGCACGGATGGATCCGTGGCCGGGTTCCGGTGGCGGGAGTCGTCCTGGCGCCAGGGCCCACCCGAAGGCTCCCGTCAGTGTTAAATACCCGCTGGCGCTTCCAAGGCAATTGCACTCATACACTAGAATTGAAATATGCCGTTTGTCCCTGTCGCAGAAGCGATTGAGGAGATCCGCGCCGGCCGCATGCTGGTTGTGGTCGACGATGAAGACCGCGAAAATGAAGGCGATCTTACCATCGCCGCCGAAAAGATCACGCCTGCCATCGTGAATTTTATGGCCACTCACGGCCGAGGCCTGATCTGCCTGACCCTCACCGCCGAACGCTGTGATGCGCTCCGCCTGCCGCAGATCTCGCAGCACAATACCTCTAACTTCGGCACCGCATTTACGGAATCCATCGACGCCCGCGAAGGCGTCACCACCGGCATCTCCGCCGCCGATCGCACGCGCACCATTCTCACCGCGATCGATCCCAAATGCAGGCCCCACGATCTGGCGCGTCCTGGCCATGTCTTTCCGCTGCGTGCTCGCGATGGCGGCGTCCTGGTCCGAGCCGGTCAAACAGAGGCTGCCTGCGATCTCTCGCGGCTCGCCGGCCTCACGCCCGCCGGCGTCATCTGCGAAATCATGAATGAGGACGGCACCATGGCGCGCGTCCCGCAGCTCCAGTTGTTCTGCGAGCGCCACGGTCTCAAGATGGCTTCCGTCGCCGATCTCATTCGGTACCGTTTGAAGACCGAGCGCTTCATTCACCGCGTCGCCGAAGGTTTCGTCGAGACTGAATTCGGGCCGTTTCGCACCATCGCCTACGCCAGCGAGCTGAATAACGAATACCACCTCGCGCTCGTCCGCGGAGAGGTCACGGGCCGTGAGAGCATGCTGGTGCGCATGCACTCGCGCTGTCTCTATGGTGACGCGTTCGGCTCTCTCGCTTGCGATTGCGGGCGGCTCCTGCGTAGCTCCATGCGCGCCATTGCCGACGAAGGCGCCGGCGTGCTGGTCTATCTGCACGAGACCGGCCCGGGTTTCCGCATCGAACGCGACGCCGGCGGCACGGACCGCATTGCCATTCACGGCCGCGATCTGCACCCCTTGCAGCACGAACACGGCGTCGGCGCCCAGATCCTTTCGGATCTGGGTCTTCACACCATTCGCCTGCTTACGAATCACCCGCGCAAAGTGGTCGCACTGGAAGGATTCGGCATCGAAATCGTGGAGCAGTTGGCTGTACCGGCCGAAACTTCGGCCACCGTCCGCTAACAAGTGGAGTACCCTGTCGTCAGGAATGTTATGAAGCCTCGCATTTTAGCCGCTGCCTCCTTTATCGGCGTCCTCGCTGGATCCCTGCCCGCCGCAGACTCTCAGTTGCTCAAACTGGTGATGCCTGATGTGAAGGTCATCTCGGATGTCAACGTCGCGCAAGCCAAACTGACCCCGTTCGGTCAGTACGTTCTCAGCCAATTGCCGAACGGCGGCGTCGAACAGGTAACGGCCCTCACTAATTTCAACCCCGCCAAAGATCTCAACGAACTTCTGTGCGCCTCTAACGCAACGCCGAATACCGGCCTGGCCCTCGCCACTGGAATTTTCGATCCCACCGCGATCGCGGCGCTCGGTGCTAAGGATGGAGCTGTTACGGAAACCTACCAGGGAGTCACCATTCTGGAAGACCCCAAGAAATTGAATGGCGTCGCATTCCTCAACCCGGGGTTGATGGCCGCCGGTGATATCGCCGATGTGAAAGCCGCCATCGCGCGTCAAACCTCGCCCACCACTCTGCCCACCGCGCTCATGACGCAGATCACCAACCTCAGCAACACCGAAGACGCCTGGGTCATTTCGACCGTGTCGCCCACTTCCTTTCCGCACGCCAAGGCTCCCACGCAGCCTTCCACGATCGACGGCGTCAATGTTCCGCCAAACCTCTTCCAACAGGTACAAAGCGGCTACGCAGGCGTGAAGTTCGGATCCAACATCACGGTTACCGCGCAGGCTCAAACCGTCGATGCACAGTCCGCCACCAATCTGGCCGGCATGTTCCAGTTGCTGCAGAACATCGCGCTAATGCAGGCTCAACAGAATCCCGACCTGGCGTCTTTCGCCCGCTCGATCTCAGTAACCGCGACCGGCGCGGCCGTGAACTTCTCCGCCAGCCTCCCCGAAGATCAGTTCCAGGCGCTCGTTAAGCCGCACGCTCGCCCGCGCACGGCGCACAAGCAATAAAACGCGCGATGGCGGCGCATTATCCCGCCGGACAGAGGTCGCGATAGAACTGGCATCGGCGGCAATGCTCGCCCAGGTTCATCGGAAATCGCATGGAATCCTGCGCTTCCTGAAGATCTCTCGCAATCTGCTCCGGCGATTCGAGCAGCGACGGCGTTAAGTCCACCTCAATGGCCACATTCGGCTTCAAGAAATGCAGCCAGGCGCGATCCGGAGCGCGCCCAGTGACGCGCTCCACCGCCTGCGCATATAGCTTCAACTGCAGCTCGTAGTCGCGGGCGCGCTGATGGGCCTCTACCGCCGATACGGCGTCGGTTTTGTAGTCGACAATCACCAGTTCGCCGCCCTCTTCGAACCACAAATCCACCTGCCCGCGAATCACCAGGTCCTCTACGGACATCAGAAAGTCGAATTCGCGTTCGATGCGCTTCGCCTTCGCCACCCGCTGCCCGAGTTTGCTCTCGCGGAACACCTGCGCCAGCCGCAGCGCCTCGCGACTGGGGCTTTCCACCGGCGCGCCCGCCAACAGCGAGTGCACCTGCACGCCGAATTCATCCGCCGGCAAGTCGCTTTCCGCAGCGGTCTCGGATTCCTCTGTCAGCGCGCGCCTTCGTCCTTCAAAGCCCAGATAATTTGCCAAATAGTATTCGCGCGGGCACTTGGCGAACTTCGCCAACGCTGTCACCGTCGCATTAGAGTCCTGCTGTCCGGAAACTACGGGCGCATCCAGCCACTCCACTTGCTCCAGATCGGCTGCGGCTGTGCTGGTCGAAGCCCGCAGTAGATCGGGCGCGCGGTCTGTTACGGTGACGCGCGCTTTCCAAGTCTTGCCGTCGGGCGCCGTGTATTCCACCACTTCGTCGCGGCAGCTTTCGGTATCCAACTGCAAGCTTGCCGCGAGCACGCTCGCCCACTGCGCCGGCTTCTTGCCCGCAAAACTCAAGATCAGGCGCTTCTCGGCCCGAGTCATCGCGACATAGAGCAACCGGTGGCTCTCTTCCAACTCCCGCTGTTTGCGCTCCTCGCGAATGGCGTCCGCAAATAGATCGTTTTTGTCCTCTCGCTTCGCGGGATTTCGCCAACGCGCTCCCAATCCGGCGTTTGGCGAGAAGGCGACCATGCCCACATCCGTATCTACGGATTTGTGCATCGCAGCCACGAAAACCACTGGAAATTCCAGACCCTTGGCGGCATGAACGGTCATTACCTTCACCGCGTTCACGGAATCCTCCGGAGGCGCATCCGGCTCGCGCGGATTCGATTTGCGAATCTGCTCCAGTTCGTCGACAAACTGGTCGAGCGTCATGCGCGGCGCAGCCTCACGCGCCTGCGCCAGCAGTTTGTCGATGTTCGCCCAGGCGCGCGCGCCGTTTTCCGGCTGGTAGCCGCATTCGTCCATCGCTTCCAGCAGCAGGCGGTCGAACGACACATATTCGCGGCGTTCCCGCCAATCGCGCAACCGCTCGCGAAACCGGATCAGCCGTTCGTAATCGTCGCCAAAATCCTTCGCCGTATCGGTTCCCACGCGCCACAGCGCGCCTCCGATTCGTCCGCGCCCGTTTTCATCGCTCAGCACCCGCAGCCGCAACAAGCCCTCGTCCGAAATCGCCGCCAGCCGAGAGCGTAGCACCGTCGCGAGGCTGACCTCGTCCAGAGGATTCGCAATTACGCGCAGCAGGTGCGTTAAATCGTTCACCTCGCGCGTCTCATAAAATCCGCGGCCGCGATTCAGCAGATAAGGAACGCCCGCTTCGTCGAACGCCGGCGCAAGTACATTCAGCGACTCTGAATTGCGCACCAGCACGGCCATGTCTTTGAAGTCGCAGCCGTCGCGCTCCAGTTCGACAATCCGCCGCGCCACGCATTGCGCCTCCAGAGCCTCCGCGTCCTCGGTGGTATGCGCGTAGGCACTGATAATCTCGACCGGCGCCTCGGGGGCGTCGTCAAATTTGCGTCCCGCCAGCAGCGCGCGCGGTTCAATTCCCTCGCGCTGATGAGTAATGCTCTCGACCGCGCTCAAAATTCCGGCACGGCTGCGAAAATTGTCGGCGAGTTCGACCAGGTGGCCGCCCCCCGCCTCCACCTCCGCGCGATAATTCGAAAACCCGCGTGGCTCCGCGTGCCGGAAACCATAAATCGCCTGATTGATATCGCCTACCGCGTAAAACCGATTGGGCGGACGCACCAGGCGGATCAATTTCGCTTGCTGCGGGTTCGTGTCCTGAACCTCATCCATCAGCACATGATCGAACTGCGCGCGCAGCCGCTCCTGCACCTCTGCGTGGGTCTCGAGCAGCCGTACCGTGTGCTCCTCCAGATCCGTAAAATCGAGCAAGCCGGCTTTGCGTTTTCGCTCCGTGTAGATCTTACCGAAACGGCGCAGCAGTTCAAACAGTAGTGCCCGCTGCGGCGCATAATGCTGGGTAATCAACGCATATTTGTAGGCTTCGATCGCCAATTTCAGTTGCTTTGCAAGTGCATATGCCTCTGTGTTGCGCTTGCACTTCTGCAAATTCAGCGGGAATTCCTCTAGTTCCACCAGCGCTTCGAGCGGCGTCTCCGCTGATGCGATGCGCTCCGCGGATTCGAGCGCTTGCTCCAGGTGCGCCTTCTGCGTGTAATTCCAAGCGCTCAACGAGGAGGTGCGAGCGGCCGTGATTAAGGCTTCAATCTCTTCCTGCGTGACGCCTTTCGGCGCCGGCATAGCCGCCACTTCTTCGATCGTGCGCCCCGCGCAACGCATCCCGTCATATGCGCTGCGCACGTGATTCTCAAAATCCGGCGATTTCAGTCCGCGTATCAGCGCCCGCAGCGCCTCCGCGTCTTGCGCGAAAAGTTCTTCGATGGCGGCGTTCAAAGATGCCGTCTGCATCCGCAGCGATTCCTGTTCATCCGCAATCGCAAACTCGGGATCCACGCCCGCCCATACCGCCTGCTCACGCAACAGACGCGCGCAAAATCCGTGAATCGTGAAGACCCACGCCCTCTCAAACTTCGCGCGCAAGTCGGGGTCGTCATCGAACTGCTTCGCCAGTCGCGCGCGCATGTTCGCCGCGGCCTTTTCGGTGAACGTAATCGCCAGAATGCGCAGCGGGTCCAC
>DATAUH010000182.1:0-19342 GCA_036268375.1 Bryobacteraceae bacterium | reverse complement strand
CCGCGTCAGGTTCACGACCAGATCCGCCGCGTTCCCGGCGCGTTTGACAGTCTGGCGCGCGGCGCCATGGCGATCCGCACGCTATCTCCGCGCTTTCCCATTGCCGCCAGGTGCACCGTGCAATCGGCAAATGCCGCCCGGCTTCGCGAAACAGTCGCCGCGGCGCGCGCGATTCGCATGAACTCGATCTCTTTCCTGGCTGCGGACCTGACGTCAGCGGCCTTCAACCGCGTCGAGGGCTGGACGGATACGCGCCGATCGTCCGTCGCACCGGAATTGGCCGCACTCGAAAACGAAATCGAAGCTCTGATCGAGAATTACCCGCCGGATGGCTTCGTGCTCGAATCGCCCGCGAAGCTTCGGCGTATCGTGGCGCATTTCCGAGCGCATGTGGGTCTGGAAGAGCCGGTTGCGCCGCGCTGCAATGCGCCGTGGGTGTCTGCGGTTCTCGAAACCAATGGCGATGTGAGGCCTTGTTTTTTTCACGCGCCAATCGGGAACACGGCCGCCGGCAATTTATCGCAGATACTCAACGGGCCGGCGGCCATCGCGTTTCGGCAGTCACTGGATATCGAGAACAATCCCATCTGCAAAGGCTGCGTGTGCTCGCTCTACAGACCCGAGAGCAACCGGATCGCATCCGTAAGCTCGGCGTAATGCAAGCGCCAGGTGGAAAGCGCCGCCAGACGCGCCACCGTTCGCTCGTGAGTTGCATTTACTTCCGCGCCGTAGCTGGGCAAATCGGCGAGCAGCAACCGGTTGGCTTCGGATTCGGCGACCGTTTCCAGTCTCGGCTCGCCGCCGCTCATCCGATCCAGGAAGACAACGTTCGCCACTTCAACTTGAGAAGCAGTGCGCAAGTTTTCGAGCATCGATGTCGGCGGCTCAATCGACAATTTAGCGTTGGGCAAAGCGCGCGGCGTGAGGCCCGAGAGTTCTGGAAAGTGGCGCCCAGCATCGTGACGCAGGCGCGCCTGATGCGGCTTGCCGATCGCGATTAAGTCGTTGCTATCTGTGCGGACCCAGGTGCAATCGTCGGATACGAACGTGAATCCGGCGCGCGCCGCTGCCACCGAAAGCGTGCTCTTCCCCGCCCCGGAGTGGCCGCAGAGCAGAATGCCGCGCCCGTTCCGCGCGACGCACGCACCGTGCAAGGAGACAACGTACTGTTGCGTGAGCAGCATGAAAACCAGCGCGTCGAGATAGTGCCAGCGCATCAACGCACAATCCGCGGCGGTCCTTTCCGATAGCCAAAAGTTGGCCGTGAGCCTTACGGCATCGGCAGCAGCAAAGTTGTACGCATCGGAGACCGCCGATATCAGCGCGCCCTGCTTGCGATAAACCGGAGGCACGGCAACGTCTCCGGAGGGCTGGACGATGACGCGTAGTTCGAGCGGGCTGGTGTCGAATGCCCGCTTCCAAGCGCCCCATGCCTCGCCTGCGGCGTCCATCACAGCTTGCGAGTTGCTAGCAAGATGCAGCGGAAAACCAGCGGGGAAAAATGCGCCGTGCAAATTCAATTCGAACTCGCAAAGCAGGGGATCGATGCGTTTGAACATGAGAGGCGCGGTTTAACAGCCGTTAAGCCGCGAGAAACGCGCGCGGCAGGCCCTGCTATGAGTATGCTGGAAACACAGTGCGGGCGGCAATTGTTCACTATTGGCTGATGAACCGGCGTGGCGGCGAAAAGGTGGTGGAAGCGCTGTGCAAGCTACTGCCCGAAGCCGATATCTTCACGCTGTTCTGCGACCCGCAAACGCTGAGCCCGATCTTGCGGGGTCGGCGGATTACGACCTCATTCCTAAACCCCTTGCGACGCGGCTATCGCTCTCTGCTGCCGCTGATGCCCATGGCGCTCGAAAACTTCGATCTGCGCGGCTACGATCTCGTAGTAAGCAGCGAATCCGGGCCCGCCAAGGGCGTGATCACGATGTCGGATGCGCGCCACATCTGTTACTGCCACACGCCCATGCGATACCTCTGGGATCTCTACCCGGCGTATCGCAACGAATGGACGCGTTCGCGTCTGAAGCGCGCGCTCATGACTCCGGCGGCGAATTACCTGCGCCTGTGGGACTATGCCTCGGCCGCTCGCGTGGATCACTTTGTTGCCAACAGCCGCAATGTGCAGACGCGCATATGGAAGACTTACCGGCGCGACGCGGACGTCATCCATCCGCCTGTGGACGTCGATTCGTTCTACTGGAAGCCTGCGGAAGACTACTATCTGGTGGTCTCGGAGTTGGTCGCTTACAAGCGCATCGATACGGTGATCCAGTGGTTCGCGCGGTCCGGCAGAAAACTGAAGATTGCCGGCGCGGGGCCGGAATATAGGGCGTTGCGCGCACTAGCCAACGGCAACGTGGAGTTCGTCGGGCGCGTAAGCGATGACGAACTGCGGGAACTATTCGCACGCTGCCGCGGATTCTTGCTGCCGGGTGAAGAGGATTTCGGCATCACGCCGGTAGAGGCATTGGCCAGCGGCAAACCCGTCGTCGCGTTGGGGCGAGGCGGCGCGCTCGAAACCGTGCCTTCATTCGGCGGCGTATTTTACGATGCGCCGGAACCGGAGAAGATCGCAGACGCCATCGAACGCCTGGAAGCAAACGAGAGCGTTATCCGGCGGAGCGATCTGCAAGCATGGGCGCGGCAGTTTAGCGAGGAGGAGTTCCTGCGCAAAATGTCCGGCGTGCTGTTCCCTACACAAAGTGTCACGGAGACTTCAACTGTGTACGAAAAAAAGCCCTAAGTTAACGGCAATTAACGATTTGGCTGCTTCGTTGCGCGCTACCAGCTTGCTAAGATAAGCGAAGTGTGAGGAGAGAATCGATGAAACGAATTCATGTTTTTGCATGCTGTTTCGTTCTGACTGTGGCTACCACTGCCACGCTGGTCGCCGCGCCGAAGGGAGACGCCGCCAAGGGTAAAGAAGTCTTCGCGCAGTGCGCTGGTTGCCATAACGCGGACAGCACGGAAAAGAAAATGGGCCCCGGTCTCAAAGACCTCTTCAAGCACGACAAGCTTGTGAACGGCAAGAAGGTCACCGACGCCAATGTTCGCGAAAAGATCGAACAGGGCGGTAACGGAATGCCCCCGTATAAAGATTTGTTGAGCGATCAGGAAAAAGATGACGTGGTCGCGTATCTGAAGACGCTGTAAACCATCCTACAGTCTTAGCCGGCGGTTCCGCGCCGCCGGCCCACCTCAGTTAGCCTAAAACTTCCAAAGCCTTCTTCACCACCGGATCGTCTTCCAGCTTTTTCGGCTGATTGTTTTCCGGCGTAGCCGACGGAATCGCTTCGCCGTTCTCGTCGTACTCCACTTGCGGCTCAGCATCCGCCACCAGCGTGCCCGGCCTGACGCCGCCATCCTGAATGGCTTTTCCGTCCGGCGAATAGTATTTCGCGACAGAGAGGATGATCGCGCTGCCGTCGTCCATCGTGATCGCCTTGCGCTGTCCGGCGTCGCCGTAGGTCGGCTCGCCCACCAACTTCGCGCGGTTATTACCTAACAAAGCAGCCGCGGCAACCTCAGCGCCGCCTGCCGTTCCTTTGTTCACCAGCAGAGCAACAGGCAGCTCCGTGATGTCTTTCGCCGGATCTGCATTGAAATCCTGCTCCGCAACGCGCTGGCCCTTCAGATAGGTGATGCGGCCGCTCTTCATGAAGAGGTTCGCGAAAGCGATGCCCTCTTCGGGAGTGCCGATGCCGCAATAGCGCAGGTCAACCAGCAGTTTCTTGGATCCGTTCTTCTGCAATTGCTTGATCGCGTCGGAAACATCCTTCAGGTGCGCCGCGGAAAGCGAATTGACGTTGATATAGCCCACTCCGTCCACGAGAACCTTGGTATCGACCGGCGGCGCGGCATAGCTTGAGCGCGTCAACTTCACCGTCTGCGGCTCCGGCCGCCGGGTCCGTACAACGCTCAACTCCACGTCGCTACCTGCATCGCCCTGCAGCAGCATGTCCGCAAACGCGAGCGGCATGTCGCGCGTGGCAACGCCTTTGATACTTTCGATCAAGTCGCCAGTGGTAAACCCGGCCTTGGCCGCAGGAGACCCGGGCGCCGCATCCACCACCACGATCGTGCCGAAGCGTTTAGAGAGCACCAGGCCTACGTCAGCCCGCTTCGCATCCTTCGACTTCACATAGTCGCGATATTGGTCGGCGGTCAAATAGCTGGCGAACGGATCGATCGCCTCCAGCATGCCGTCGAGAGCGCCCATCGTCACCATCTTCATGTCGGGCTCTTCGACATACTGCTTTTCGATGTAGCCCACTACTTCACTGAAGACGCCGATGTGCTTAAAGGTGTCGTCTTGAGACGCCCCACGGCCGACTCCCCAACCAAAAAATAACAAGAGCGTGAGGCACGTGGAAGAGCTCACGACGAAATACTTGATGCGGCTGCTCATAGGAATTTACAGACTCCGGGGCCTATTGGCATTATAGCCCTTACCCGTTGGACGCATACGAAGCCTGTTCGGTTGTACTTAGAAAACCGAGCGATCGCATCAAGTCGCAGCGATGCCAGCGGCTTCCGGCCCGCCCATTTGGGCGTCCCAACACAGAATGCCGATACCTGATCCATTTGACATTCCCACCTCCAACGCGATATCACTTTGAAATCCCTGGGAGGAAATCCTAAGTTTATGAAATACCGCTACGCCATTGCCGGGAGCGCTCTCCTGGCCATAGCCCTTGCATATGGACCCATCGGCGCACCCGCCAGTGCGCAGACCAACGCTCAAAAGAAGGGCAAGGCCACGTCGCCTGTAACCGCTTCGGCGCAGCCGCAGAAACTCGATGAGGAGTACACCAAACTTATCAAAGAGTATCTGCAGGACTCGCGCATTACCACGGAACTTGTGGACCACATGCCCGCGTCCGATACGGTTCCTTCACCACTCAAATTTCTGGGCCGCATTCCCGGCAAACCGGGTGAGCTGACCTACGCCAAAGACATTGAACGTTACTATCAAGCCCTCGCCGGCGCCTCGCCGCGCGCGAAGTTCTGGAAGCTGGGGACTACCGAAGAAGGCCGCGACATCGTCGTGCTCGCGATCGCCGATGAACAGACGTTGAAAGATCTCGACAAGTACAAGGACATGCTCGCCAAGCTCGGCGATCCGCGCAAGATCACGCCGGAGCAGGCCAAGGAGCTGATGCACACGGCCAAGCCGATCTACTGGATCAACAGCGGCATCCACTCGCCTGAAACCGGCGGACCGGAGATGCTAATCGAGCTGGCCTACCGCCTGATTATCGAAGAGACTCCGTTTATTCAACAGATCCGCAATAACGTGATCACGTTCATTACGCCGGTGCTGGAAGTCGATGGCCGTGAGCGCGAAGTCGACACCTTCTATTACGCGAAGGAGACTAAGAAGCCTGCGCCGCCGCTGATGTATTGGGGCAAATACGTTCAGCACGACGACAATCGCGATGGCATGGGCCAGTATCTGGCGATGACGAAGGCGTTCACAAAAGGCGTCATCGAATGGCACCCCACCGTACTGCATGACCTGCACGAATCGGTGACGTATCTATACGTCTCCACCGGCACCGGTCCGTACAATGTTTCGCTCGACCCGGTCGCGATCGACGAATGGTGGCTGCTGGGTGAAACCGAGCTGACGGAAATGGCGAAACGCGGCGTGCCGGGTGTTTGGACCTACGGCTATTACGACGGCTGGGTGCCCAATTACCTGTTCTGGATCGCGCTGACGCACAACTCCTTCGGCCGCTTCTACGAGGTGCAAAGCTACGGCCCGAATCCTTACACCGTCACTCCGCCGGCGACGACAACCAGCCACGAATGGTACCGTCCCAACCCGCCGCTGCCCTCCATTCAATGGGGACCGCGCAACAACACTAACATTCAGGAATCGGCGATCCTGCTCGCACTGAACCGCATAGCGAAGGATCGCGAGATGTACCTGGAAAACTACTACGTCAAGAACGAGCACGCGATTGACAAGGGCAAAAACGGGCCCAACGTCGCCTGGGTGATTCCGGCCGCGCAATATCGCAAGGCCGATGCCGCCGACATGGTGAACGAACTGCGCCGCCAGGGCGTGGAGGTCCACACCGCGAACTCCGCGTTCAGCGTGGGCAGCACGAAAGTAGCGGCCGGCGATTACGTCGTGCGCGGCGATCAGCCGTATCACACGCTCGCCGAAATGTATTTCGCCATTCAGAATTACCCTGTGGCGAATCCGCGGCCGTACGACGACACCGGCTGGACCATGGAATATCTGCGCAACGTGAAGCTGACGGCGATATCCGACAAGTCCATCCTGTCACAGCCAATGACGCTGCTTTCGAACGAAGCGAAGGCCGCGGGAGGCGTCGATGGCAGCGGCTCGACGCTGGTGATCGAACACACCAGCGACAACAACCTGATGGCGTTTCGCTACAAGAATCCGGACGTGAAGGTGCAAGTAGCGGAAGAGGATTTCGACCTTAACGGTCACAAGCTGCGCGCGGGAGCCTTCATCATCGCGAATGCCGATCGCGCCAGGCTGGAGCCGCAACTCAAGGAGCTCGGTCTTACTTCGTGGGCCGTCGCCTCGGCGCCGTCGGTGAAGACGCACCCGATGACGCTGCCTCGCATCGGATATGTGCACTCGTGGTCGCGTACACAGGACGAAGGCTGGGTGCGCGCCGCGTTCGATCATTACGGCGTTCCCTACACGTACTTCGCGGATAAGAAACTGCGCGACGGCAACCTGCGCTCGAAGTACGACGTCATCGTGTTCCCCCACACCGGCGGCAGCTCGCAATCGATGCTGCAGGGCGTGCAGGGCGCGGTGGCGATTCCATACAAGAAGACGCAGCTTACGCCAAACCTGGGCGGGCCGGATTCCGACGACGATATCCGCGGCGGCATGGGTATGGAAGGCCTGCTTGAACTCGCGAAGTTCGTGGAGGAGGGCGGCACGTTGATCACGGAAGGCTCCTCCGCCGCATTGATGGCCGAATATGATCTCGGCGGCGGCGTCAGCGTGGAGCATCCTTCAGGACTCTTCGCCCGCGGCACTATTCTGCGAACCACGTTCGCCGATACAAAGAGCCCGATCGCGTACGGCTACGAACCGAAGGACCTGCCGGTGTACTTCAATCAGGATCCGGTGCTGAACGCGGGCGGCGCAGGCGGCGGATTTGGAGGCTTCGGCGGCGGCGGGGGGCGCGGCAATGCGGACGCGAACGCGCAGAACATCACGCCGAACTCGACGCTGCTTACGAACATCAGCCAACTCGATCCTGACAATCCGCTTCCCATACCGGGCGAAACCGGCGCGGCAGCAGGCGGACGCGGCGGCCGGGGTGGTCGCGGGGGCGCTGGTGGACGCGGCGGCGCGGTCACAGCAAGCAGCAACGGTACAGTTGCCGAAGCGCCGGCGGGACGCGGCGGCGCCGGTGGAGGCGGAGGTCGTGGCGGCCGCGGAGGCCGTGGCGGCGCGGGTGCGGAAGACCGTGCACGCGTGATCCTGCAGTTCCCGTCCGACCCGAGCAAGATGTTGCTTTCGGGCACGCTCGACGGCGGCGAGACGCTCGAGAACCGCGCCGCGGCCGTGGATGTACCGCTCGGCAAGGGCCACATCGTGATGTTCGCGCTGCGTCCCTTCTGGCGATGGCAAACGCAGGGCACGTTCTTCCTCGCCTTCAACGCCATACTCAACTGGGATCACCTGGATGCGGGCAAGCCCGCAGCCGGCGCCGGTGCAGTTACGCCGGCTCCCGGAGGCAATCAGTAGTTAGCAACCTCGGGGCAGGTTCTCTCGCCTGCCCCGCACTTCTTTATGCTGCGAATTTCTACTCTTGCCCTCTGTTTCGCCTTCGCCCTTCCCGCACAAACACACTGGATCGTAAGCTGGGGCGCGAGCCCAGCGCCGCAAGTTTCCGCGGAGCAGATGCGTTCCGCAAATCTGGTATTTCAGAACCAGACGCTGCGCGAAATCATTCACACCAGCGCTGGGGGTACGGAACTGCGCCTGCGGCTCTCCAATGCGTACGGCGCAAAGCCGCTCGAGATCGCGTCTGTTCACGTCGCACTCCGCTCCACGGAGTCCGCTATCAAGCCTGGCACGGACCACGCCGTCACCTTTGGCGGACGCAACGGCGTCACTATTCCCGCAGATGGACTGGTCCTGAGCGATCCCGTGAAATTCGACGCGCCCATGCTTTCCGATCTGGCAGTGAGCATCTTCGTGCCCGGCGCCGCTACGGGAGCAGGCGTGCATTACGCTTCGCAAGAGACTTCCTACGTCGCAGCGGGCGATCAAACCTCCGCCGCGTCGCTCACGTCGCCTTCGAAAATCACCTCGTGGGTATTTCTTAGCAGCGTGGAAGTGTTGAATGCGAATACATCCGCCACGCTGGTCGCGTTCGGCGACTCCATCACCGATGGCTCGCATTCCACCATAGACGCCAATCACCGCTGGCCCGATTTTCTCGCCGTCCGTCTGCTCAAACAGCACAGTGCGCGCATCGGAGTGCTCGATGCCGGCATCGGCGGCAACCGTATCCTTCACGATCCGGCCGGCAATCCGCGCTTCGGCGTCAATGCGCTGGCCCGTTTCGATCGCGATGTGCTCGCGCAGCCCAACGTAAAGTACCTCATCATCCTCGAAGGGATCAACGATCTCGGACATCCAGGCTCCAACGCGCCAACTAGCGAAACCGTGAGCTCGGATGACATCATCGCGGCCATGCGCCAGATGATCGATCGCGCGCATGAGCACGGCATCAAAGTCTTCGGCGCAACCATCACGCCGTTTGACGGCTGCACCATTGCCGGCTACTTCTCACCAGAAAAGGAAGTGAAGCGCAAAGCGATAAACGAGTGGATCCGTAACGGCAAGGCATTTGATGGCGTCGTAGATTTCGACAAGGCGGTTCGCGATCCGGAACACGCCGACCGCATGTTGGCGAAGTATGACAGCGGCGATCACCTTCATCCCGACGATACCGGATATGAGGCGATGGGAAACGCAATCGATCTGGCGCTTTTCCGCTAGCGCCGCCTGATGTAGGTAGTATTACAAAACGCGTTACAATTCAACTTCCAATCCACAGTGGGCGTCCAGCCCAGAGGTTTTATGCGTCGAATCTTGATTACGTTTAGCGCCGCGGCCGCGTTAACTTGCGCCGTGGTTTACACGGCGGGGTCGAACCACGCTCTCGCCCAATCCAAATCCAAATCTAAAGCGGCTGCCGCGAAAGCCGCCATGCCAACCGGCTATGGCAATGCGGACGCGATCACCGAAGAGGAACTGAAAGTCTACGATTATTTTCTGGCCTCCGACGAATTAGAAGGTCGCAATTTTCCGTCGCGCGGATATGACACCGCGGCGCTGTATGTCGCGAGTCACCTGGTGGAGTGGGACTTAAAGCCTGGCGGAAGCACCAGCGGGACCAACGGACCATTGCAGCCTTACCTGATGCCAATTGAGTTGGTAACGCACTCGATTGTTCCCGAGGAAACCAAGGCGACATTGACAGGTCCTGCTGGCCGCGGTGGACGCGGATTCGGCGGTGGTGGCGGTGGTGGACGCGCAGCGGGCGAGAATGCGCCCGACCAGACCACGACGTTTGAATACGGCAAGGATTGGACGGCAGGCGCGGCTGGTGGACGCGGCGCGGCGCCCGCGGCGCTGGACGTCACCGGGAACCTGGTCTTTGCGGGCAACGGATACGTAATTAAGAAAGGCGACATCGATCCATTTAAAGGAATCGACGTGAAGGGCAAGATTATCGTGGTCGCCGGCCTTCCCGAACCGCTCGCGGAAGCGGCGGCCGCGGCGGCAGGCGGAGGAGCAGGACGTGGGCGCGGCGGGCGCAACGGTCGCGGTGGGGCAAACGGGGCAGCCACCACTTCCGCTGCCACGACGGCAGCGACTACGGCCACTACGGCGCAGGGCACAGCAGCGCCGGCGGCCGGTGGACGCGGCGCCGCCAATCCGTTGGGTGAAGCCTGCACCGATTTCTGGACACCCGAACAATACGGCGCGAAGAACGGCGCTCTGGCGGTGGTGACGATTGCGAACTTCCAGCAGTTGGCCGCGATGGCAAATCCGAACGGCGGACGCGGTGGACGCGGCGGCGCCAATGGGCCGGCCTACCAGGTGACGAAGTTTGCGGCGAATTCCAGTTGCCCCGCGGCTCCCTCGATCACCGCTGGCATTGAAATGACGAACCAGCTGTTCACCGGTGAAAAGGAAACGGCGCAGCAGATCTTCTACGACGCTGGCAGCAACGCGAAAATCGATTCCTTCGCACTCAACGAGCGCAAGAAACTGCACCTGAACATCGCCGTGCACTCGCAAGAAGGCCACGGTGAAAACGTTGTGGGCATCCTCGAAGGCAGCGATCCCGTGCTCAAGAATGAGTTCGTGGTCATGAGCGCGCATCTCGATCACATCGGGCTCAGCGCGCCGCAACCGAACGGGCACAACGTGAATAACGGGGCAGACGACGACGGTTCCGGCTCGACGGGTCTGCTGGGCGTGGCGCACGCATTCGCAACCGGCGCGGCGAAAGGCATTCGGCCCAAGCGCAGCATCATTTTCCTGTGGAATGGCGGCGAAGAGAAGGGCCTCTGGGGTTCGCAATATTTCGCCGAATTCCCGCCAGTGGACATCACCAAAGTCGTAGCCGATCTCAACATGGATATGATCGGCCGCACGCTGAATCCGAACTCGGTGGATAACGATCCGACGCACGTGCTGGTGAAGCCGGGCGAAATCTTCCTGGTCGGGCCAAAGATCAGCAGCGATGATCTGGGCAACCTGATCAACAAAGTGAATGGCAGCTATCAGAAGCTTTCGTTCAACGATTTCTACGACACCACAGCGCCGGATGCGACGCACGACAACAAAGGACCGCAACCCAACGGGCAGCGGATCTTCTATCGCAGCGACCACTACAACTTCGCCAAAGTTGGCGTGCCGATCGCGTTCTTTACGGACGGCCTGCATCTGGACTATCACCGGCCGACCGATACTCCGGAAAAGATCGATTTCCACGCGATCCAGGTAGTCTCGAAGACCGTTGCTGCCGTGGGTTGGGAACTTGCGAACGAAGCGGGACGGCCGCAGTTGAAGGCAAACCTGCCGGAGCGACTGGTGACCGATATGAAAACCGCGAAGGAACAAGGCTGGGGTAAGTTGACCCCGGTATTGCCGCCCATCCCGGGAGAGCCCTACTGAGGCTCAGATTTCGTGATTTTGCGCCGGTAGCCTCAAGGGCTGCCGGCGCTTTTTGTTTGGCGCGAAGATCGATCGTGCGGTGAGCTTACTCCCGCCAAAAATGCTGAACGGGCGTGCCCGGCAAATGGAACGTCGAGCTTCGAACTTGCCCAAGATGAAATCCTGATGATTTCGATTGTCTGCTGTAAAGCTGCCTGAACGTGGGCATAGTCGCAATGTAACGACGTGTGACTCTTGCCCTCCGGCCCGCGACATCTACGTCTGACTCCGTCTTCAGTGGCAGATTTCTGGATTTCAAATCCAGAGGATGTTGTTAGCCTTGACGTTTTCTGTGTCGGCATGGGTCATGTAAACCGCGACTGCTTCGCCATTGACAACTTCGCCGCGCACGTATTGCAGGTTTGATGGCTCTTGTCGCGCGCGGCCTCTTGCGATTTCATTTCGGCGCCGGACACCGGGCTCCGCCTCCACCTTCCATTCACGATTACCTAGCCTGCATTTCTCACACACCTTCTGCTCCGGCGCGCGATAAAGCTGTGCCTACTTCGTTGCGCTCGTTCAGCGTGCTCGAGCCGTTACGGCCCTCCGCGCGCTGACCTTCGCGCGCCTCGTATCCACGGCCTTCTCACGCGCCTCGCGACGAACCTGTGTGAGAAATGCAGGCTAGATTGCGCCGCGTGATGGCGCCGCCGCGCACAAAAACAAGGTCGCAACGAAAGTCGCGGAAAGAAGGCGCTCAAAAACAATTGCGCCGGCGGCCCCTCCGAAACCCGCCGGCGCAAAGAGTTGAAGCGATGCTTATGCGGAACCGACTACCGGCGCCAGTAGCCGTGATAGTAGTGGCCGCCATAGTAGCGCGGCGCTACGAAGCGCGCGCCCACGAACGGGCGAGGAGCCCAGTAACCAGCGCGCCATGTCCAGCGTGCGCCATACGGCGCGTAATAACCGGCAATCCAAGTATAGTTAGCTCCCGGGGCCGGGGGCATATAAGCGGTCACAACCTGCGCGGGTGGCGGAGCATAGACAGCCACGGGCGCGGGGGCGCCAAATCCGAACCCGAAGTAAAGCCGCGGACCAGCCATCGCAGCGCCGCCAGCCAACAGCATGAGTGCAAGTAATTTGCTTTTCATTTCCTTATCTCCTTCTGCCTTGCCGCGATCCCAGCGGCTTACGCCAAGCTACTGTGCAACAGCTATACCACCGGTAAGTTATTGAAAACGCACTCCGAACACAGGGACACTGGTGGTAAGCGCGCAGACCGCTGGTGCATTTAGGCCAGATTAAAGTAAGTCAATCGAAAAAGAGATGTGCGACACCCTCTGCGCGGTTCGCGCGAGTCAAACCACCCGTGCAGCCAGGCGTGAGCTTCGCAAACGGAGATACAAAATGCGCACCAGCGCCAGAACAGGAACCGAGAGAAACGTTCCGGCGATGCCGGCTATTTCAGCCCCGGCAAACACTCCAAACAGGATCAGCAGTGGATGCAATTCGACGCCGCTTCCCATCAGGTTTGGAGAGAGCATATAGTCTTGAAAAAGGCGATAGACCAATAGAAAAATCAGGATCGCTAATACATGCGAGCCGGCCACGCCGGCGACGGCCAGAATGATGACAGCCGCGGTGAGCGGGCCTAACATGGGGATAAACTCCAGCATGCCCCCGATAGCCGCGAGCAATACTCCGTAAGGCACGCCCATGATCGAAAAAAAGATGCTGTAGCTGGTGAAGGCGGCCAGAGAGAGGCCGAACAGCGCCCGCATGTAATGCGCCAGCAGAAGATCGATATCGGCGAGGATCTCGTCCAACAGTCTTCGCCGAGGCCCTTGATCGACAATTTCGAGCACATGTGTGCGCATCGCCTTGCCGTCTTTCAAAAAGAAGAACGCGAGGATGGGAATGATGACGATGTACAGCGCGTCGCTTGCGACGCTCAAAAAACGCAGGCCAAATTGAGGCAGCGCGGAGACCAGATCGCTCGATCGCTTGGCGATCTCCGTGCGCGCTTTGCCCAGCAGCTGATCCTTCATCGAGTTCACTTCCGGCGCCGCGTGCGGGGACGGCTGCTGCCAATTTGCGAGTATTTCGGGAATTTTCTTCCCGAGCGCCGTTGCTTGACCCACCACCGTGGAACCGATTTCGATCAGGACAAACGCGGTCAGGCCAATGAAGATCAAGTAAGACAGCGCGAGCGCGGGCGTGCGCGTGCGGCCTGGCAGAACCCGGTCCAGCAGATTCACCAGCGGCGTGAGCAGATAGGCGAACAGTAAAGCGAGAACAAAAACAAACAGCGTAGACCGGATCAGATAAACCAGATACAGCAGCAACAAAACCATCGCTGCCGTGAAGGTGTAGCTCGCGGAACGCCTGCTAAAACCTAACATGCGCGCGCCATTCTGTTGCAGATGGGCATTGGCCTTGCCAATTCTACCGTGGACCGGGCTCTGGGGACGGCGCTGGTGCGATCTTTTCTATGCGCACCCGTGCGATACGGTTGCGATCCATCCCCATTACTGTATAGCGACGCGCGTCGTAATCGACAGTGCGGCCGGTTTGTGGAATTTCGCCCAGTTGCGCCAGCAAAAATCCGGCTAGCGTTTCGAAATCGCCCTCCGACGGCAGTGCAATACCGTACTCGCTCTCCAGATCGCGAATGCGAGTGGCCCCATCAAGTTCGATCTCGTCCGCCTCCGCGGCACGCGGCTGGCTCTTTTCGTCGTGCTCATCTTCGATGCGGCCGACAAGCTGTTCCAGTACGTCTTCGACCGTCAAGAGGCCGGTGATGGTGCCGAATTCGTCCACCACCATTGCCATGTGAGAACGGCCCGCGCGAAATTCTTCCAGCAACTGCGAAAGCGGCTTGGTCTCGGGTACGATCAGCAGCGGCCGCAACAGTCGCCCGACGCGAAATGCGCGGCTGGGACGTCCAGTGCGAATAGCCCTGCGCCGCTCCTCCCAGACGGGAAGCAGATCTTTGTAGTGGAGCACGCCCACAATCTTTTCCGGCTTCTCTTCCCACGCGGGAAGCCGCGAGTGTTTCTCGTGAATCATCGCGCGAAGCACCTCATCGAGCGACGAATTCACGTCCACGGCAACGATATCCTTGCGCGGCACCATGATCTCGCGCGCGACCACAGTAGAAAGGTCAAGTACGCGATGAATCATGTCTTCCTGCGCTTCCGGTAAGTAACCCAGGCCGCGGCTGGAACTAACGATCAGCTTCAACTCTTCAGCAGAATGTCCGCCGGCGTGACCTGCGGACTTATGCGCGGCCGCGCGCGTCAGAAAACTCGCGGAGCGCTCAATCACGATCACGAACGGCATCGAGATGCGGTAAAAAAACAAAAGCGCTGGGGCAACCAGCGCCGCCAGGCGATCGGCTTTCGCGATGGCGAGGTTCTTCGGTACTACTTCGCCAAATACAACGTGAAAGTAACTGATCGCAAGAAAAGACACGACCACGCACGCAACCCGCAGGATCTTTTCTGATACCGGCGTAGTTATTGGATGTATTGCCGCAATCAAGATTTGATACAGCGTATCTTCGCCTGCCCATCCTAAGCCCAAGCTGGCTAATGTGACGCCGACTTGCGTTACGGAGAGCAACCGCCCGGGATTAGACAAAAGATTTAGCGCCGCCTGCGCTCCTGCCTGGCCCTCTTCGGCCATTTGGCGTAAGCGCGAGTGCCGAACGGATAGCAGAGACACCTCGGCCCCGGCGAAAAATCCATTGATTGCAATCAGGAAAGCAACCAGTAAGAGTCGAAATGGGGAGTCGGTCACAGCTTCGAAAACAATTCTATCGGAAAGCTCTAACCAATTCCCCACTCCAGCGTCATAACGGATAACCAACTAACTCCGTTACGTAGATGGGCGCTCCCTTAAGTATCCCCGGGGACGCCCATTTTTTTTATTGGTTGAAATTTTACCTCAATCGCAGGCCGGTGGGAAGCCGGTTCTCCACCCTTTTGTACTGGTACAGATAGTAGATGCGATGGATTGGCTGACGAACGGCGGCTGCTCCTCGCGGCGACGCCGCCACTCGCTATGATTGAGAATTACCCCAATCATGAGCCATTCCTTTGTTCGCGTGGTGCTCAAGATCGTCAATGTGGCGATCGCGGTTGTGTTGGTGGCGGCACTGGGCCTGATCTTTTGGTTCGTGTGGCGCCCGCTGCCGCAGCGGTCCGGAACGATCACTGCCGGGGTGAGCGCACCAGTTTCAGTTGCGTTCGATAGCCGCGGCGTACCCCATATACGCGCCCAAACGCAGGAGGACGCGCTCTTCGTTCAAGGATACGTAACGGCCCAGGACCGCCTGTTTCAGATGGACATGCTGCGCCGGTATGCGGCGGGAGACCTATCAGAAGTCGTGGGGGTGGCGGCGCTCGAGACCGATGAAGAATCGCGGCGCATGCGCATGCGGCGCATCGCCGAGGACGCGTACGTGACATTGCCGCAGGCGGATCGCGCTGAAGCGGCGGCTTACGCGCGTGGGATAAATGCCTTTATTGCCACTCACCTGAATGATCTTCCGTTAGAGTTCACACTGCTGAACTATCAGCCGCGCCCGTGGAGCGTGGTCGACACGCTGCTGATCTGTTTGCACATGTTTCGCGACCTTTCGGGCACTTGGAAAAACGAACTCATCAAGCGCGCCATGTTCGCCGGGGGCGAGGCGGATAAGGTTAACTTTTTGTTTCCGGTAAGAACCGGAGCCGATATACAGCCAGGGTCGAACGCTTGGGCCTTATCGGGAGCACACACGGCCTCCGGCAAGCCGCTGCTTTCGAACGACCCGCATCTGCAGTATTCGCTGCCCGGCATCTGGTACATGGCGCACCTGGAGGCGCCCGGCCTGGACGTTTCCGGCGTCACGCTGCCCGGAACCCCGGGAGTGATGATCGGACACAATCAGCGAATCGCGTGGGGGATCACCAATCTGGGTTTCGATTCGCAGGATCTGTATATCGAACAGATCGACGAGCGCACCGGCCGCTACATGTATCAGGGCCAGATGCAGCAGGCGCGCGAAGAGCGCGAGCTCGTGCGAATAAAGGGCGCCGCGCCCAAGGAATCGCGCACCTGGGTGACCCGCCACGGGCCGATATTCGCCCGCGACGCCAACACTTTCATGTCGTTGCGATGGACCGCGGCGGAACCTGGCGTATTGCAGTATCCGATCCTGGATATCGACCGGGCGCGCAACTGGGCGGAGTTCAACACCGCGCTGGCGCGCTTTCCGGGACCTGGTTCGAACTTCGTCTACGCGGACGTGGACGGAAATATCGGGTATCATGCCGCCGGCATTCTGCCGATCCGGCGCGGCTTCTCCGGCAGCATGCCTGTCGACGGCGCCTCCGGCAAGTTCGAATGGGACGGCTACATTCCGTATGCGGAATTGCCCAGCGTTTACAACCCGCCAAGTGGCGTTATCGTGACTGCTAACCAGAATCCGTTCCCGGCGAGCTTTCCCTACAACGTAGACGGCAACTTCGCCGCGCCCTACCGCGTGCATCAGATTCACGATCGCTTGACGTCGCACGAAGGATGGCGGGCCGGCGACATGATCGCGATCCAGAAGGACGTCTATTCCGGGTTCGAAAAGTATTTGGCGACGCAGATTGTGGCGGTATACGACAAACGAAATGCGCACGAGCCGGATATGGAAGATGCCATCACGCTTCTGCGCAAGTGGGACGGCCAGATGGATAAGAACGAGGCCGCGCCGCTGATTACCGAGCTGCTGTTTCACTACGTGCGCAATGCGATGGCGGAACGGGCGTCGCCCGGCAATAGCGGCCCTTATGACATACAGATTTCGGCTGCAGTGACGGAGACGCTGCTGCGGCAAAGGCCCGAAGGATGGTTTCGCGACTACGATGAGACGCTGATGCGCGCGTTCGTAGACGCGCTGGAGGAAGGGCGCCGCATGCAAGGCAAGGACGTGAAGAAGTGGCGCTGGGGAAACTATATGAACGTCACCATCCAGAATCCGGTGGTGCATCGAGTGCCATACATCGGCCCGTACTTCGATATTGCCGGAATACCAATGAGCGGCAGCGGAACGACGGTGAAGCAGACGTCGAAGTTGCTTGCGCCCTCTATGCGAATGACGGCGGATCTGGGCGACTGGAACCGTTCGTTGATGAACGAGCAGATCGGGCAAGCGGGACAGATCCTATCCAGTCATTACCGGGATCAGTGGAACGACTGGTATTACGGACAGACAGAACCGATGGAGTGGCAGGCGGGCGCGGGCAAGCTGGAGTTCCAGCCGGCGAAGTGAGGCGTTAAAAAAGCGGCGGCTGCAGAGCAACCGCCGCTTGGTGTGGTTAGTTGGTTCGATTAAAAGGTGTAGAGCAGCGTACCGGGCGACGGCTCCACCGGGCCGCCGGCAGGAACAGCTTCGGTTTCGCTGTGCTCCGTGCCGATTACGCGGTAGAAGATACCGGTTTCGCTCAAATAAACTTCCAGTTCCGAAGGCCGCGGCAGAGAGCCCTGAATCAGCGCTTCCGACAACGGATCTTCGATGTACTTCTGCAGCGCGCGGCGCAACGGACGAGCGCCGTAGCTGCGGTCGGCGCAGGTCTTCTCGAGGATGTACTTCGAGGCTTCCGGCGTCAGGTGAATTTTCACTTGCTTCGCGACCAGATTCGAGTTCACCTGATCCACCATCAGATCCATGATGCGGAGCAGATCGTCATCAGCCAGCGAACTGAAGAGGATCACTTCGTCGAGGCGGTTCAGGAATTCGGGATTGAACGCCTTCTTCACTTCGCTGCGGACCATTTCTTCGATCTTCGCCGGTATGCCTTCGCCTGCCGGAGCCGAGAAGCCCAGGTGGCCGCGCTTCTCGAGGAAACGCGCCCCAAGGTTCGAGGTCATGATGATGATCGTGTTCTTGAAATCGACCTGATTGCCAAGGCCGTCGGTCAACTGGCCGTCTTCGAACACCTGCAACAGGATGTTGTAGAGGTCCGGATGCGCCTTCTCGATTTCATCCAGCAGGATGATCGAGTACGGGTTGCGCTTCACGCGCTCCGTGAGCTGTCCGCCTTCCTCGTAACCCACATATCCCGGAGGCGAACCAATCAGCTTCGAGACCGAATGCTTTTCCATGTACTCAGACATATCGAAGCGGATCAGGCTCTTCTCGCTGCCGAAGAGAAACGCCGCCAATGCGCGCGCCACTTCGGTTTTGCCGACGCCGGTGGGTCCAAGGAACAGGAACGATCCAGCCGGGCGGCCGCTAGACTTGAGACCTGCGCGTGAACGGCGAATGGCGCGAGCCAAAGCCGAGATGGCCTTTTCCTGGCTGATGACGCGCTTGTGCAGCTCTTCTTCGATGCGTAGGAGCTTTGCGATCTCTTCCTCTTTGATCGCCGTCATCGGCACGCCGGTCCAACGCGCCACTACGTCTTCGATATCGTCTTTCGTGACGCAACCGGTGGAGGAATCGTCAAGGTTGTATTTTTCGCGCAGTTGGCGCATGTTCTCGCGCTCTTTGCGCTCCTCATCGGAGTAGAAACGCGCCTTTTCAAACTCGTGGTTCGCAATCGCGTTCTCCATGCGGTGCACGATGAACTTGATGCGCTTCTGAATGTCGGCCAGATCGGCGGGAAGCGTAGTCTGCCGCAGTTTTACGCGCGCGCCCGCTTCGTCGATCAGGTCAATTGCCTTGTCCGGCAGGAAGCGATCGGGAATATAGCGGCTGGACGTGAAGACGGCGGCCTCGACCGCTTCGTCTGTGTATGCAACCGCGTGGAATTTCTCGTACCGATCCTTGATTCCGAACAGAATCTTGACAGCGTCGCTTTCGGTGGGCGGCGGAACCTTGACTGCCTGGAAACGTCGCTCGAGCGACCGGTCTTTTTCGATGGACTTGCGGAATTCGGCCGGCGTGGTGGCGCCGATGCATTGAATTTCGCCCCGCGAAAGCGCCGGTTTCAGGATGTTTGCGGCATCCAGCGAGCCTTCGGCGGAGCCGGCGCCGACCAGCGTGTGCAACTCATCGATGAAGATGATGGCATTCTGATTTTCCATCAGCTCCTTCATGATGGTCTTGAGCCGCTCTTCGAACTGACCGCGATATTTCGTACCTGCGACGATCAGCGAAAGGTCCAGGGCCAG
>DATAUH010000181.1:0-4642 GCA_036268375.1 Bryobacteraceae bacterium | reverse complement strand
AATCCGAAGTTCGCAAATCCGATCGCTCCTTCGCCAAGAGCGTAGTAGAGATATCGCGCATAGCCGCTTGCTCCGGGAAATGGCTCAAATCCGAGGCTCTCGGGAATCAGCAGCGGATTGTCCGGGCGATGAAACTCCTGCATTACCATGCGATACCGCTCACTGTTTGGAACGTAAATATCCGGTGCGATCAGGTCGAGCGACGGTGCGGCAATCTTCCATACGGCGATCATGTTGATGGTCGGGCCGCCGCTGGGGTAGTCCTCGCCCGGCACGGTCGAGACCGGATAGGCTCGCGGGCTCTTCAGCCAGTTGTTGGCATACATCGGCAATGCCAGTTCTTTTTTTCCCGCTGCCGCAATCTGCCCGATGTACCGCGCGACCGACCATGCTGCAAACGTCTCGTCCGCATCGTCGCCGAACACCTGCGTCCAGTTTCCCGCGCCGCTCTTGTTCAATCCGCGCAGCAACTCAGCCGGTACCTGGGTGTCAAATTCCTTCTGCGCAGCCGCGCCGAAGTCACGCACGGTTCCGAGGGAACCCGACTCATTTTCCACCTGCATCATGATGACGGTGTGCTGCGAATCCGTCTCGCGAAGATGACGCATCAGCGCGACAAATGCGTCGCGGTCCGCTGCGAGATTCGCCGGTGCATTGGGAGTGAGAACATCGATTGCGCGGCCATCTTTCGTCTTCATTCGCGGATAGGCCGTCGTATCAGATTTGACCCACTCCGGCGCATAGTGCATCTTGCCGTTTTTCCATGTGCCGAACCACAACAGCACGAGATGCGTTTTGTGCTCACGCGCCTGCTGCAGGATCGAATCGACTACGGCGAAATCGAAATGCCCCTTCTGCGGCTCCATCTGTTCCCAGTAGACCGGAACTTCGAGTGTGTTCAGCCGCATGGCTTCGGCTGCGGGCCACACGGCCTTCAGCCGCTCCGGCCAACCACTGGAGTTATCCACCTGCGCGCCCAGCATCCAGAACGGCTTGCCATCGACCATCAGCGTCGCGCGGCCCTGCTCCTGTGCGAGATGCGGAATGTCCTGCGCCATTGGAGTTTGCGCCGCAAAGGCGGCGGCTGTGAACAGCAACGCAATCCTTACCAGCGTTCGATAACCTAGCATTTCAAAATCCTCGCGAATAGCTGCAAACAGCGTTATACAGGGGGGAGACAACAATTTGGAAACTATTTCCTAATAGGAATCCTGCCAACCTCCGGCTTCTCAGACTTCCCTTCTCAGATCTTCCGATGCGACTACTCGCAACCGGCTCTATTGTGCGGAACTCCGGTCCGTGATTTCATCGGGTCTATAGATAAATCACAGCCCCTGGCAAGTTGGAGATTCTCATGACCTATCAAGTCTCACGCAACGGACAGACATACGGCCCTTATACGATCGAAGATCTTCGGCGCTACGTAGCTGCCGGAAATATTCTGCCGACCGACATGGCCAAGAGCGATGAGATGACCGACTGGGTATCGGTCGCGCAAATCCTCGGTTCTGCAGGGGCGGCGGCGGCGCCGATCTATGCGACGCCCGCATATCCGCAACAGCCGGGAGCCGGGTATCCCGATCCTCCCAATTTGAACTGGGGGCTCGAACTGCTTTTTGGCTTTTTGACCTGCGGTCTGTTCGTTATCGTATGGAACCTGGTCCTCGCCAGCTGGGCCAACCGTATTCAGCCGGCGAGCAAAGCTCTGATGTACTACATCATTGCCACGGTATTGATTGTGCTCAATGTCGGCGGCTCGTGGAGCATCTTCGTCTCGATCGCGCACAATCACATGCAAGCGCCGCATCATAGCCTGCTTGGGAATATGATTGGTCTCGCTTGCTGGGTCGTTCGTCTCATCGCCCGCTTCACTCTACGCGACACGCTCGAACAACACTTCAATGGCCCGGAGCCGCTTGGCCTTCGCCTCAGCGCGGTTCTGACCTTCTTCTTCGGCGGCATCTATCTTCAATACAAACTGAACGAGATCAACCAGGTGAAACAAGCGCTGCGTTATCGAGTCCCGGTGCGATGATTCAGCGGGACTCAATCGTCAACGCAACCGCCACGCGCGCCATTGCTCCACTGGCTGTGCTTACCTTGGCCGCGGTTGTTCTGTTGCGCTTTCCTCCCGCGCAAAATATCTTTTATCCCCGATGTCCGATCCAGGAGTATCTGCACTTGCAGTGTCCCGGCTGTGGGGCCACACGCGCAGTTGCGGCATTGCTGAACGGACATTGCGCCGAAGCTCTGCGTTTCAATGCGCTGGTCGTCGCGTTGCTTCCCCTGGCGGGCGTCTACGGCCTTCTAGGGTATCGCCGCTTTCTGCAGCGCAAACCTCTGCGCTGGCCGCAACCGCCGCCTGCCGCCGTTTATGCGGGATTCGCGGCGACTCTTCTGTTCACGGTGCTGCGCAATCTTCCGCATTGATTCTTCGAGCGGCAAAACGGCCCCGGGTATCCAGCCGGGGCCGCCGCTATCGAGAGACGAGATTGTTGCAAATTCGATTTACGCGTCGACAGTGACAGGCTCAGAGATGGGTGTCGCCGAACCGCCCTTCAGGTCGGTGCCGCCGGGTTTGCGAATATCGATGCCGCCCTTGAAGAATGCGCCATCTTCAATGGAGATTCGCGCTGCGATCACATCGCCGGTCAGCGAGCCTTCGCTGCGAATGTCCACGCGATCGCTGGCCTGGCAGTTGCCGCGGACCTTGCCCAGAACGACGATCTCACGCGCCACGATGTTGGCGGCGACCTGTCCATTGCGTCCAACCGTCACGCGGTTGCCCGGCAGATTGATTGCGCCTTCTACCTTGCCGTCGATGTACAGAGACTCGGAGCCAGTCAACTCTCCCTTGACGATCAGGGATTTGCCGATGGTCGCCTGCTCTCCGGTCGGCACAGCGGCGGCCGCAGTCCCGGCGCCTACGGTGGCAGGCCGCGTGGGGCTGGGCTCGAAGTTCGTCGCGGGCGTCGAGGGACGTACCGGTTCAGGAGTTGAGGGAGTGTTGCTTCCAGTCTGGTTCGGTTTCCACATATCTATTCCATATCCTTTCGTACTGCTTCAAATAGTCCCGCCGCGGTCTTCTTGCACGCACCACCACCTTTGGCAGCACGTATTCTTCCCACGATACTACTCCGAGCGGGCCTGCGGATTGGCGCGGATTCACAATCTATTTCATAGTTTTCGTACCTTTCTCAATACCTCGGTACATCTTTCCCGGCAAGTTGGAATTTCTTCCGTCCCACCTCCCATTTTTTCCACACATCGAAAGTGTTATGCGGCCGGTCACCTTCGTGTTCACAGACCGTACCCGGTCGGGTAGCATGACAGCAATTGGATTCTTCCCCCTGCGAGCCCTTTCTCTTGAGCATGACTTCGCGCCCGTCCCATCTCGTCCGCGCATTCTTTTTACTGGTGTTATGCGCGCTTTGCCCGTTGCGTCCGCTCTTTTCCGCCGTGGCAAAGGTGCACACGGTTACGCTTGGCTCCTACCGCAAGGTTCCCTATACCCAGCCGGATGCGACGCCGGACACGAAAGCCGATGAGACCTCCACTCTGAAGGTCCGACCGCTCCTGGTGGACGAGCACCAGAAAGAATGGACCACTGGCGAGGTTCACGACATCACGGACCGCACCTTCACGATTCGCCGCGCGCTGCGCCTCAATGACGCGCTGCCCACGGACACGGCTCCTCATTGGATATGGCAGCCCGGCCCCTGGCTGTCGGTCGATAGAATTACCGGCCACATTACCGCGTTGCACCTGCCGGATTTTGACGCAGCCGTCTCCGACGTGGTCTGGTTTCGCGACTACGCGGCGTACTGCGGTATCGCCACGACAGCCAAGGGAGGCCTCTTCGCGGTTGTCGCCCAGCTTGGAGCGCGGCGCGCGGTAGTGCAGAAGCAAATAGGCCCGTGGCCGCAGGCCAATCGCTTCATTCCCGTCTGCCAGCCTGCCCAGTGGCAGCGCCTGCCCATGCGCGTCACGCTGAAGCCGACCGGCGGGGAAGCCGCTACCTACGATGTCGTCGGCACCGCCTCTATTCTTGAAGAGGGCGAAGGCCCGGACGAGAATTAGCCAGGATCAGCGGGTTCCTCGAAACATTCGCGAGAATTTCATTTAGCATCAAGCTCGATTCGCATACGCGAAAGCGTTGCGCTGCTGCGTCGGGCGTTGTGCAGGAGTCTTGATTTTGCCGAAGCTGTTCGAGGGAATAAGACCTGTGGCGCGAGCCCGTGGCCTGCGCGATGCGCTTGCCGGCGTCGTCTTCGCGGCGATGGACATTCCCCAGGCCCTCGGCTATACCCGCATTGCGGGAATGCCCATCGTTACCGGCCTGTACGGCTTGCTTCTGCCGCTTCTGGCCTTTGCGGCGTTCGGTTCTTCCCGCTATCTGGTGGTCGCCGCAGACTCGGCGACGGCGGCGATCCTGCGCAGTGGAATCACCGGAATGGCGCCGGCGGCCAGTGCACGCTATGTCGCGCTTGCAGGCATGGTCGCGTTGCTCACCGCAGGATTTCTGCTGCTCGCACGCCTGCTTAAGCTGGGCTTTATCGCCGACTTTCTCTCCCGAACCGTTCTCGCCGGTTTTCTCACCGGAGTAGGTTTCCAGGTCGGCATCTCGGTCCTGGGACAGATG
>DATAUH010000180.1:0-1556 GCA_036268375.1 Bryobacteraceae bacterium | reverse complement strand
GCTGCCGCAAAGGCTGGGTCATGATGCTTTTGTGCAGGCCAGCCGATCTTTTGCAGGGCGCCGTTCTTGTGCAAGCACCCAACTAACTCCGCGAGGGCCAGACTGGTTTGCGTTTTTCTAAGAACGCGGTGACGCCTTCGCGGAAATCGTCGGTGGCGCGCAGCTCGGCATTGATGTTGACGGCGGCGCGGAGGTTGCGGCTGAGGCGCTCGATCTCCTGGCGGTGTAGGAGGTGCTTGGTGGCGCGCATGGAGCTTGGGCTGTTGGCTAGCAGCGTTGTGGAGAGCTCGCTGACGGCGGCATCCAGTTCGGCGGCGGGCACGATCCGGCTGATGAGACCGAGCGTGCGGGCTTCCGTGGCGTCGAGGATGCGGCCGGTGAGCAGTAGATCGCGCGCCTGCTTTTCACCGACCTGCAGCAGCAGGAAGGACGAGACGATGGCGGGGACGAAGCCGATTTTGACTTCGGTGTAGCCGAGGCGCGCATCGTCGCCGGCGAGGGTGAAATCGCAAAGCGTGGCGAGGCCCATGCCGCCGGCCAGCGCGAAGCCGCGGACCTCGGCAATGCTGGGTATGGAGAGGCTGTACAGCGTGCGGAAGAGCTCGGCTATGTTCATGGAGTCGCGCTGATGCTGCTCCGTGGTGCGGCTGGACATGGCGCGGAGCTCCGAGAGATCCAGGCCGGAGCAGAAGTGCTCGCCCGCGCCGCGTAGGACGACGACACCAGCCCGGCTGTCTTCCGCGGCACGCAGAGCCAGCGTTAGCTCATGGATCATGCATGAGGTGAGCGCGTTGCGCCGCTGCGGGCGATTGAGCGTGATGGTGAGAATGCGGCCGGCTTCGACTTCGGTTTCTTCTACGAGGATGGTGGTGTAGTCCGCCATGGGGTTCTTCCTTTGCTCTGAACCCATGTCTCAACAGAGGGACATGGGCGCCCGGCAAAACAGCAGGTCTTTCCACTGCGCTGGCCTCGCTTGCGCGAGACCAGCTCCGGTCGAGATGACGATACGTTTCCTGAACGTCAGGAGAGAAACGCCTACTGTTTCACGCCGGCATACTTTTCGGCAATGGCACGGTTGGCGGCGATGATGGGCGCGAGATCGCCGAGAGGAGGCAGCGATGCTCCGAGTGAGCTGAGAGTGGCGATGACGCTTTCCGTGGCGATATTACCGACCAGAACATCCTGCGCGAAGGGACAGCCGCCGAGACCGCCGATGGCGGAGTCGAAGCGGCGGCAGCCGGCGCGGTATGCGGCCGTGACTTTGGCCCCGGCTTCATCAGGACGCGCGTGCAGATGGACGCCGAGCTCGATGCGCAGGTCTTTGGAAACCATGGCCGCGAGCACGGCGGCGACAACTTCCTCGACAAGCTCGGGTGTAGCCAGGCCGACGGTGTCCGCAAGCGAGATGCTCTCGATGCCGGAGTCGGCGAGCAGATCGCAGGCGGCGACGACCTCATCGACGCTCCAGGGGTCGCCGTAAGGATTGCCGAAGGCCATCGAGATGTAGGCGACGACGTCGAGGCCGGCCTTGTAGGCGAGCGAGCCGACGGTCTCAA
>DATAUH010000179.1:0-4283 GCA_036268375.1 Bryobacteraceae bacterium | reverse complement strand
CTTGATGTCCGGCAACTCTTTGTCTTCGAGTGGACGACGAAGGTCGGCGTTGTGATCACGGGGCGGCGGCGCAGAGACGGGATACGGCGTGTCGCCGACACCTACGTAGACTTGGGAATCCGTGTACACGGTTTTGCGACCGTTAGGTCCACTGGCGACTCCGATGCTGTCTACCGTGGCGACGTGCACCTTTGAGTCGGGTCCGATGGGACCGTTGTTCATGGTTGTGTGTTTGTACGGGACGATGTATTCTGCGTCGACGGGAGCGACGCTTTCGCCTTCCGAACGCAACATAAAATCGCGTGGGGCTACTGTGAGAGCGAAGCCGGTTTCGGGATAGAGCGAGACTTCGACGATTATGTAGGAGCCTGACCAGTCACGGCCGAAGATGCGGTTCTGATCGGAAGGAGCCACGTGCGCAGCGCCGATCGAGAGCGCTTGGTTGGAGGCCTTCGCGGGATAATCGGCGACGCTGGGCCGTGGATCGATGCCCGAAGTGGTTTGCGCTAAGAGAAGCCCGGAGACGCTGAAGAACAGAAGGTTACGAATGGCCACGCGTGCCTCCATGCCGATTGTATACGTTCTGGAAGGTGCGTGAGTTTCGGGGTGAGGCTAAAGTTCCAATAAAAATGGCCGATATCTTGGCTATGAGCATTGGTCCCATTGCCAGCCTGGCCGGTAATTACCTGCAATCGATCTTCAGCCCCGCGAGCAAGAGCGGCGGAGCGACTATGGCGCCGAACAGCGGAAGCACGCCACCGAGTCAGCCGGCGGCAGCAGGTAAGACCTCGCCGTTTGCCCAGATTATGAGCTCGCTGCAGCAGATGCAGCAGGCGAGCCCCGCCGAGTATGCACAAGTGGCGCAGAAGATTTCTGCCAATCTGCAGCATGCAGCGAAGACAGCGCAAGGGAACGGGAATACGGCAATTGCGAATGAACTGAACTCGTTGGCATCGGACTTTAACAATGCGGCGCAGAGCGGGAAACTGCCATCGGTGAAGGATCTGGCGAAATCGGCCGGTCTGAACTTTTAGCGGCTTTACTGCAGGCGTTACGCACAAGTCTCGATCAGCGGAAGATCTGGAAAAGGTTGCTGTAGTCGTCGGTCCACGCGGCGATGGTGGATGTAGGTTCAGGCCCGGCAAAGGGCATGAGCGATGCAAGATCCTGCTGACGGTTGGCGAGAATGGCCCAATCGGTGGCTTGGACGAGGCGCGCGGGATCGGCGGCATTGTGAATCACAATGACCGGTTTGCCCAAGCTGTGCGCGACGGCGCGGACCACCGCGGGAACATCCAAATAGCGATTGGTAATGTGAATGGCAATGACGCCGCCTTCAGCGAGGCGGTCAAAGTACATGGCGAAGGCCTCGCGCGTGAGCAAGTGCACGGGGATGGAGTCACCGGAAAAGGCGTCGAGCGCGATCAGGTTTAGGCTGCGCTGGGGTTCGCGATCAAGACCGAGGCGGCCGTCGATGGCGATGGTTTCCACTTTGGCGGGAGACTCGCGCAGATAGCGAAACGCGTTCCAGGCGATTTGGACGACGTCCGGATCGATATCGAAAAATTTGTAGGAATCGCCGGGACGGCCGAACGCCGCGAGTGTACCGGTTCCCAGTCCAACCACGGCTACGCGCCAGGGTGAGGAGCCACGCACGGAGCGCATCACGCGACCCACGCCGGTTTCGGGGGCGTAATAAGCGGTGGCTATGCGGCTGCGAGCGGGCGAAAGGTACTGGATTCCATGGAGAATTTTGCCATTGTAGAGAGAACGAATGTCGTCGTTCCCTGCCCTGCCGTCTGTGACCTGGAGAGCGCCGTAGAAGTTTCGGACACGCAGGACGGATCCGATACCAACGCCATAGATGTTCACGAACGCGAAAGCGGCGGTGGCGACGAGCGAGATACGGATCATGTCGCGCGCACGTCCATGGCGGTGCAGCCACAGGCTGAGAATGAAGCAGGCGGCCACGCACACCGGGAGTTCGAGAAACGTGTGGAAGACGTTGGGGGCGAAGAGGCTGACAAAGGCGGCTCCGGCGGCTCCGCCGAGCGCGACGATGAAGTAGAAGAATGCGAGGCCCTGGTCGCCGGGACTCAGGCGCGCCAGTTCGCCGTGGCAGAACATGCAGCAGATGAAGAGAGCGGCGCAGAGCACGGGGATTTCCCATTCAATTCCGCCGGCTTGACCCAGCATGCCGAGACGCCACGCGATCGCAAGGCAGGCAAGCGGTACCAGCCACTTGAACAGCTCGGGACGATACCAGCCGCGGCCTTCGAAACAGAGAACGAAGGTGAGCAGATAGATGCCGAGCGGCAAGACCCAGAGGAGCGGGATGGCAGCGACCTCCTGACTGAGGTGATTCGCAACCGCGGGCCAGAGTGCGGCGGCGCAGGCGGCCAGTACGGCCCACGCGAACGCCTGTCCGCGCGCGGGGAGTTGAGCGGGCTCGGCGAAAAATGCACGGGCGGTGAATGCGCAGCCCACGCACGCTACAACAAAAAGAATAAACAGAGACGACCAGATGCGGAACTGAGCGCTCAGCGGGAGGTGCGGCTCGATGAGCACGGGATAAGCGAGCAACGCAACTAGCGAGGCGCCATTGGATAACGCGAAGAGGCGCTGCGGAGCGTTTTCGCCATACCAGGACTGGAGCAAGGGGCTGGTGGAAGAGAGTATGAAAAACGGAACGCCGATGGAACCTGTGAGCGCCAGGACGATCGCGAGCGATGGATGCTCGGGTGAGCCGGGGGTGATGGCGGCGCCGGGAGGAATCCACGGAAGCAGGCATGCCGCAAGCGCGAGCAAGGCGATGTGAACGATGACTTGGACGCGTGGAGCGAGAAAGCGGGTGAGCGCGTATGCGTAAAGATAGCCGGCAAGCAGCGCCACTTGAAAGAAGAGGATGGAGGCGATCCATACGCCAGCGGCTCCGCCGAATTTCGGCAGAAGAGCTTTGGCCGCCGCGGGCTCGACTACAAAGAGCAGCGATGCGCTGAGAGCGACGGTGAGAACGTAGAGGGATTTCCGCAAGTCACCGATATTAGCATTGGTTCGAATGAACTCCCTTGCTAACCTGAAAGCGTGCCCGACGCCACTTTGCTTGTCCCCGCGCTCGCCACGGGCGTCGGCATTTCCGGCGCGGTGGTAGGCATTTGGCTCACGGAAGCGCGCACGCGCACACGCATAGTAGTGCCGCTTACGGCGGGGATGCTGCTAGGAGTAGCGCTGTTCGGGTTGCTGCCGGAACTGGCAGACACGGCGGGCTGGCCGGTGTGTTTGGGGCTACTGGCGCTGGGCTACGCGGCGCTGGCGATACCGGGCAGGCTGGGATTTTCGGTTTGCCCGAGCTGTTCGCATACGCATGACCACGGTTCGTGCTCGTCCGAGTTGCATGGATTTGCGACGCCATTGCTGGTGGGCGCGGCACTGCATAGCTTTTTCGATGGATGGAGCGTAGGCGCGGCGCAACTGGCTACGCCGTTCGAACTGCGCCTGGCGGCGCCGATTGCGATCGCGCTGCATAAAGCTCCGGAGGGCATTGCATTGGGGGGGATTCTTTGCGCCTCAATGAAATCGCGCAGTTGGGCGCTGGTTTTTGCATCGCTGGCGGAGGGAACGACACTCGTGGGCGCCGCGATTGCCATCTGGCTGGCTCCGCATTTCGGCACGCGGTGGATTACATATCCGCTGGGCGTGACCGCGGGATGGCTGTGCTACCTCGGCTTGCACGCGGCGCACGAAGAATGGAAACTTCGGGGTCCGAGGAGAGCATTTGTGTCCGCAGCCGCGGGAATGGCGGGAGCAGCATTGATTTTACGCGGCGCCGAGAGCTTTTTTCGATAGATACAGACGGCGCTTATAGAGGCGGCAGGATGACGGTTGGGTCGCCGAGAATCACCATGCTTTGGATATCGCGGGCGCAGAGCAGATCGCGCAGCATGGCGCCGCGAGTGTTGCCCCCGCGACTGAATTCGGCAGATTCGGCATCGTAGGAAGTGTAGAGCGAGCCCAAACGGTCGTAGTATTTACGATAGGCTTGGCCTAGCGGCGACGGTTGAAAGAGTTCGCCATAGAGCGCTTGCTGAATGGAATCGGTCAGTAACTGACGGGAGCCGGAATCGCGCAGCGTCCAGTCGAACGTGGGCTCCACATGGCCGATGAAGGCGCGCGCGGGCTTCGACGCCCCAAGCAGCGCGGTGGGGAGCGGCGAGATTTGGCCGCCGATCTGCGCGACGCCTTTGAGGATGCGGTCTACTTCGGAACCGGCCTCACAAAGTCCA
>DATAUH010000178.1:0-9416 GCA_036268375.1 Bryobacteraceae bacterium | reverse complement strand
CTTGCCCGCGTACGGATTGTGCAGCGGTCCGCGGTTTCGCCATACCGGCCGCTCCGGCGTCTGCGCTACGCGATAACCAACCTCCAGCAGCACCTGCAAATCTTCCACGGCGCCGGTGAGGTCCCAGTCCGGTTTCACCTGGTCGGTGGGCTTGTGATAGTCGTTGGTGATGTACTCGCGCCGTTTCTGATCGCCGTAATCGACGGGCTTTCCCACGTAATCGATACCCGGGCTCGATGCCAGCGACGGCACGCCACCCATGGCAAACTCGACGTGATCCGATCGCCAATAAAAGCCCTCCACTGGATCGGTATCGCCCGTGACGACGCGGCCCTGTCGCGTCACCGCGTCCTTCACCATGTCGTCCAGAGAACTCATGCCCATTCCCAGAATGCTGAAGTCTCTCGTCTTACCCCAGCCCCAGTTACTGAAGTAATCCAGGTTAATATTGGCCATTGTCTTCGAAAGTGGATAGAGCGGGTGCTGCACGTAATACTTAGCTCCCAACAAGCCACGCTCCTCGGCAGTCGTAAAGAGGAAGATCACCGTGCGCTTGGCGGGCTCCGGCAGCTCCGAAAATGCATGCGCCAGTTCCAATACGCCCGCCGTGCCGGAGGCGTTGTCGCTTGCGCCGTGAAAAATGTTTTCGCCCTGCGTTCCCATGTGATCCCAGTGGCCGGAGTAGATCACATACTCGTTGCGCAGCGCCGGATCGCTGCCTTCAATTTTCGCCACGACGTTGTTCGTGTTGATTTCACGCAGCCCGTTCTTCACCTTCACGGCGATGGTTGCCTTCAGCGGAACCGCCTTAAATTTGCGCGAAAGAGCCGCCGTTCGCAACGCCGCCAAATCCTGCCCCGAATCCGCAAACAACTGAGTGGCCTTGTCTGCGTTCAGCGACACTGTGGCCGCTATGTGCTTGGTCGAATACTCATCGCGCACACTCATGGTTTCGCGCGTGATGTAGCGGTTGGGCCCGCTGTTCGCGCCGCCGCGCGGAGCGGCGCCCCGGCCCGCATTGCCGCGTCCGGCGCCGCCCTGCAACGTGATCACCGCCGTGGCGCCGCGCGCAAACGCCAGGTCGGCCTTGGTTCCCGGCCTTCCATGAAAAGATAGTTCCGGACCCAGAAACATCTTCGGATCCAACTTAGTCGGGTCACTCGGATCCGGTACCGGCGGATCGCCGCCCAAAATCACCACAGCCTTGCCCTTCACGTTGACGCCTTTATAGTCGTTCCACTTGTATTCCGGCGCCACAATTCCGTAGCCCACGAAGACCATTCGCGATTCGGGAACTTCGATCGACGTCTTCGGTTGTGAGGAACTCGCACGATAATCCTGCGGCGTCAGCGGGAAATCCTTGCCGGCCGACTGGATCGTCACTTCCCCGCCCCCGGGCGTAATTCCCCAGAGCGCGACCGGTTGCAGCCACTCGCCATCCGGCGTTCCCGGCGTCAGCTTGAGATCTTTGCATTGCTCGATGATGTAATCGGTGGTCTTCTTCTCACCCGGAGTGGCGGGCGCGCGACCCTCAAATTCGTCCGACGAAAGCACACGGATATGTTTGAGAATTCCCTCTGGAGTGATCGCGTTTAACGCTTTCTCCGGCACCGGCGACGGGTCTGCGCCCGATAGCATCCAGCAGCCGGCTAAAGCGCCTATCAGGCAGGTTCGGCGAAGCATGCGAACATGGTCGCATACATTGCGGCATAGGACGGATTTTCACAATGCGCCTTTCCCTTCACGCCAAGTTGAAAAAACGAACCCAACGCTCCTGACACAGAATACGACCTAGCATGGTCTCCCACGTGCACACGCCAAGCCATGAAATTCCTATGCCTGGCGTACGGCGACGAGAAGGATTGGAAGGCGCTCAGCAAAGAAGAGCAGGAGGCTCTACTCGCACAAGACGACGTGATGCGCAAAAGAGGCGACATCGTCGCCGCGCTGCGCCCCGAGTCCACTATTGTAACGGCCTGGGGCGGCGTGCCACACGCTGCCAACGGCGCCTTCGCGCCCGCTACTAAACCTCTCGCCGGCTTCGGAATCATCGAGGCTGAAAATCTGAAAGAGGCCATTCGTCTGGTTGCGAACACCCCGTGCGCGCGCGCCAAAGGCGCAGTCGAACTTCACCCAATCGCCGCGATCAATCTATAGATGCTCTTCTATCGCGCACGCATATGTCCTTGCGCCTTCTGACCAGCTCAATTCGCGCTTAGCATACTTAACCCGGCGTAGGTTACCGGGGCTAACTTCCGGTTCGTCTGGACGTATACTCAGACATGCAGAGCCTGTATCTTCCCGTCGCCGTTATATGTGCGGCCGGTCCCCTGTTGGCTCAAAGCGATACAACTTCGCCCCGGTTCGAGGTGGCTTCCATCAAGCTAAACACTTCGAATGAGACCGGTTCCAGCAACGATTTGGGAGCGGCAGAAGTGACCTTTCGCAATTACGTGTTGCGTGGAATCATGGATACTGCGTTCCGGATCAGCGATCAAAATCTTGTGGCGCCGGATTGGATGTCGGGCGAACGTTTCGATATTTCCGGCAAAGTGCCGCCCGGTTCCAACCTGGAGCAGCGAAGGCAAATGTTGCAAGCATTACTCGCCGAACGTTTCGGGCTGGTGGTCCATCGCGAACAGAAATTGCGGCCGGGCTTCGCGCTCGTAATCGCGAAACATGGACTAAAAATGCAACCCGTCGAAAACACTGGCGGCCACATCAACGATTTTCCACCCGGCCGGATACACATGGAACGCGCCGAACTGGCTCATGTTGCTGACTCGCTCGGCGGGATCCTCAGACAGCCTGTGGTCGACGGAACCGCGACCGGCGGCGTCTACAGCTTCACGGTCACCTACTCACCCGGCCTCGGCGAATCCAAGACCGGCGATGGTCCGTCAATTTTCACCGCTCTCGAAGAGCAACTCGGTTTGAAACTGGAACCGCGCAAGATACCGGTGGACGTCCTCGTGGTGGATCATTGCGCAAAGATGCCTACGGAAAACTAACTCGCGCGACGGAACCACTTTCGCCAAATCAGGTAAGCCGCCAAGCCTACCGCGCCGATGATGGTGATCAGCAACGCGTAATGATGCACGTCTCGCTCGACGCTCTCCCACTTATCGCCTAAGAAGTAACCCAGCGCCAGAAACGCGCTTACCCAGATAAATCCGCCGCTATACGCGTAAAGCGCGAACTGTGGAGGAGTCACCTCGCTCATCCCCGCTGCAAACGCAGAAACGTGACGTACGCCGGGAATGAAGTACCCAAACGTGAGCCCCCAGTGTCCCACCCGGTCGAACCACGCGTGCGCCCTTTTGATGTGATCCTCCCGAATATGGGCGTATTTCCCATAACGATGGATCAGACCCATTCCGAACGTCCGTCCCAGATAGAAACTGATGGTGATGCCACAAGTGCTCCCGGCCCAGGCAGCCAGGAATACAAGGGCAAGTGAAAAATTACCTTTGTAAGCGAGATAGCCGCTGAATGTCAGCAGCGTTTCATCCGGAACCGGCAGTCCCACGATGCCGAACATCAACAAGGTGAAGACCGCGAAGTATCCGTAATGCGCGATCCACGCGAGAATGTTCTGTTCCACTGATCAAGAATAACGCCGAGATGCGCGCCCTTGTTCCGCTCTGCGTGGGATGCCTACACCACTACTTCGCCGACGCTCACCGGTGAACGCGCGCCGCCGACCACCACAATACCGCTCTCTGTAACGTGGTACTGACGCTGTCTGTCGGCTTCCAGATCGTACCCAATCACGGCGTCTTCGGGAATGCGGACGTTCTTGTCCAAAACCACCCGCCGAAGTCGCGCGCGCCGCCCGATATCGCAGTTATCCAGGATCACGCAATCATCCACCACGGCGCCCGAATGCACACGCACCCCGCGTCCCAGTACGGAATTGCGCACCATGCCACCGGACAAGATGGACCCGCCGGCAACAATGGAATCGATGGCCTGCCCGCGCCGGTTCTCTTCATCAAAGGTGAACTTCGCCGGCGGATCCGGGTAACCCGTCGTACGCACGGGCCAGTCCCGATTAAAAAGGTTCAGCGCCGGACTGATGGCGCGCAGATCCATGTTGGCCTCGTAGTAGGCGTCGATCGTCCCTACGTCGCGCCAGTACGGGGCCGCCCCGACCGGTTCGCCGGGAATTCGGTTGGTCTGGAAATCGTAGGCGAACATCTCGGATTTTCCGGCCAGCCGGGGCAAAATGTCTTTGCCGAAATCGTGATGGCTGTGAGTCTCGGCGGCATCGTCGTGTAGAAGCCGCAACAGCGTTCGCGTCGAAAACACGTAGTTGCCCATGGACGCGTACACGCGCCCGTTGTCGCCCGGCATGGTCGGCGCATCCGGGTTTTTTTCGTGGAAGGCCAGGATGTGTCCGTCCTCGGAGGTCTCTATGACGCCGAACTCCTGGGCGTGCTTGCGCTCCACCGGGATGGCCGCAACCGTCACTTCCGCCGCTCGCTGAACATGAAATTCGATCATGCTCATCACGTTCATGCGGTAAATATGGTCGCCGCCGAAGATCGCCACTACGTGGGGATCCGATTGTTCCACCAGGTTGATGTTCTGATAAATCGCGTCGGCCGTGCCTTGGTACCAGGTTTCGTCTGGAGACCGCATCTGCGCCGGCACCGGAATCACGAATTGATTCTTCAGCAGGCTGCCGAACTGCCATCCCTCGCTGAGGTGCTGGAGCAGCGATTGGCTGCGAAACTGAGTCAACACATAGACGGAGCTGATCCCCGAATTAATAAAGTTGCTCAGGACGAAATCGATAATGCGATATTTCCCGCCGAAGGGCACCGCCGGCTTGGCCCTTTCCTTTGTAAGCGGAAAAAGACGGGTACCCTTACCTCCCGCCAGCACGATTCCCAGGACGCGTATACGCATAGCAGTTGAACCATGCCTATTTTTCCAAGGCTTTGCCCATCTTGGCAAGCAGAAATTGATAAAGTTGATCCGATTAGCCGCCGATACTAATTGGGAGGCGTACAAACGCCATCGACGGCATGATATCAATTATTGGAATTGTAATCGTTCTTGGCTGCATCATTGGCGGGTTTCTCATGGAGCATGGGAACCTGAAGGTGCTCATTCAGCCGGCGGAGTTTTTGATCATCTTTGGCTCTGCTATCGGCACGGTAGTGGCGGCAAACCCGCTTCCGGTGCTCATTCGGACCGCTAAAGCGCTTCTCGGCGTACTCAGCGGCTCTCCGTATGACAAGAAATACTACACGCAAAGTTTGAACATGATGTACGACCTGTACTCTTTGGCGCGTAAGATGGGCACATCGAAATTAGAAGAAGATGTGGACGCTCCCGAGAAGAGCGAAGTGTTCCAAAAATACCCGAAGTTCCTGAAGAACCATCATGCGTTGGACTTTTTCTGCGACACCCTCCGGGTTGCGCTGTCGGGCGGCGTGGAGCCACTCGATATCGACGCCATGATGGAGATCGACCTGGAAACTCACCACAAGGAGGCGCATGAACCGGCGGGCGCGCTCACGACCATGTCGGATTCTCTGCCCGGCCTCGGCATCGTAGCCGCTGTACTGGGGATCGTGATCACCATGGGCGCTCTTGGCGGCCCTAAGGAGGAAATCGGCGAGAAAGTCGCGGCCGCGTTGGTGGGTACCTTTGCCGGTATTCTGCTCTGTTACGGCGTTTTCGGCCCACTGGCTGTCGCCATTTCCAAACAAAACGATGCGGAAGCATCCTATTACGGGTTTCTACGCATGGGTGCTCTCGGATACGTGAAAGGTCTTGCTCCGATCATGGCGACCGAAATGGCGCGCCGCGCTATTCCGGGTACGCTGCGTCCCAGTTTCAAGGAAATGGAAACGGCTTGCCGTGGCGCCGGCGGCGCTAAACCGGCGGAAGAAGAGGCAGCAGCGTAATATGGCGACTGACATCGAGAGTGGTCAGCCCGTCAAACCCACTGTGGTGATCATCAAACGCCCACGCAAGGGCGGCCATGGTCATCACGGAGGCGCCTGGAAGGTCGCCTACGCCGATTTCGTTACCGCTATGATGGCGCTCTTCATCGTGCTGTGGTTGATGGGCGCGGACGACGATATGAAGAAGGCCGTCAGCTCCTATTTCAACAATCCGTCGGGACCTGGAAAGCTTACGGGCACCGCAGCAGCGGGGCAAGGGAACTCCCTTCAATTGGAAAAACAGGATATGGCCAAGCTGAAGGAGAAGATCCAGCAGGCTTTCATGAAGGCGCCTAATTTCCAGAACCTGAAGGATCACGTCGAGATCACCCTCACCTCGGACGGGCTCCGCATCGAGCTCTCCGAGAATGAAGTGGGCATGTTCTTTCCATCCGGTAAAGCCGCGCCTAATGATGAAGGGGAAGAACTGCTGGAGCGGTTGGCCCAGCAGCTAGGCGGGCTTCCCAACAAGGTCTTCATCGAGGGGCACACGGATTCGAAGCCGTACCCTGGTGAGGCGTACAGCAATTGGGAACTGTCCGTGGATCGCGCCAACGCAGCCCGCAAGCTCATGATGACCCAAGGACTCAAACCGGGACAGGTCACTCAGGTTCGCGGCTACGCCGACACCCAACTGCGCCACCCGGATGACCCCATGAATCCCTCCAATCGCCGCATATCGGTGATCGTACAGTATCTTGCGGGCGCCGAAGCAAAGGCTGCGGATCAGGCCGAGAAGGAAAAAGCCAAAGCTGACGAAAAGGAAGCGGCCAAAGCAGAAAAAGCGGCAAAATCCGGAAAACCGGAAGGCGGCGCGTCTTCCAAAGGCGCAGAGAAGCCAGCGGCGAAAGCGCCGGAGCAGCCTGCCAAGGATGCGAAGTCGAAGTAGGCCGGCTGCTGTTCCAGCGCGGGGCGCTACCAAGCGTTACGGACGCCCGAGCCTATCGCTGCAATTCGCGCCGTTCCGGGATCCCCGGTTCGTCTAGAATTTGAGTAGAAATCGCTGGGCCGAGCGCCTGATAATCGCGCACGGCCCATACTACTTTCTTGTCCGGCGTCACTTCGATCAACTGCGCCACATTGCGCTGATCGCCATCCGGAGCGTAGTTGTTGATCAACGTATTTCCGCTGGCGAGCCTCGAAACTTCCAGCACATTCTCCAGCGGAAAGCCGGGCAGTTCGGTTTTCGTAAGCTCCCAAACCGTCTTGCCGCTCCGATCGATCTCCCGCACGTAACCGCTCTGACCGCCGCTGATTAACGTATCGCCATTGCGCAGACGCACGGCGGCCCACGGCGTCTCGGCCTTGGCGGACCAGACAACGCGCCCATCTGGAGTGTATTCCACTACGCGATTCGCATCGGTGTGCGCAGCAAGGTAGTTTTCGTTCGACGTCACCCTCACGTGTCCGAATTGTCCGTGCGGGTTTTTGGGATTGGCCGTGTCCAATGCCACCTGCTGTTCCACGCTGCCCGTCAACGTATTGATCACCATCGCCAGGGCCGGGTCGCCGCTCTGCATCACCAGAACCCGGTCGCGGTCGAATGGAAATGCAGTGCGAATCTCGGCGCCGGCGGGAGCGTTGTAATTCCAGATAATCTTCTTGTCCTGGCGCACGATGCTGGCTCCGTTTCCACGCGCAAAGACGATCGTGCCATTCGAAAGCATGGTGCAATCTTCCAAACGATCGCGAGGCGAAAGCGCATAACTCCACTGCACCTTGCCTTCGCGATAAACAAGAATCTCAGGAGGCGCGCCGGCTTTCGCGGCGCCGCAATAGAGAAACGGATGCTGCGCCAGGCCGTTTCCCGGCAAACTATCCTGCCCCAGGGAAATGCAGGCGCCACTTAAAAGTAAGACGCCCAAGCGAAATCTCACGCCGGCTCCAGCGCGGAACGGCGCAATTTGAGGTCTATACGCAGCACGACCTGCATAACGAGAAACGTGTACTCAAGAAGAAGCGAGATGGGCTCATTGTACCCTGTCGCGAGCCCTTCGCCTGAATCGAATTGCGAGATTGCGGCGCTCTCGCGGACCGCATCCGCCGGTCGCCAAACGTGCGCAGCGCGCGCGCATACCGCAGTCGCCGGCGACAGCGCGTGGAAAAACCTCATCTTTTGATTGACCCCGAGAGCCGCCCGCCGGTTACACCAATTCAGTAGCCCAAACGGATACACCGCGATCTAGCCTGCTGGGAAAGCCGCCTCTCCAGCCCACGTTTCGGTACGATGAAAAGAGCTCCAGCAATGCAACCGCCCATCTTTATCCAAATCGACGAAAATCCGAACTGCGCCGCCATGGATGGCCAGGTGTTTCAGCCCAAGTCTTCACCGCGGCCCGTCAACCGCGTGCGTGTCACGCATAATGGCGCGGCTGCGTGGTGCGACATCGTGGCTCTCGACGACTCCGGCGCCACCGCGCCCGCCGTCGCATCACTCGTCGATGATTCGGGCGACGGCCACTGCTACCTGGTCAGTGGCGGAACTTGGGGACTGCGCCTGTCGAACGATGAAGACCAGTTCGGCGAGCCGTATTTGCTGCTCGGCGCCGATGGGGACGACTTAGAGTTTGCAGCGACCGCGTGACGCTTCCGTTTCGTTTCGGGTAACTTTCATATCAGTTTTCGGGAGGCGTACGGTTAGCCTTGTCGATCACCACGAAATCAGCGGTTTCTTTCAAGGCCTCGAGTTTCAGACCCAACTGCTCCTGAATCGCGGTGAAAATCGAAAGTCCGCTGCCGGGCTCGCTCGTGGCGCCGGTCCGGTCCGGATCCCAGCGAAGTTGGCAGGAAAACTCGCCATCGAGACCTGTTTTGTCCACGACCGGGCGGTCCAGGTTGAACGACAGAAACTGAGCCAACAGCTGCATCGAAGCATGGGCCAAGTGAAATCCTCGAGAAGGTTGTCGCTCTCCGATGCCGGCTGCATTGGCCTCGCGGGCTGCCAGGATCTTCTGTAGACCTTCCAACGCCCGCTTTTGCTGATCCGCGCGGCTCTCTGCATCGCTTTCAGAGTGAGGCGTTGGCGCGGGGGGCTGCAGTTTTGGACCACCTTTCGCTACTTCGAGCAAATATACGCTCATCGCCCTCTGTTCGTGGTGCATTTCGATCTGCAGGCGATCCCCCAACAATTTTTCGAGCATCTGGCGAACTTGATCGCGCGTCACACCCGCCGGCAGCGTTGCTTCCAAGCTGTAATGCTCGGTCGAAATCCATGATGGTCCGGTGATCTGCGCGTTCCGCGTGTTCAACGCGTAGGAGAGCAACTCCCTGAGCGTTGCGCCGGAAATTCGAATACGTGCCGGATCATTGGTGTCGGGGCCTCCTTCTATGTGGAAGCCGTCGCCCGGTAAGCCGGCGAGAACGGCCGCCGGAAGTTGCCGAGCATCTGACATGCTGACCTGCTTGAAGGAAACGGCTTCGAAATCTGGCGTCGCTGTTTGAGGACTGCCCCAAGCC
>DATAUH010000177.1:0-4345 GCA_036268375.1 Bryobacteraceae bacterium | reverse complement strand
TAACTGATTATTTTGAAATGAGTCAGGTCAGATGGATTAACGTTAAGAGGAAGAATGCGTACGCCCGTGTACCTACTCATGCGAGCCGATTTCCGATGCACTCGCACCAGGTCTGTCCTTTTCCGGCTTTAGAATCAGGCCATCTGCGCCGACTTAGACGCCTTTTCTTCGGGATTCATGTTCTTCTTTGCCGTCAAGCCAAGCTGGAATACGTCAATAACAACCAACCGGAATTATCGAGCGGTCAAACAGTCACCAAAGGCGGTAAGTGCATAGGTAGAATTACTTATTAGAAGCGCGATGGGGTGCCGCAACCGAACCCCTGTCGTGTTGCAATATTGCCGTGCAAAGAATATGAGGCGAGAAAACGCAAACAATCTATTTGTCTCACATCGAGCTCGGCATAAAAGAATGGTATCCCTGCTTCAGGAATTCCGGAATCGTTTCCGTGACGGCTCCGCCGTCGGAACCATTCGGTGCCTACGCCATATGCCCAAAGCCGACAAACAATCGCGGATGTGAACGTGCTGGCCCACACGTTCAACTTCATCACGCCACAACCGAGTCGCTGAAAACGCCCAATCCATGCTCCGTCTGCCACGCAAAAGAGGCCCCGGACTTCGCCGCCAAAGCCCTCAAAGGCTGGCCGAACCTTTCCCCCTGGCGCATGGAACAATAATCCCAGGACGGGCTATCCAAAGGGCTTAATTGCCCGTTCCAAATTTACTAACCGCTTTTTGACGCAACAGTCTAACGGGTAGCTGGATGGACACGACAGATGCAACGTTTGTCGCCAGGGCGCGTTCGGGGGATTCCGACGCTTTCCGGGTGCTGGTGGAGCGTCACAGTCGTGCCTTGTTCCGGCTTGCATTTCGTATGACTGGCAATCAACAAGACGCCGAAGATGTAGTGCAGGAAAGCTTCCTGCGCGCCTACAAACAGCTTGCGAAGTTTGATGAGCGCGCATCCTTCGGCACATGGCTTTACCGGATCGCGGCCAACTGCTCGCTGGATCTGGTGCGCGCGCGCAAGCGCCGCTCGGAACATGTGGCTGCGGCAGGGGCAGATGGCGGCGAGGGCGTGGAGGAAATTGTACTGCAACTCCCCACGCACGACCCCACGCCCGAACGCATGGCGCTGAGCGGTGAAGTGCGCGAGCGAGTGCTCGAAGCCATGGAAGAGTTGAGCCCCAACGAGCGGACGGCCTTCGTGCTGCGCCACTTCGAGGGCATGCGTATTGAAGAAGTCAGCCGCGTGCTGGAATGCCAGCCAGGCGCGGCCAAGCATAGCGTGTTTCGCGCCGTGCAAAAACTAAGGCGGTCGTTAGAACCGCTAGTGAGCGCAACCCGATGAACCACCTAACGGAAGAAGAACTGGTTTTGCATTACTACGGCGAAGAGGGCGACGCCCTTACAGCCGACCGGCATCTGGAGGAATGCCCGCACTGCCGCGAAACATTCGCGTCGCTGCAGCGGGTATTGAACGTTGTCGACTCTCTCCCAGTGCCGGAGCGCGGTCCCGAGTACGGCGCGGAAGTTTGGCGGCGCGTCAGCCCATCGATTCCCGCGCGGCGCAAGTGGCTGGGCGCGCTGCTGCCCTCGTTTGAAGCGCGACCAATGGCGCCATGGCGTTGGGCGGCGGCCGCGGCGGCGATGGCGTGTCTGTTGGTGGCGGCGTTCTATGCCGGACGCTTCTACCAGCCGGGCTCGCCGGTCAAGCAACCAACCATGATCGCAACTAAAACTGCGCCTGCAGGCGATCCGCAAGTGAAGGAGCGCGTGCTGTTGGTGGCCGTGGGCGATTACCTGGAACGCTCGCAGATGGTGCTCATCGAATTGGCCAATGCCGATCCGAAGGGCAAGCTGGATATTTCAGATGAACAGGAACGCGCTGCGGGACTGGTCAGTGAAAGCCGGCTCTATCGCCAGACGGCCGAGCACACCGGTGATGCAACGGTCGCGGGAACGCTCGACGAAATCGACCGCGTGCTGTTGGATATTGCGCACGGCCCCTCGGAACTGTCGTCCGTAGAGTTGGATGGCCTGCGCAAGCGGCTGAAGTCGGAAGGAATTCTGTTCAAGATTCGGGTGCTGGGCTCAAAAGTCCGCACTCCAGAAGGAAAAAATGCGTCGTCTGCCGATCCGGGCAAGCGCGCACTGTAAAAGGTAATAAAACATGAATCGATCTTTACGTTTGACGATGATTTGCGGGCTGGCAGCCGGAGTGGCCCTGGCCACTCAAGATGCGCCGCCGGCTCCGCCGATACCCCCAACCCCGGCGATGGCCGCAACCGCGCCCCCGGCGCCACAAGCTCCGGAACCGCCCATGCCCGCGGAGGCTCCGGTAGCCGTCAGAGCGCCGCGAGCCCCCAGGTCGCCTCGCCCGGCGCCAACTCCGGCCGCTGCCATCGCGCCGTTCGCTTCCCCGGCGGCTCCAACGCCCTTTGCGGCTCCTGTGCCGCCAGCGTCCCCACAAGCCATCTATCTGGAGCAGGATCAGGACCAGATCCGTGAAATGGCGCGCCAAGCTGCTGAACAGGCGCGCCAGGCCGCGGAAGACGTGCGCGAGCATTCTCGAGAAATCGCGGAACAGGCGCGCGAACAGGCGGAACAGGCGCGTGAACAGTCCCGTGCGATGTCGGAGACACAGCGTGATCAGGCTCGCGAAATGGCGCAGCAGGCCGCGCAGCAAGCCCGTGATGCGATGCGCGACATGCACATCGACGTACCCATGCCCGCCATGCCGAACCTGAATTTCAATTTCGATTTCAAGACCCCGGTGCTGGCGCAGGCTCGCCTTTTACGGTCGAACGACGGCTCCCTCTATGGCCGTGGCCAGAACGCGCTCGACGATCACAAGTACGACCAGGCCCTCGATAATTTCAACGAAGTGGTCGCCCGCGGCGGACCGAAAATTGACGGCGCGCTCTACTGGAAAGCCTACACGCTCAACAAGCTGGGACGCCGCGACGACGCTGTTGCGGCCCTCAATCAACTGCGTACTCAATTCCCCAGTAGTCACTGGCTGGACGATGCCAAGGCTCTCGAGCTCGAAGTCAAACAGGCTTCGGGCAAGGCAGTCTCACCGGATAGCGAATCGGATGACGAGCTGAAGCTGATGGCGCTTAACGGCCTTTCGCAGACCGATCCGGCCCGCGCCTATCCGGCAATCGAGAAGCTTTTGAAGGGCCCCGCTTCTCCCGCGTTGAAAAAGCGCGCCATGTTCGTCCTCGCCAGCAACAACTCCTCGCAGTCCCAGCAGATGTTGGAGCAGATTGCGCGCGGCAACAGCAATCCCGACCTGCAGGCCACTGCCATTCGCTACATGGTGCAGAGCAAGCAGTTTCCCAACCGCGCGCAGGTGTTGTTTGAGATCTACGGCGCCACCACCGACACCTCGGTCAAGCGTGAAATCATCAACGCGCTGCGCTCCAGCAACGATAACGACCACCTGATGCAGATCTATCGGTCGGAGAAAGAACCCGACCTGCGTTCTAACGTCGTTTCCGCACTCGGAGACCACAACGGCAATGCCGAACTGTGGCAGCTCTATCAGGCCGAAACCACGCCCGAGTCGAAAATCCAGATCCTGAATGCCATGGCCAACAACGGCAACACGGAAAAGCTGCTCGAAGTGGCTCGCACCGATAAAGAACCCAAGGTCCGCATCAAAGCCATCGACGTCCTTTCCTCCTACCGCGCCCAGAACCTCGGCGACACCCTCTCCGGCCTCTACGGAAGCGAGCAGGACGCCACCGTGAAGCGCGCCATCCTCAATCAGATCTCGAGCCGCCGCAATGCCAAAGCCCTGGTGGACATCTACCACAAGGAAAACAACTTCGATATGAAGAAGCGCATTCTGGAACACCTCGGCAGCATGCACACCGCCGAAGCCAATGAGCTTTACATGGAGATTCTAAGCAAATGAAGACCACGCTGTGTTTGCTGGCCGCCGCCGGCGTTCTGGCGGCGCAGCCCAAGCTTCTCGTAAACGCGAAGCTCGATACGCGCGCCGCGGGCAACGGCCTCGAAGCCGCCTATAAGCCGCTACTCACTGCGCAGCCGCAGCCGGCGTGGATCGGCTGGGCCGTTCCCGCGCAACGCAACAACGGCAACAACAATATGGGCTGCGAGTACGTCTTTCGCGATGGCCAGGCCGGCCCTGGCCAAGGCGTCGTGCACCTGGAGCCGCCGGACCACGCGGTTATCCTGATCCGCGTCGACCAAGGCGCCGTAAGCCGCGTCCGCTACGTCTCACCCGATTGCGAAATCGATGCCGGCGGCGCGCCCTTCCACTGGCTCACCGACGTGCAGCCCGCCCAAAGCGTCGCCCTGCTCTCCACGCT